>JBEPVP010000118.1:0-11125 GCA_041690935.1 Rhodanobacter sp.
GTGCCGTCCGTTGTCCAAGACCAAACATCACCGCGTGGTTGAAATCATCACGCGCGCCAACGTCTAAGGGAGGGTGCAGCCATGATCCAGATGCAGAGCACGCTTTCCGCAGCGGACAACAGCGGCGCGAAAGAACTGATGTGCATCAAGGTGCTCGGCGGCTCCAAGCGCCGTTACGCCGCGATCGGTGATGTCATCAAGGTCACCGTGAAGGATGCAATTCCCCGCGGCAAGGTAAAGAAGGGTGAGGTGTACAATGCCGTGGTGGTTCGTACCGCCAAGGGTGTCCGCCGTCCCGATGGCTCGCTGATCCGTTTCGACGGCAATGCAGCGGTGCTCCTCAACAACAAGCTCGAGCCGATCGGTACCCGTATTTTCGGGCCGGTTACCCGCGAGCTGCGCAGCGAGAAGTTCATGAAGATCGTCTCGCTCGCTCCCGAAGTGCTCTGAGCGGAGTCAAGAAATGAACCGTATCCGCAAAGGTGATCAGGTCCTCGTGATCACCGGCAAGAACAAGGGTCAACGCGGCGATGTGCTGCGTGTTGCAGACGATCGTGTGTTCGTCTCCAACGTGAATCTGGTCAAGCGTCACACCAAGCCGAATCCGCAGGCCAACCAGGCTGGCGGCATCGTCGAGCGTGAAGCTTCGATCCATCTCTCCAATGTGCAGCTGTTCAACCCCGCCACGAACAAGGGTGAACGCGTCGGCACCAAAACGCTCGAAGATGGGCGCAAGGTCCGCGTGTTCCGTTCGACTGGCGAGGTCGTGGACGCGTAAGGAACACGATCATGACGCGCCTTGAAAATTTTTATAAAGAACAGGTTGTCGGCAAGCTCACTGAGCAGTTCGGCTACCAGAACGTGATGCAGGTTCCCCGCATCACCAAGATCACGCTGAACATGGGCGTGGGCGAAGCTGCGGGCAACAAGAAGGTGCTCGAGAACGCCGTGGCCGACATGGCCAAGATCGCGGCCCAGAAGCCGATCACGACCAAGGCGCGCGTTTCCGTGGCCTCGTTCAAGATCCGCGACGGCTGGCCGATCGGCTGCAAGGTCACCTTGCGTCGCGCCCAGATGTGGGAGTTCATGGACCGCCTGATCAACATCTCGCTGCCGCGCGTGCGCGACTTCCGTGGTGTCTCGGCGAAGGCGTTTGATGGCCGTGGCAACTACAACTTCGGTATCAAGGAACAGATCATCTTTCCTGAAATTGACTTCGACCAGGTTGATGCGCTGCGTGGCATGGATATCTCCATCACCACCACGGCGAAGACCGACGAAGAGGCGAAAGCCTTGCTGGCAGCATTCAGCTTCCCGTTCCGTAACTGATAGGCGTAATCCATGGCCAAGACATCAATGGTGAACCGCGATATCAAGCGGACCAAACTCGTCAAGAAGTACGCCACCAAGCGTGCCGAACTGAAAGCGATCGTGCTGAGCGCCACCGCCTCCTATGAGGAGAAGATGGTTGCGCAGACCAAGCTGCAGAAGCTGCCGCGCGATGCCAGCCCGGTGCGTCAGCGCACGCGTTGTGCATTGACCGGTCGCCCGCGCGCGGTCTACGCGAAGTTCGGCCTGGGACGCAACAAGCTGCGTGAAGCAACCATGCGCGGTGACGTGCCGGGTCTGCGCAAGGCCAGCTGGTAATACAAAAACCGGAATCGTTCGCGGGGCGCAAGCGCCAGGATGATTCACCAGGCCGCCCGACCGGCAGCCACTGATGCGACTACCGCATCGAGATTCGCTAAAACCTGAAAATGCTGATATAGTCGGCGGTCTGCGTAAGGCAGGCCGGCGTATGTGTCGGCTCACAATCTGATTGATTTCCGGTTTTATCGGATATCGGTGCACTCTGAAGGATGTTTTCATGAGCATGACTGATCCCATCGCCGATCTGTTCACGCGCGTCCGCAATGCCCAGGCCATGGGCAAGCCGGCCGTGCGTATGCCGTCGTCGAAACTGAAGGTGGCGATCGCCGACCTTCTCAAGAACGAGGGCTACATCCTCGACGCCAAGACTTCCGCCGAGGAAGGCAAGCCGGTGCTCGAGCTCAAGCTCAAGTATTACGAGGGCCAGCCGGCCATCGAGACCATTTCCCGTGTCAGCCGTTCCGGTCTGCGTGTGTATCGCGGCAAGGACGAGCTGCCGAAGGTCCTCGGCGGCCTGGGTATCTCGATCATCTCGACTTCCGCTGGTCTGTTGACCGATGCGCAGGCCCGTGCCAAGGGTCTGGGCGGCGAAGTCATCGGCCAAGTGGCATAAGGAGTCTTTCGATGTCACGTGTTGCCAAACAACCCATTTCCCTGCCGAAGGGCGTCGAGCTGACGGTCGGTAACGAGAATATTTCCGTCAAGGGCCCGAAGGGCACGCTGACCGTGCATCATCTGCCGGGCGTGACCGTCACCGTCGACAACGGTGTGGCCAGCGTCAGTCTTGCCGAAGGCACCGACGACAAGTTCGGTGGCACCGCCCGCGCGCTGCTGGCCAACATGGTCACCGGTGTTTCCACCGGTTACGAGCGCAAGCTTGAACTGGTCGGTGTGGGTTACCGCGTTGCCATGCAGGGCAAGTCGCTGAACCTGAGCCTGGGCTTCTCCCATCCGGTGGTGTTCGAAGCGCCGGAAGGCATCAGCATCGAAACCCCGACGCAGACCGAAGTCCTGATCAAGGGCACGGACAAGCAGGTAGTGGGGCAGGTTGCAGCCAAGATTCGCAGCTTCCGTCCGCCGGAGCCCTACAAGGGCAAGGGTGTGCGTTATGCCGGCGAGAAGATCACGCTGAAGGAAGCCAAGAAGGCGTAAGGCGGGTCTCTCCGCGAAGACTGGCCACCATGGCCAGACTCTTCAAAAGAGCCGCTCATACAAGCCGATCCGCTTTCTGGAGATATCATGATGAACAAGAACGAAAATCGCCTGCGTCGCGCCAAGTCCACACGCTGCCACATCCGCAAACTGGCGGTGGCACGTCTTTCGGTGCACCGCACTGGCCAGCATTTGTATGCGCAGGTCTTCGACGCTTCCGGCCTGAACGTGGTGGCCGCCGCCTCCACCGTGCAGAAGTCGGTCGCTGAAGGCCTCAAAGGCACCAAGAACCTGACCGCCGCCGCTGCAGTGGGCAAAGCCGTTGCCGAACGCGCGATGGCCGCGGGTATCGAGTCGGTGGCATTTGATCGCTCCGGCTTCCGCTACCACGGTCGCATCAAGGCGCTGGCCGATGCGGCACGCGAAGCTGGTCTGAAATTTTAAGCACCACCCGGATCAGGGCCGGCTTTGGGCCATCCTGAATTCCACTGCGTCACCTACAACTCCAAGCGGCTCAGCCGCAAGCAAAGTCCCGGACTGCCGGGCACATGGAAAAGAACATGTCTTCTAACGATCGCGAAAATTCGGACGGCCTGCTCGAAAAGTTGATTGCCGTCAACCGCGTGGCCAAGACCGTCAAGGGTGGCCGCCAGATGAGTTTCACCGCGCTGACCGTGGTCGGCGACGGCGAGGGCAAGGTCGGCTTCGGCTATGGCAAGGCGCGTGAAGTGCCGGTCGCCATCTCCAAGGCGATGGAGCGCGCCCGCCGCCAGATGGTCAGCATCGAACTGAACAACGGTACGTTGTGGTACGCCATCAAGGCCAACCACGGTGCAGCTCGCGTCTACATGCAGCCTGCCTCTGAAGGTACCGGCGTGATTGCCGGCGGTGCCATGCGCGCCGTACTGGAAGTGGTCGGCGTCAAGAACGTGCTGGCCAAGGCTGTTGGTTCGCGCAACCCGATCAACCTGGTGCGCGCCACCATCAAGGGCCTGCAGGCAGTTGCCTCGCCCAAGAAGATCGCCGCCAAGCGTGGCAAGACTCTGGAAGAGGTGCTCGGCAATGGCTAAGTCACAAGCAACCGCCGACAAGACCGTGCGCGTGCGCCTGGTCAAGGGCCTGCGCGGCGTGCAGGCGCGCCATCGTCTCAGCGTCAAGGCGCTGGGTCTGGGCAAGATCAACGATGTCCGTGAGTTGAAGGACAGCCCGCAGGTTCGCGGCCTGATCAGCACGGTTTATTACCTGGTCCGGGTCGAGGAGTAAGCATCATGCGTCTGAATACACTTAAGCCGGCCGCCGGTTCGCACAAAACGCGTCTGCGCGTCGGTCGCGGTATCGGTTCGGGTATGGGCAAGACCGCTGGTCGTGGCCACAAGGGTCAGCATGCCCGGGCGGGTGGTACCCACAAGTACGGTTTCGAGGGCGGCCAGATGCCGCTGCAGCGTCGCTTGCCGAAGGTGGGTTTCCGCTCGAAGAAGAAGGTCGAGAGCCAGGAAGTATTCCTGTACCAGCTCGCCAACCTCAAGGGTGACGTGATCGATGTCGTTGCGCTGCATCAGGCTGGCCTGATCAACAGCCGCGCGAAGCGGGTCAAGGTCGTGCTCAAGGGTGAAATCGGTCGCGCGGTGAAGTTGTCCGGTCTGCTGGCTACCGCCGGCGCCAAGGCAGCCATCGAAGCGGCCGGCGGCAGCGTGGAGTAATCAGGTGGCCGCAGCCAAGGGCAATGCACTCGGCAAGCTCGGCAAACTGACCGAGTTGCGTCAGCGCATCTTTTTCGTGATCGGTGCGTTGGTGGTGTTCCGGCTTGGCTCGTTCATTCCGGTGCCCGGCGTGAATCCGGAGGCGATGACCAGCCTGGTCAACGGCAACGGTCTGATGGACATGTTCAACATGTTCTCCGGCGGCGCGTTGGCGCGGTTCTCGGTGTTCGCGCTCGGCGTGATTCCGTACATCTCGGCGTCGATCGTGTTCCAGATGATGGGCTCGGTGGTGCCAAGCCTGCAGGGCCTGCGCAAGGAAGGCGAGGCCGGCAAGCGCAAGATGACGATGTATACGCGCTACGCGACGGTGGCACTGGCGGCGTTCCAGTCGTTCGGTATCGCGGTGGCGCTGCAGAACCAGGTCGCGGCAGGTGGCGCGCCGGTGGTCTACACGCCAGGTTTCGGTTTCATCATGTCATCCGTGGTCGGGCTGACCGCCGGCACGATGTTCCTGATGTGGCTGGGCGAGCAGATGACCGAGCGGGGCATCGGCAACGGTATTTCGCTGCTGATCTTCGCCGGCATCGTCGCTGGTCTGCCGGGGGCGGTGGTACATACCCTGGGCATGGCCAACAACGGCGAGCTGTCGCTGCCCAAGTTGCTGATGGTGTTCGGTCTGGCGCTGGCAGTGACCGCGTTCGTGGTGTTCATGGAGCGCGCCCAACGGCGCATCACCGTGAACTACGCAAGGCGCTCCGGTGGGCAGAAGGCCTACATGAACCAGAGCTCCAACTTGCCGTTGAAGATCAACATGTCGGGCGTGATTCCGCCGATTTTCGCGTCAAGTCTGCTGATGTTCCCGGCTACCGCGATCAGCTGGTTCAGTACCGGACAGCAGTCACGCTGGCTGCAGGATCTGACGCAGTCGCTGAGCCCAGGCAATCCGCTGTATGAAATCGTGTTTTCGGTGTTGGTGATCGGTTTTGCGTTCTTCTACACGGCGATCGTGTTCAACGCCGACGAGACCGCCGACAACCTCAAGCGGTCAGGTGCGCTTATTCCGGGCATCCGTCCGGGCAAGGCAACCGCCAGCTACATCGATGCGGTGATGACTCGTCTGACCGGTGTCGGTGCGTTGTATCTGGTGCTGGTGTGTCTGGTGCCATCGTTCATGCAGCAGGCTTGGCATGTTCCGTTTTATTTCGGTGGCACGTCGCTGCTGATCGTGGTGGTGGTGGTGATGGATTTCACGGCTCAGGTGCAGGCGCATCTGGTCAGTCACCAGTACGAGAGTCTGCTCAAGAAGGCGAATCTGCGCCGTAGCTGAGGCTACAAGCAGATTGGTCAAAGTCGGGGAGTGGCGACACCGCGGTGTCGCAGGGCTTTCCAGTTAGGGTAATTCAGGTTAAAATTGCGCGTTTACCGCGCACGAAACGCATCGGAGAAGTACATCATGGCGCGCATCGCGGGTGTCAATTTGCCGGTCCAGAAGCATGTCTGGGTTGGTCTGCAGAGCATTTTCGGTATCGGCCGCAGCCGGGCCAAGAAAGTCTGCGTGGATGCTGGCGTGGTTCCCACCACCCAGATCAAGTCCCTCAGTGAAGGCGAGGTGGAGAAGATCCGCCACGAAATCGGCAAGTACATCGTCGAAGGCGATCTGCGCCGTGAGGTGGGTATGGCCATCAAGCGTTTGATGGACCTGGGTTGCTACCGTGGCCTGCGCCATCGCCGTGGCCTGCCGGTGCGCGGCCAGCGCACGCGTACCAACGCACGTACCCGCAAGGGTCCCCGTCGCGCGATCAAGAAGTAACGGATTCTAGAATATGGCTAAGCCGGTCAAGACCAAGAAGAAGATCAAGCGCGTTGTCACGGATGCCGTGGCCCACGTGCAGGCCTCCTTCAACAACACCATCGTCACCATCACCGATCGCCAGGGCAATGCCTTGTCGTGGGCTACTGCCGGCGGCGCCGGTTTTCGTGGCTCGCGCAAGTCGACCCCGTTCGCCGCCCAGGTCGCCGCCGAAAAGGCTGGTCGTGCTGCAGGCGACTACGGCGTGAAGACGGTCGAAGTTCGCATCAAGGGCCCAGGCCCGGGTCGCGAGTCGGCGGTGCGTTCGCTGAACGCGTTGGGCTACAAAGTGCTCAACATCATCGATGTCACGCCGATTCCGCACAACGGCTGCCGTCCCCCCAAGAAGCGTCGAGTCTAAGGAGCATACCCATGGCCCGTTATCGTGGAGCTACCTGCAAACTCGCCCGTCGTGAGGGTGCAGATCTCAGCCTGAAGAGCCCGGCGCGCGCGCTGGACTCCAAGTGCAAACTGGAAAACAAGCCCGGCCAGCACGGTGCGAACAAGCGCATGCGCATGTCCGACTACGCCGTGCAGCTGCGCGAGAAACAGAAGGTCAAGCGCATCTACGGTGTGCTTGAACGTCAGTTCAGCAACTACTACACCAAGGCGTCGACGTCCAAGGGCAACACCGGTGAAAACCTGTTGCGTCTGCTCGAAAGCCGTCTTGACAACGTCGTCTATCGCATGGGCTTTGCGGTTACCCGTGCCCAGGCCCGCCAGCTGGTTTCCCACAAGGCGATTCTGGTCAATGGCAAGAAGGTGAACATTCCTTCCTACCAGGTCGCCCCGGGCGACGCGATCGCGCTGACCGAGCGCGCGCGCACCCAGCTGCGCGTCCAGGAAGCGGCGACCGTGTTCGACACCATGGATCTGCGTCCGATCTGGGTCGAAGTCGACGCCAAGAAATTTGAAGGTACGTTCAAGTCGGTGCCGGATCGCGGTGATCTGCCGTCCGACATCAATGAAGCACTGATCGTCGAGCTTTACTCGAAGTAATCACCGGAGCTCTGCATGGCAGTTTCGTCAACTAGTGTGCTGCGGCCTCGGGGCCTCAGCGTCGAACAGCTCGGAGCCAACCGCGCCAAGGTGGTGGTCGAGCCGCTCGAGCGTGGCTTCGGCCATACCCTGGGCAACGCGCTGCGTCGCGTACTGCTCTCCTCGATCCCTGGCAGTGCCATCGTCGAGGTCGAAATCGATGGCGTGCTGCACGAATACACCACCCTGGAAGGCCTGCAGGAGGATGTGATCGAAGTCCTGCTCAACCTCAAGGACGTGGCGATTCGTCAGCATACCGGCGATGAAGTCACCCTGACCTTGTCCAAGAAGGGCAAGGGCGTGGTCACGGCCGGCGACATCGTCGTCGACCACTCGGTGGAAATCATCAACCCCGAGCACGTGCTCTGCCATCTGACCAAGGACATCACGCTCAACATGCGCCTGAAGGTGCGTCGCGGCGTCGGCTACCAACCGGCCAGCACGCGCCAGCATCCGGATGACGAAGCGCGTCCGATCGGTCGCCTGCAACTGGACGCATCGTTTGCGCCGGTGCTGCGCGTGGCTTACGAAGTGGACGCCGCTCGTGTCGAGCAGCGCACCAACCTCGACAAGCTGGTGTTGGATATCGAGACGAATGGAACGATCGGCGCTGAAGACGCGGTCCGCAAGGCCGCCGAGATCATCAACGACCAGCTGTCGGTGTTCGGTGACTTTTCGCGTCGCGAGAGTGCCACCGACAAGGCGGAAAAGAGCGGTTTCGATCCGTTGCTGCTGCGCCCGATCGACGATCTGGAACTCACCGTGCGTTCGGCGAACTGCCTGAAGGCCGAGAGCATCTACTACATCGGCGATCTGGTGCAGAAGACCGAAGTCGAGCTGCTGAAGACGCCGAATCTCGGCAAGAAGTCGCTGACTGAAATCAAGGATGTGCTGGGCGGGCGTGGTCTCGCACTTGGCATGAAACTCGAGAACTGGCCGCCGCCGGGCCTTTCGCACGGCATGCAGCTGGGCTGAGCCTCGCTCCGCCCCTTATAGAACTGGAACAAAACCATGCGCCACCAAAAATCCGGACGCAAACTCAATCGCACCAGCAGCCATCGCGAAGCCATGTTTCGCAACATGGCCTCGTCGCTGGTGAAGCATGAGCTGATCCGTACCACCCTGCCCAAGGCGAAGGAACTTCGCCGCGTCGCCGAGCCGCTGATCACGCTTGCCAAGACCGACGGTGTGGCCAATCGCCGCCTCGCGTTCGCACGCATGCGCGACAAAGAAGCGGTCGGCAAGCTGTTCGTCGAGCTGGGGCCGCGTTACAAGGAGCGTCCCGGCGGTTACCTGCGCATCCTCAAGTGCGGCTTTCGCCCCGGCGACAATGCGCCGATGGCGTATGTCGAGCTGGTCGGTCGCCCGCAGGTCGAGGCTGTCGACGCCGAGTAAACCGGACGGGCGTGCCCGATCGGACGGACGTTCAGACGTCCATACAAAGAAACCCGGCAGTGTCCCTGCCGGGTTTCTTTGCGTACGGGGTGGTGATCGTTGCTGCGGAATGTCGCAGTTATGCTGACAGCACGCCGACGAAGAGGTAATGTCATTGTTCCGCAACGCAACAATTCGCCATGAACCCATTCCGCTGGTCGTATCGTGTCAGTTTTCTCGCCGGTTTCCTGATTTGCGCCGGGCTGCTCGGCTTTGCGCTTTTCGCGGAGAAGTACTGGCATTTGTTCCCATGTCCGTTGTGCATCTTCCAGCGGATCGGCTTCATCGTGATGGGCGCATTCTTTCTGCTTGGTGCGCTGCACGCTCCGCGGGGTGGCATACGCTGGATATATACCGGCGGAACCTTGCTGGGAGCGCTGTTCGGCACTGCCGTGGCGGGCCGCCATCTGTGGATCCAGTCGCTGCCGGCGGACCAGATCCCCTCCTGCGGTCCACCGCTGGACTACATGTTCAGTGCTTTCCCGTTTTCCCGCGTGCTGCAGCTGGTATTCACCGGCTCCGGTGAATGTGCCAAGGTCGAGCCGATCCTGGGTCTGCCCATGCCGGCTTGGGCCCTGCTGTGGTTCATCGCGCTGGCGCTGCTGGTGATCGTCGCCACACGCCGTCGGCCCTTGCAGAAGTGAATGCCTCCACCATGATCAAGGCCACGTCCATGAATGCTGGATTGCCGGACGCTACCGTTCCCAGCCACTGGGCTCCCGACTCATGGCAGCAGCGCGTGGTGCTGCAGCAACCGCAGTACGACGATGCCGCTGAACTGGCCGAGGCGAGCGCGAATCTTGCGCGGCTGCCACCGCTGGTGACTTCGTGGGAGGTGCTGGCGTTGAAGCAATCACTGGCGGAGGCGCAGGAAGGTCAACGGTTCCTGTTGCAGGGTGGCGATTGCGCGGAGAGTTTTGCCGACTGCACCAGCCCGGTGATTTCCAATCGGCTGAAAGTGCTGCTGCAGATGAGTCTGGTGTTGGTGCACGGCCTGAAGAAGCCGGTGCTGCGCGTAGGGCGCTTCGCCGGCCAGTATGCGAAGCCGCGCTCGACCGATCTCGAAACTCGCGAAGGGGTGAGCCTGCCCAGCTTCCGCGGCGATCTGGTCAACGGACCGGAGTTCACCGCGGCCGCGCGCCGCCCCGATCCGCAGCGGATGATCCAGGCGCATGCCCATTCCGCGCTCACGATGAACTTCGTGCGCGCACTGATCGACGGCGGCTTCGCCGACCTGCATCACCCGGAATACTGGGATCTGGCCTGGGTCGAACACTCACCGCTGGCCGCCGAATACCGGCAGATGGTCGCGGGCATTGGCGATTCGCTGCGTTTCATGGAGACGCTGGCCGGCCCGATCGCCGGCTTCTCCCGGGTGGATTTCTTCACCTCGCACGAGGCGCTGCTGCTGCATTACGAGCAGGCGCTGACCCGGCAGGTGCCACGCCATCCGGGCTGGTTCAATCTGTCCACCCATTTCCCGTGGATCGGCATGCGCACCGCCGCACTGGACGGCGCGCACGCGGAATATTTCCGCGGCATCCGCAATCCGATCGCGGTAAAGGTCGGCCCCACGGTGAACCCGGACCAGCTGCTGCCGCTGATCGACGCATTGAACCCCGACGACGAGCCGGGCCGGTTGACCCTGATCCACCGCATGGGCAATGCGAAGGTCGCTGCCGCATTGCCGCCGCTGCTGGAGGCGGTGAAGCGCGAGGGGCGCCGCGTGCTGTGGGTCGCCGATCCGATGCACGGCAACACCGAGAGCACTTCCAACGGCTACAAGACCCGCCGCTTCGACAACATCCGCGGCGAGCTCGACCAGGCGTTCGACATCCATGCCGCCGTGGGCACGCGGCTGGGCGGTGTGCATCTGGAATTGACCGGCGAGGATGTCACCGAATGCATGGGCGGTGCGCGCGATCTGTCCGAGACCGACCTCGATCGCGCCTACAAGTCGATGGTCGATCCCCGGCTGAACTACGAGCAGTCGCTGGAGCTGGCGATGCTGATCGTGCGCAAGTCGGTGGGCGCGAAGGGCTGAGCGCTTCCGCTCGATGTACCCAACAAAAAGGCGGCGATCGGTCGCCTTTTTGTTGCGGGGCTCAGCGCTTGGCGGCGGCCGTCACCTGTTTGCCATTCACCGTATCCAGGAAGGTGGGCGGCTGCCATGCCTTGGCGTGCTGCTCGAAGCCGTAGGCGATCGAGATCAGCGTCGGCTCGCTCCACTTCGCACCGAACAGCACGATGCCGACCGGCAGGCCGTGGGCGAAACCGGCCGGCACGGTGATCGACGGATAAC
>JBEPVP010000119.1:0-10991 GCA_041690935.1 Rhodanobacter sp.
CCGCTGGCATCATTCATGTTCACGGCAATGTATTGGCCACTCGGCGAGAGCGTGGGTTCCGACACCAGCACATGCCGCGCGAAATCCTCCACCGGGATCAGATCGGCCGCGACGACAGCGGCAGGCAACAACAGACAGACAGCGGACAGCATGGTCCGCGCAAGACGGTAGGACATCGGTTTTCCCCCTGACACGCTCCGTGTGGTGAGCCGGCTCGTCTGGAGCGCAACGGGCTGACTGGATGCGGGCATCTCCGATGATGGCGACGACTGCCTGGTGTCCGTTCCCCCGGTGCAGGCTGTGTCCCTCGGTGATTCTAGCGCCCGCGCAGGCGCGATCGAAAGGGCTGCTGACGCCAGACAATCCCGGCCCGCTACACTTGGCCTTTGCCAGCCAGCGTTTTCGCCATGTCCCAGCCTTACGTCGTCGATATCAACCCTGTCGCGTTCCACCTCGGCCCGGTCCAGGTGCACTGGTATGGGCTGATGTACCTGCTCGGGTTCTTCTTTGTCGCGCTGCTGGGCGAATACCGGCGTCGGCGCGGACGCCTGCCGGTCACCCGCGACGCGCTGGGCGATCTGCTGTTCTACGGCATGCTGGGCGTGATTGCCGGTGGACGCATCTGGTACATGCTGTTCTACGCCGACATCCACTGGGTCTGGACCGCGCCTCAAACACTGTTCAAGGTCTGGGACGGTGGCATGAGCTTCCACGGCGGCCTGCTCGGCGTGCTGGCCGCCGGCTGGTGGTGGTCGCGCCGGCAGAAACTGCACTTCTTCGACACCATCGACTTCGTGGCGCCGCTGGTACCGATCGGGCTGGGTCTGGGCCGGCTCGGCAACTTCATCAACGGCGAGCTGTGGGGCAAGCCCAGCGATGTGTCGTGGGCGATGATCTTTCCGCAAGCGCCGGATCGGCTGCCGCGGCATCCCTCGCAGCTGTACGAGATGCTGCTGGAAGGCGTGGTGCTGTTCGTGGTGCTGTGGCTGGTTTCGCTGAAGCCGCGACCGCGCTATCTGGTCTCCGGCCTGTTTGCGCTGCTGTATGGCTGCTTCCGCTTCGCGGTGGAGTTCGTGCGCGTGCCCGATGCGCAGCTCGGCTATCTGTTCGGCACGCAGTGGGTGACCATGGGACAGATGCAGTCGCTGCCGTTGATCGTGATCGGGCTGGTGCTGATCGCGATGTCGCGCCGCGCGCCGACGCTGCCGCTGGCCAGTTAGAATTCCCGGATGCGCGCCTATCTCGACCTGCTTCGCCACGTTCTCGACCATGGCACCGAAAAGACCGATCGCACCGGCACCGGCACGCGCAGCGTGTTTGGCTGGCAGCTGCGCTTCGATCTCAGCGAGGGCTTTCCGCTGGTCACCACCAAGAAGCTGCACCTGAAGTCGATCGTGCACGAGCTGATCTGGTTTCTGCGCGGCGACACCAACATCGCCTACCTGAAAGAACATGGTGTGCGCATCTGGGACGAGTGGGCCGACGCCAACGGCGACCTCGGCCCGGTCTACGGCCAACAATGGCGCGCGTGGCCCACCGCCGACGGCGGCGTGGTCGACCAGATCGCGTGGGTGATCGACGAGATCCGGCGCAACCCGGATTCACGCCGGTTGATCGTCAGCGCATGGAACGTCGGCGAACTGCCGAAGATGGCGCTGCTGCCGTGTCACAGCCTGTTCCAGTTCTACGTCGCGGATGGCAAGTTGAGTTGTCAGCTGTACCAGCGTTCGGGCGACATCTTCCTCGGCGTGCCGTTCAACATCGCCAGCTATGCCTTGCTCACCCACATGGTGGCGCAGGTGTGCGGACTGGGCGTGGGTGACTTCGTGCACACGCTGGGCGACGCCCATCTGTACAACAACCATCTGGAACAGGCGCGGCTGCAGTTGAGCCGTGCGCCACGCCCGTTGCCGCAGTTGAAGCTCAATCCCTACGTGCGCTCGATCTTCGATTTCCGCTACGAGGACATCGCGATCGAAGGCTACTCGCCGCATCCGGCGATCAAGGCGGCAGTGGCCGTCTAGTGGTGCGCGCCGGGGCGCCGGATCCGGCCGGCGGACCTCCCGCAAGTGTCTGCAGGGCGCCCGATTCGCCGTCGCGGCGCTATTCCATCCTGTTAAGATTCAAGGCGATCGGTGACGCCATTCGCGGGCGCCGATTACCCTGTTGAACAAGCCTTTCAAGGACCCGTCATGGCTATTTCGCTGATTGCCGCGCTCGACGAAAATTTCGCCATTGGCCGCAAGGGCCAGTTGCCCTGGCATCTGCCCGATGACCTGCGCTGGTTCAAGCAGTTGACCACCGGCAAGAACGTATTGATGGGTTACAACACGGCTTTGTCGATCGGGCGCGTGCTGCCGGATCGGGTCAACCTGGTGTTGTCGCGTCGGCACGAGGCGCCGTTTCCAGGGCAGCTCACCGTGCGCTCGGTCGAAGAGGCGCTGGCACGTACCGACAACACCGGACTGATGGTGATCGGCGGCGGCATGGTGTTCGCCGAGGCGTTGCCGCGGGCACGCCGCATGTACCTGACCTGGGTCAGCGCCGCGGTCGATGGTGCCGACACGTTTTTCCCCGGCGTGCATTTCGGCGACTGGACCGAGGTCTCCCGCGTACACCACAAGGCCGATGCCGAGCACGCCTACGACTTCGACATGGTCGAATACCTGCGCAACAGCTGATGTTGGCGCCGGCCGCGCCGGCGCCGGTCATGCGCTCTCCGCCATCCGGAGATGCGGCGCGGATCGGGAGCGGCGGGCAGTGGCCGCCCTACGAAGCAGCGCGGCGCGCGGCGAGGGCGAGATAGTGCTGGTGCAGTTCGGTCACGGCTGTGTCGAGCATGGATTCGTCGCCACTGTTCTCGATCACGTCATCGGCCAGCGCGAGCCGTTCGGCGCGACTGGCCTGATGAGCCAGCATGCGGCGCGCCAATGCCTCGTCGATGCCGTCGCGCGCGATCAAGCGGGTCAGCTGCACCGACTCCGGCACGTCCACCAGCAGCACGCGGTCGACCCAGCGATAGTGCTCGATGTTCTCGGCCAGCAGGGGAATCGCCAGCAGGCAATACGGCCCTTGCTCGGTTAGCGCACGCACGCGCAGCCATTGGCGCACGCGCGGATGGATGATCGCCTCCAGCATCTTTCGCGCGGCGGGATCGGCGAATACGCGTTGACGCATGGCCGGTCGATCCAGCCTTGCCGCGGCGTCCAGCACGTCGATGCCGAACGCGGCGACCACGGCCTCCAGACCTGGCGTACCCGGCTCGATCACCTCGCGCGCCGCCACGTCGGCGTCGTGCACATGCACGCCCAGCGCCTCGAAGCGCCGCGTCACCGCGCTCTTGCCGGCAGCGACGCCGCCGGTCAGCGCGATACCCAGCGCAGGCGCGCGCGCACTCATCGCAAACCGGTCAATCGCATGTAGCTCTGCAGCAGGCCCGGGCCCGCCACGAACCAGACCCAGCCCGCGGCCGCGATGAAGGGTCCGAACGGCATCGGGATCTCGCGCTGATGCTTGCGCAGCGCGATCAGGGTGCCGCCGACCAGTGCGCCGATCAGCGACGACAACAGGATCGTCGGCAGCAGCGATACCGGCCCCATCCACGCACCGAGCTCAGCCAGCAACTTGAAGTCGCCATGACCCATGCCTTCCTTGCCGGTGAGCAACTTGAATACCCAGTACACACTCCACAGGCTCAGGTAGCCGATCGCCGCCCCGACGATCGCCAACGGCGCGGTCACGAACATCGGCAGCAAGGCCAGCAGCAGGCCCAGCCACAGCAGCGGAAAGGTCAGCTGATCGGGCAGCAACTGGGTGCGGAAGTCGATGCCGGACAGGGCGATCAGGGTCCAGGTCAGCACCAGCCCGGCCAATGCCGCCCACGAGGGACCGAACTTCCACACGATCACCGCACTCAGTACGCCGCTGAGCAACTCCACCAGCGGATACTGGATCGAGATTTTCGCGTGGCAGTAGCGGCAATGTCCGCGCAGCAACAGCCAGCCGAACAACGGAACATTGTCCAGCGCCGACAGCCGGTGTTGGCAATGCGGACAATGCGAAGGTTCGCGCACGATGCCTGGCGGCAGTGGCGTGCGGTCGGCCTCAAGCTCCAATACCTCGCGCGCTTCCTGGCGCCAACCCGCCGCCATGCGTTCGGGCAGACGCAGGATCACCACGTTGAGAAAACTGCCCACCAGCAGGCCGAGCACGGCGGCCAAGGCGATCCATAGCGCAAAGGGAAGTTCGGGCATGCGTCAGCCTTGTGTATCAGAACCCCTCGGCAGGGGCAGGGCATGAAGGTACGGTGTGCTCGTGCAAATAAAAGCGGCGGGCCGTGCCCGCCCTACGAAGCGTGACGCCATTGTAGGGCGGGCACGGCCCGCCGGCTCTTGATCTGGTTTTTTGAGGCCGCGTCAGAACGTGCCGGCGAGCTTGAAGATCGGCAGGTACAGCGCGACCACCATGCCGCCGACCAGGGTGCCCAGCACTACCATGATGATCGGTTCGAGCAGGGTGGAGAGGGTGTCGACGGCGTTGTTGACCTCTTCCTCATAGAACTCGGCGACCTTGAACAGCATGTTGTCCAGCGAGCCGGACTCCTCGCCGATCGCGGTCATCTGCACCACCATGTTGGGGAACAGGTTGGTCTGCTTCATGGCCAGCTGCAACTGGTGGCCGACCGAGATGTCGTCGCGCATCTGGCGCACGGCATCGCCGTACACCACGCTGCCGGTGGCGCCGGCCACCGCGTCCAGCGCCTCGACCAGCGGCACACCGGCGCGGAACGTCACGCCGAGCGTGCGGGCGAAGCGGGCGATGGCCGAGTTGCGCACGATGTTGCCCATCACCGGCATCTTCAGCGCCATCCGGTCGAGGAAGTGGGCGAACTTCACCGAGCGTTTCTTGGCGATGACCAGCGCGGCGATGCTGCCGCCGATGATGCCGATCACGATGTACCAGTAGCTCTGCATGAACTCCGAAGCGGTGACCAGCAACTGGGTCGGCGCGGGCAGCTGGGCGCCGGCATCCTGGAACGTCTTGGCAAATACCGGCACCACGAACAGCAGCATGATCAGCACCACCATGAACACCACGGCCAGCACCATCATCGGGTAGAACAACGCCTTCTTGATCTTCTTCTTGATTGCTTCCGTGCGCTCCTTGTAGGTGGCGACGGTATCCAGCACGGTATCCAGCACGCCGGACGTCTCACCGGCATGCACCAGGTTGCAGTAGAGCTCGTCGAACTGCACCGGGTAGCGGGCCAGCGCTTCATGCAGCGCCGCGCCGCCTTCGATGTTCTGTTTCACATCCAGCAGGATGTTCTTGAAACGGATGTTCTTCTGGCCGTCGGCAATGATGTCGAACGACTGCACCATCGGCACGCCGGACGCCATCATGGTGGCGATCTGGCGGCTGAAGATGGCCACGTCTTGCGGTTTGACCGTGCTGCCGGTGGCGCCGAACAGGGGTTTGGAGCGCTCCCGTACGGTTTGCGGATTCATGCCCTGACGGCGCAGTTCGGCCTTGACCAGCGAGGCGTTCTTCGCCGGCATGTCGCCTTTCATGCGTTTGCCGCGCTTGTCCAGCGCAACCCACTCGTAGGTGGTCATCCGGCTGACTTCGGCGCGTTGCGCGCCAAGCGCCCGCATCTTGTCTGCATTTGCGTTGAGCTTTGCGGTAGCCGTGGCCATACGCGTCTTCCCCCTGTGATTCGTTCCCGGAGCCGCCCAAGCCGGCGGCTGACAAGGTATTTGTGCAGCTTATGTCATTTGCGTCGCGCCAAACCGTGGCGCCGGACGCAAGTTCGATGCAACGGCCGTCCCGGATCCTCTGCTCACTCCTTGGTGACGCGGTCGATTTCGGTCAGGCTGGTCAGGCCCTGCTTCACCTTGAGCAGGGCCGAGGCGCGCAGGTCGTTGATCCCGGCCGCCTTGGCCACCTCGGAAATCTGCAGCGCATTGCCCCCCTGCAGGATGATTTTCTGAATGTCTTCCAGCATCGGCATCACCTGATAAATGCCCAGGCGACCCTTGTAACCCTCATTGCAACCGTCACAGCCAACTGCCTCGAAGATGGTCAGTCCGGCGTCGATGTCGGCCTGGGTGAAGCCGGCCTTCAGCAACACGTGCGGCGGCAGGTCCATCTGTTTCTTGCAGTCATGCAGGCGCCGCGCCAGACGCTGGGCGATGATCAGGGTGACCGACGAGGTGATGTTGTACGGCGCGATGCCCATGTTCATCAGGCGCGCGATGGTCTGCGCCGCGTCATTGGTATGCAGGGTGGACAGCACCATGTGGCCGGTCTGCGCCGCCTTGATCGCGATCTCGGCGGTTTCCAGGTCGCGGATCTCGCCGACCATGATCACGTCCGGATCCTGACGCAGGAACGAGCGCAGCGCGCTGGCGAAGGTCATGCCGCGCTTCACGTTCTGCTGCACCTGATTGATGCCCTCGACGCGGATTTCGACCGGATCTTCCACTGTCGAGATGTTGCGCTCGGCGGTGTTGAGGATGTTCAGGCCGGTATACAGCGACACTGTTTTGCCCGAGCCGGTGGGACCGGTGACCAGCACCATGCCGTAGGGCTTCTGGATCGCGTCCAGATACAGTTTCTGCTGGTCGGGTTCGTAGCCAAGTTTCTCGATGCCGATCTTGGCTGATGAGCCATCCAGGATACGCAGCACGATCTTCTCGCCGAACAGCGTCGGCAGCGAGCTCACGCGAAAGTCGATCGCGCGGGTCTTGGACAGGTTGAGCTTGATCCGGCCGTCCTGCGGCACGCGCTTTTCGGCAATATCCAGCTGCGCCATCACCTTGATGCGCGAGGCGATGCGGTTGGCCATCTTCATCGGCGGGCTGGCCACCGCCTTGAGCATGCCGTCCATGCGCAGGCGCACCCGGTACATGGTCTCGAACGGCTCGAAATGGATGTCCGACGCGCCGCGACGGATCGCGTCGACCAGGATCTTGTTGACGAACTTCACCACCGGCGCATCGTCCATCGCATTCGCGTCGATGCCGGTTGCCTCGGCCTCGTCGTCGCCGATTTCCAGCTCCAGACCGTCCAGGTCGCCGCCACCCATGTCAGGCATGGTGTCGCGCAGGTTGCTGAGCAGGCCCTCGATGACCCGCTGCAGCGAGCCGCGCTCCACCAGGATCGGCTCCACCATGCAGTTGGAGTGGAACTTGATCTCGTCCAGCGCATGCGACTGCATGGGGTCGGCGATGCCGACAAACAACCGCTTGCCACGGCGGAACAGCGGCAACGCCTGATGCTTGGTGATCAATGCCTCGCTGATCAGATCCAGCGGCATGGTTGCGGGATTCAGCGTAGCCACATCCATCATTGGCATGCCGAACTCGGCCGAGGCGATCTGGGTCAGCTTGCCGCTGTCGACCAGGTTGTGGTCCAGCAGCCAGTTGCCGAGGGAGGATTTCTGCAGGCCGCTGTCGGCCATCGCCTTGCGTACATCGGCTTCCGGCAATACCCCTTCGGACACGAGGCGGCGCGCCATGCCGGACAAACCTGCGAGCGACGGTTGCAATTGAGATGACATAACCAGACTCGACCTTTCCCCTGTATGTGGTTGAATCTACCGCAGTCCGGCCCGCAGGTCATCCATTGCTGTTGGTGCGACGGATAATGGTGATACGGCGCACAAGGACTTTGTCTCGACGCGCTGCGTCGTGCCGCTCCGTGTGTTCGGCCAACGAGCCTCGGATCGTCTCGGTTTTGTGGGAGCCCTGAATAACCTCCTTTTCACCGTCATCCCGGCGAACGCCGGGATCCAGAGTCTTGCCTCGCCGCGCAGCACTGGATGACCAGCTTCGCTGTTGTGAAGCCCCTCCGGCTTGACCAGCCATTCGGCTGTTAAGAGCCGCCGGGATGACGAATTCCCGGTTATTCGAGGTTTCCTGTGGAAGAGGCTACAGGCGATGTTGCCAGTGAAAACCTGCAATCCAGCGGGATTTTCCTCTCCTTGATCCTCAATCAAGACATCCTTACAATTGGGTAAGGAGAAATCGGAGAGCATCATGACCACCGCCAGCATCACCAGCAAAGGCCAGATCACCATCCCCGCTGCCGTCCGTGAAGCCATGCAGGTACGCACGGGCGACCGGGTGGAGTTCGTGGAAATCGAGCCGGGCCGGTACGAGTTCATCGCTGCGACGCGCCCGGTGACGGCACTCAAGGGCATGTTCGGAAAGTCGCGCAAAACGGTGTCGATCGAGCAGATGAACGCGGCGATCGCAGCGGCCGGTGCGGCGGCCAAATGATCGGCCTCGATACCAATGTTCTGGTGCGTTACATCATGCAGGATGATGTAACGCAATCGGCCAAGGCATCAGCTCTGCTCGATGCTTTGACGGTGGACGCTCCGGGGTGGCTATCGCTCGTGTCCATCATCGAACTGGTCTGGGTATTGGGTGCGGCCTACGGCTTGGACCGCGCCCAGGTTCTTGGCGCGTTGGAGGCCCTGCTGAGTACCAAGGAATTGAGGGTGGAGCGTGCCGAGGTAGTCTGGAAAGCAGTGCGCGCCTGCCGGGGCACCAAGGCGGATTTCGCCGATTGCCTGATCGCAAGCTGCGCCGCATCGGCTGGCTGCGAACGCATCATGACGTTTGACCGTGCTGCGGCAAAGTTCGCCAGCATGAGCCTGATCATCTGAATCCTCGCGCCTCGCCGCAACCTCAACGCGGCCTTCACGCTATGATTCCTCTTCATCCGGGGAGCCACCTGTTGAACCACCTGAGCATCATCCTGCCCGCCAAGAACGAAGCTCCCGCGCTGACTGCGCTGCTGCCACGCCTGCGCGCCGCGCATCCCGACGCCGAGATCATCGTGGTCGATGACGGTTCCACCGACGACACCCGCGGCATCTGCAAAAGCAGCGGCGTCGGATGTCTGTCCTCACCGTATTCGATGGGCAACGGCGCCGCGATCAAACGCGGTGCCCGCGCCGCCACCGGCGACATCCTCGTCTTCATGGACGGCGACGGTCAGCACGATCCGGCCGACGTCGCGCGGTTGCTGGTTGAACTGGAGCGCGGCTACGACATGGTCGTCGGCGCCCGCGACTGGAGCAGCCAGGCCGGTGTCGGCCGCGGCCTCGCCAACACCTTGTACAACTGGATCGCTACTCGCATGACCGGCCATCAGGTGGCCGATCTGACCTCCGGCTTCCGCGCCGTGCGCGCGGACAAGTTCCGCGAATTCCTGCACCTGCTGCCGAACGGTTTTAGCTACCCCACCACCAGCACCATGGCGTTCTTCCGCAGCGCCTACGCGGTCGCCTACCTGCCGATCAAGGCCGCCCAACGCGTCGGTAAAAGCCACATCCGGCCGCTGCGCGATGGCCTGCGGTTTCTGCTGATCATCTTCAAGATCGCCACGCTGTATTCGCCGTTGAAGCTGTTCGCGCCGGCGAGCGTGGTGTTCTTTCTGCTGGGATGTGTCAACTATGCGTGGACGTTCGCCCACGGTGGTCGTCTCACCAACATGAGTACGCTGATGTGGAGTGCGTCGGTCATTGTTTTTCTGATCGGATTAATCTCGGAACAGATTACGGCACTTACTTACACCAAACAACGAGACAACTAGCCTTGAATGCATGTAAGAGGTGGGTCTTGGTGCGCAGGGCTTACTTCCTGTTTGTGCAAAGGGCGGCGCGCTTGCTGAAAGAGTTCAACGGTAGCCGTATATGAAACAGATTCGCTCTCCCGACGACCTTGCAATCAATGGCTCACCACCTGCATTTGTCGAGCCACTTCATGTTGGACGGCCCAATGTAGGCAGTCGTGAGACTTTCATGCGGTTCGCCGGTGAAATGTTCGACCGTCGCTGGTTTAGCAACAACGGCCCGCTCGTGCAGGAGTTTGAACAACGTGTAGCGGGGCATCTCGGTGTCAAGCACTGCATCGCCATGTGCAATGGCACCATTGCGCTGGAAATTGCCATCCGTGCTCTCGGGTTGACCGGTGAAGTGATCGTGCCGTCATACACTTTCGTCGCTACCGCACACGCGCTCTTCTGGCAGGGCATCACACCGGTGTTTGCCGACATATGCCCGAGCACCCATACGCTCGATCCGGCAGCAGTACGGCGCATGATCACGCCGCGAACCACGGGTATCATTGGCGTACACCTATGGGGACGCGCAGCCGCCATTGACGAGTTACAGGCGATTGCCGACGAATATGGGCTGAAATTGATGTTCGATGCCGCGCACGCATTCGGTTGCACCTACAAGGGCCAGACCATTGGCCGCTTCGGTGCCTGCGAAGTGCTCAGCTTTCACGCGACCAAGTTCTTCAACACTTTTGAAGGTGGCGCCGTCGTTACAGACGACGATGAGCTAGCCGAAACCATGCGTCTTATGCGCAACTTTGGTTTTGCCGGCTATGACAACGTGATCCATCCCGGTACCAATGGCAAGATGATTGAAGTGTGCGCCGCGATGGGGCTGACCAGTTTTGACGTGATCGACGCTGTCATCGAAACCAATCGTCGACAATACATTGAGTACCGCGAGTTACTCGGGGGGCTGCCGGGATTGCGCCTTCTGACATATGACGAAGCAGAACGGAATAATTTTCAATACATAGTCATTGAGGTAATGAACGACTGTCCGATCAGCCGCGATGAGATCGTCCTAGCACTGCAGGCAGAAAACATCTTGGCGCGTAAATACTTCTGGCCAGGTTGCCACATGATGAAGCCGTATCGAGATCTGTTTCCACACGCAGGCTTGATGTTATTGAACACATCACTTGTGGCAAACCGTGTAGTTGTGATGCCAACAGGTACAGCGTTGCGTGACGGTGATGTCAGCGTCATTGCGTCAATCCTAACGCAACTCATGGCGACTCGATGAGCAACGTGCGTAGACAATTTAGCCCGGCTGATCGCAGCATCCAAAGGTTGTATATCTTCGGGGCAGGTGGCTCCGGACGCGAAGTGGCGTGGCTAGCCGAGCAATCCTGGGG
>JBEPVP010000120.1:0-10861 GCA_041690935.1 Rhodanobacter sp.
CCCCCGGTGCGCGGCTGGGGCGGGGTACGGGCACGGGCGCGCGCGGCGCCATCGCCACCGTCCGCGCAGCAAGGCCGGAAACCTCAACGCGCTGCCGTGTCGCCTGCGCTGTCATGACCTTGCGTGGTCAGCCCGTTGGCCAGCTTCACCAGTTGCACGAAGCCGGCGCGATAGCCGCTGGTATCGTCGCCGCGCGCGCCGTTGGCGAGCTTCGCGATCTGCGCGTAGCCGTAGCCGTCCAGATACTTGCCACCGCGCAGGGCGTCGGCGAACGCGGCCACGGCGGCGGCATAGCGCAGACGCTCGCTGGGCTGCACTTCGGCCTGCGCAGCGATCGGCTGCTCGATCAGCGTGCTGTCCGACTGCCCCGGCAGCTTGTAGCGCAGGCGCAGGAAGGCCAGTTCACTGCCACCGTCGACCGACGCGGATCGTTTGCCGTAGCGCAGCGGATCGATACGCGCCGCGGCCGAACCCTTCGGCGTGATCTCGTAGATCGCGGTGACGTTGGCGCCGGCACCGATCTCGCCGGCGTCGACCTTGTCGTTGTTGAAATCCTCGCGCTTCAGCATGCGCTTCTCGTAGCCGATCAGCCGGTATTCCTGCACCTGCGCCGGGTTGAACTCGATCTGGATCTTCACGTCCTTCGCGATCGTCAGCAGGGTGGCGGACATCTCGTCGACCAGCACGCGGCGACCTTCCTGCAGGCTGTCGATGTAGTGGTGGCTGCCGTTGCCGACATCGGCCAGCATCACTGCCATCGCGTCGTTGTAGTTGCCTTCGCCGAAGCCCAGCGTGGTCAACGCGACGCCGCTCTTGCGGTGATCCTCGATCGTGGTCTTCAGCGCCTCCTCATTCACCGTGCCCACGTTGAAGTCGCCGTCGGTGGCCAGGATCACCCGGTTTACACCGCCCTTGATGAAGCCCTGCTCAGCCTGCGCGTAGGCCAGTTCGATGCCGGCGCCGCCGTTGGTCGAGCCGCTGGCGCCGAGGCCGTCGATCGTTGCGTCGATGGTGGCGTGCTGGTCGCCGGCGGTGGAGGGCAGGGTGACCCCGGCGACACCGGCATAGGTGACGATCGCCACGCGATCCTGTTTGCGCAGTTCACGCACCAGTTGCTTCAGCGACGCCTGCAGCAGCGGCAGCTTGTCCGCTTCGTTCATCGAGCCGGAGGTGTCGATCAGGAACACCAGGTTCGACGCCGGGATCTCCGCCTTGGGCACGCGATAGCCCTGGATGCCGACCAGCAGCAGCTGCCGTTTTGCATTCCACGGTGCCGGCGCCAGCTCGGTGGTGACGCTGAACGGCTGCGCGCGATCGGCCGGTGGCGTGTAGCCGTAATCGAAGTAATTGATGAACTCCTCCGCGCGCACCGCGTCGGCCGGTGGCAGCTGACCCGCGCTCAACATGCGCCGCACGTTGGTATACGAGCCGGTGTCGACGTCGATGCTGAAAGTGGACACCGGCTGCTCGCTCACCAGTTGCACCGGGTTGGTATCGCGGTGGGTGTAGTTCTCGCTGTTGATGTCGCCGGGCATCGGCTGCATCGGCGGCATCATCATCGGCATCGGCGCTGCCCGGTATGCGCCGGTCGCCATGCCCTTGCTCATGGCCGCGAGCTGCATCGCAGGCGGTGGCTGCCTGGATGGCTCCGTCGCCGGCATGCTTGCGGGCATCGGCGCAGCCGCCTCGTTCAAGGTCTTGTCGGCGGCCGCAGCTGGCTCGGGTGGTGCGGGCGCGGCTGGTGGCGGCGGAGTGACCGGGATCTTGTTCGTCGTCGCCGGCACGTCCGCGACAGGTTTCGAAACACTGCAGCCAGCCAGGATCACCAGCAAGGCCAGCAGCAGGGTGCGCAGCAGGGCTTTCACGTTCATGGGGCGGTTCTCCTCTCCGGTTCGTGAAAGATGAAACGCGGGCATCACGCAAACGGGGTTAATCGCGACGGGCGCGGCGCGGTAGCATGGCGTCCCCTGCAAGCCCCATCGGAACGACATGATCAACAACGACGTACTGCGCGCGATCCGCTACATGCTCGACCTCAGTGACGGCAAGGTGGTGGAGCTCATCCACCTGGCGGATGCAGGCTTTCCGATCGAAAAGGAGGACGTGCAGGCGTTCCTGAAGAAAGACGAGGAACCCGGTTACGTCGAATGCAGCAACAAGGTGCTGGCACTGTTCCTCGACGGCCTGGTGTTCCACCGCCGCGGCAAGGACGACAGCCTGCCGCCGCGTCCGCCGGAGAAGCGCGTCACCAACAACGTGGTGCTGAAGAAGCTGCGCGTGGCGTTCGAGCTGAAGGACGTGGACATGCACCAGATCCTCGCCGCCGCCGGCTTCCCGATCTCCAAACCCGAACTCAGCGCGCTGTTCCGTCAGCCGGAGCACAAGAATTTCCGTCTGTGCGGCGAT
Source organism: Rhodanobacter sp. (assembly GCA_041690935.1). Taxonomy (GTDB): domain Bacteria; phylum Pseudomonadota; class Gammaproteobacteria; order Xanthomonadales; family Rhodanobacteraceae; genus Rhodanobacter. Next base: position 2,407 of record JBEPVP010000120.1, read on the forward strand.
CAGGTGCTGCGTAATTTCCTGAAGGGGTTGACGATGCGGGTGCGTGGCGGCGGCTGAGCGATATTTTTGCCGGGATGCGAATCACTTGGCGCGAAGCATGCAGTGACAAATCGGCTGATTGACGCTTGTTAATACTGAGCGTAGCGTCCGCCGGCACTGCATATCCGTGCAGTATCTGTCAAGGAGATAGGCTGTGAAACGTATCATGATGCTTGTCGTGTCATTGCTGATGTTCGCAGTTGTGGGATCGGTACTCGCGCAGGATGCGAAGCCGTACAAGGAAGGCAAGGTCTTGCAGGTCAGCTTCATCAAGATCAAGCCCGGGCAGTTCAACAACTACATGAAATACCTGGACGGGCCGTACAAGGCCAACATGGATGCGATGAAAAAGGCGGGCCTGATCACCGGCTATGCCGTTTACCGTTCGCAGGCGCGTTCGCCACAGGATGCCGACCTGATCCTGACCATCGCCTACCCGAACATGGCCGCGCTCGATCGAAGCGACGAGGCCGATGCCATCTCGACCAAGGTGCTGGGCCCCATGGACAGCCGCGACAAGTCCAGCATGGATCGGGAATCGATGCGCCAGTTGCTGGGTAGCCAGCTGACGCGGGAGCTGGTGCTGAAATAATGCTGCTTCGGGATATGTCGGGCATGCGTTCGGCCCACATTCCGCGTTGATTCGGGCGCTTCCAACAGCGTATTTGGTGATGCCCTATTTCGGTTTTTGAGCGGTGGCGGATTGCCGGGTTTTGCGGGGAGGCAAGGATACCGACCGCGTTGAAAAGGCTCTTGCCCGGCAAGGGCCTTTTTTGTGCGGAAGTGCATCGCGCGCATACCGGTCGGCGGAGCTTCCGTCGCCTTGCGCCTGCCGGCCCGAGCCCACCGCCAACTCATCAGCCGCTGCCGTGCTTACAGCCGTTCGTATCCAGCCTCGGACTGGCTCCTTAGCGCCGTTACGAAAACGGTGTCGAGCTCGGAAACGTAGACGTACAACGCGATATAGCCACGCGTGTGACGACCGATGACCAGTTCGCGCTTGCCGCGCTCCACGGGGCAACCGATGAGCGGATTGTGGTCGAGTACGTCGATGGCGCGAATGATGTCCTGAACCCGGTCCGCCGCATCACTGACACCATGCTGGAACAAGTGCTCGACGATTCGGTCGATGTCGTCTCCGAGCTCGGGCATGAACTCGATGCGAGTCATGATCAGCGCGCGAGCTTTTTGGCAACCGGACGCTTGGCGGGTTTGCCGGCCACGCGGTCTTCCAGGTAGCGGCGCATTTCAGCCCATGGAACTGTTTTGCCGGAAGCGACGAAGCGGGCGTAGCGCTGGTCCGCGACATCGTGGAAATCGGCCTGACGTTCGTCCTGGCTGGTTTTCTCCTCGATGGCGTTGAGGATGAAGCTGTGCGCGGTGGTTCCGGCACGCTCAGCGGCGCGGGAAATGCGAGTTTTCAGTTCGTCGGGCAAACGAATCGTTGTGGTGGACATGGCGTTCTCCCTTCAGCAGGAATAAATGTAGCACATATGTGCTACATGGTGCCGGTGCCACGGATCCGTTTCCCTCAATGCACCGCCGCTTCCCCCGCATTCACCGTCGCCTTGCGCTCCTGCTTTCCCCAGCCCACCGACGGGCCGCGGATAGCCGTCCATACCGAACGCACCACCACGTAGTACATCAGCTGGCGGTAGCCGAAGCGCTGCAGCACCAGCCACCACAGCAGGCTCCACTTTTCCTTCTTCTCCATGGCGAAGGCGAGGGCGGCGGCAGCGAGGTCGACGGCCATGAAGGCGGCGTAGAAGATCAGCATCCGCATCAGGTTTGTGTCGTCGAACTGGCCGCGGTGCTGCAGGTAGTCGAGGCCGGTGGCGATGATCTGCCAGACCAGCACCAGATCGACCAGCGGCGAGACCACCGAGAACAGGATCTGGAACAGCCACACCTGCGGCAGCGCGATCATGCCGAGTGCGCCGTAGCGCGGCCGGAAGGTGGCGTCGCGGTGTTTCCACAGACATTGCAGGGTGCCGTAGGCCCAGCGGAAGCGCTGTCGGGCGAGGCCGCCGGCGCTGTCGGGTGCCTCGGTCCAGGCGATCGCCTCGGCGTCGAACAGGGTGTGGTAGCCGGCTTTCTGCACGGCGATGGTGAGGTCCTGGTCCTCGGCCAGCGTATCGGCGGGGAAGCCGCCGAGCTGTTCCAGTGCTTCGCGACGCCAGGCGCCGACCGCGCCGGGCACCACGGTGATCGCGCCGAGTGCGGCCAGGGCGCGGCGTTCGAGATTCTGCGCGGTGATGTATTCCAGCGCCTGCCACAGGGTGATCAGGTTGATGCGGTTGCCGACCTTGGCGTTGCCGGCCACGGCGCCGACTTTCGGATCAGCGAACCAGCGCACCAGTCGCGAGATGGTGTTCGGCTCGAATTGCGTGTCGGCGTCCAGCGCCACCACGATCGCGCCGTTGGATTCGTGCAGGGCCCGGTTGACGGCATGCGCCTTGCCGCCGTTGGGGATGGTGATCAGCCGCACGCGCGGCTCATGCGCGTAGTGCTCACGGACCACGGCCGAAGTGGCGTCGATGGAGCCGTCGTCGACCACGATGATTTCGAGGTTGCGGTAGCGGCTGGCCAGGATCCGGTGGATCGAGCTGGCGATCACCTTCTCCTCGTTGTAGGCCGGAATCAGTACCGAAACCAGCGGCGGATCGTCGCCGAGCACCGGCGGCGCGCGTCGTCGTTCGCGCGCGCGGTTGAGCAGGGCGAGGCCGCCCAGCAGCAACAGCCGGGCCACGCCCAGGGTGATGGCGGCAGTCAACAGCCAGCGAATCAGATGGCCGAACCATCCCAACGCAAAGAACACCGAGCGGTCGGCCCAGCGCGACAGCGAACCGGGCGCCAGCGGCGGCATGGTCTGCTTGCGGGTGAGGCCGGCCAGCGTCGACACGGTGACGAAGTCGTAGCCTTGCGCGCGCAGGCCGTCGATGATTCGCGGCAGCGCGGCCACGGTCTGCGAGCGCTCGCCGCCAGCGTCATGCAGCAGCACCACCTGACCCTTGCGGTCCGGGTTGGTGGTGGCGATCTGGGTCAACACGTTGTTGACGATCTGGTCGGTGCCGGGTCGCTGCCAGTCGTCGGGATCGATGTGCAGGCCGACCGAGAGGTAGCCCATCTTCTGCGCGATCTGGATCGGCACCAGTTCGTCGGCGGTAGTCGGTTCGGCGTCGCCGAAGTAGGGCGCGCGGAACAGCCGCATCGAGCGTCCGGTGAGCGCCTCGAACAAACGCTGGGTGGCGTTGAGTTCCAGCGCCACGATGCCGGGCGGGCTGTCGCCGAGGTTGGGATGGGTGAAGGTGTGGTTGCCGACGTCGTGACCTTCGTCGACTTCGCGCTGCACCAGCCGCGGCGACATCTCGGCGTTCTCGCCGATGACGAAGAACGTCGCCGGCACGTGCTTCGCCTTGAGGATGTCGAGGATCTGCGGCGTCCACTCCGGATCGGGGCCATCGTCGAAAGTCAGCGCGATCTTGTGCGGCAGCGTGCCCGCGCGCTGGATCACATAGGAACTGGGCAGGCTGGTATAGCTCTCGTCGTCGATGCTGCCGTTGTCCTTGTCCAGTTCGACGGTACGCGCGCCGGGCGACGGCTGGGCGGTGATCTCCAGCACTTCGCCCTGGCCCTCGATATCGATGTCCTGGCCCGCGCCGATCGTGTCCAGTAGCGGCGGTGCCGCCGCGCCGTAGGTGCGGCCGAGCACCGACCAGATCGACGGATCTTCCGAGCCCAGCCGCCACAACGCGTAGCCGTAGGGCTTGTAGTCGTCGGCGGCATGGATCTGGTTGTACGCGGTGACGCCGTCGAGGAACCAGACCTGATGCGTGCTGCCGTCGTCCTCGCTGTAGGAGAAGTGCGGGTTCTGCGTGTCCGGGTCAAAGTTGATGTCGGACTGGGCATCCGAGGCACGATCCATCGCATCCTGGAAGGTCAGCGCCTCGGCATTCTGCCCGTGCGACCAGTCGTAGCCGTAGCTGCCGATCGCCACGATGACCTGGTCGGGATCGAGTACCTTCATGCGCTTGTCCAGCGTCTGCTCGAACCAGTCCTCGCTGGCGATGCTGCCCGGGTCCTTGCCGGCCCAGTGCTCGTCGTAGGCCATCAGCAGCTCGAAGTCGACGATGTCGGCATAACCGGCATAGTCCCAGCTGGCGTCGTCGAACGGCACAGACAGCACGATGCCCCAGCCGTGCGGATCGAACGCATCGTTGAGTTCGCTCAGGAAGGCCTTGAGGTTCGGTTGCGCGCTCGCGGGGATTTCCTCGAAGTCGATCGTCACGCCCTGGAAATGGTTGGCGGAAAGGAACGCAACGATCTGCGCGATGCGCGCCTGCCGCATCACGGGATCGGCCAGAAGGCGCGCCAGGCCGGAACCGTCCCAGCTGCCACCCACCGCGTTCTGCAGCAGCGGCAAAATCGGCGTGGACGGCTTCTGCGTGCGGATCAGATTCAGCGCCTTGGCGTCGATGCTGGTGTGCAGCGCCATGTCCGCGCCGCTCACGCTCATCCAGGTCGGGATCACCCAGTCCAGCGTGGGCAGGGCGCGCTTCAGCGACGGGTAGCTGCTGTCATCCCAGTTGACGTAGAAGCCGATCGCCAGTGGCCGGTCGGCCGGCTTGTCCAGCGATGGCGGCGGTATGTGCAAGCCCGCCGCTTTGCTGGCGTGCGTGCGCGGGGCGTGCAGCAGCTTCTGCCGCGCGCGCACTTCGGCGGCCAGCTTCGCCGCCGGCTTCAGCAGTTCCGGCGCGGCAGCCTTCACCCCGGCCAGCGCATGGCGGGTCTTGCTGTGTTCGCCGATATGCAGGCCGACCATGTTCGGCCCCACAAAAAGGCTGGCCGCGCACGCCACCACAAACAGCGTGCTGATCACGCCGGCGAGCAGGGCCAGACGCGAGACATGACTGGCGCGCCGGCCAGTGGGGTCGAAGAAAATCGGTTTCTTTTGCATGCCAGGGTCGGGTCGGCGGGCGCGGTGGATCGCCAGTGTGCACGGACCAGCTTAACCGCGGCGGAGCGGATTGCCGCGATTGTTCATCCGATCACCGCACCGGGAACCGGCGCGCTGAAATCCTGTGGCGTCAACTTCGGGGTCAACCGGAACACGCCCTCATGGATCTTGCGCGGCAGCACCACGTCGAGCACGGTGGTCTGGTGCGCGCCGAGCATGCCGAACAGGTCGTCGCTGGCGGCGCTTTTCGCCAATGCGTGATGCACCAGTCCGCTGAGGTCGAGGGGATTCACGCTGGCGCCGTAGGGGCGGTGGCTGACGACCGCGGGGCGCAGCGTCTTGCGGCTGTTGCCCGGGTCGGGCACGCGGTCGTCGCCAGCGAGCAGGCTGTGGTCGAGGAACAGCGAGATGGTGGTGTGGTTTCTCGAATTGGCCTGACGATCGAGCATGAAGCCGGCGGGCAGCAGATCCGGGCTGGCCTGGATGCCGGCGGTGAGCAGGAAGCCGGCGCCGGTCAGCGGCTCGCCGGCCTCGTCGGTGAGCCGCAGGATCAGCAGGCTGCACGGATCGTGGATGTGTACCCGCGGGGGAAACGGACCGGCCGGTTCCAGTTCCACCTTGTCCGCATCACGCGCGGCGTTCTCGCGCTCGAACGCATCGCAGAGTGCGCCGTAGTCGCTGGCGCTGCGGACTTGCAGGCAGCGCAGGATCGCCTGCATCGTGGCCGGCGCGGCGCTGGCCATGATGCCGTGGGCGTCGCCGGCGTGCGCCGCGCCGGCGATCAGCTTGAACGCGCAGCGCGGGCCGCGGCTGAGGGTGAGCGCCAGCGTGTCGATGCCGCCGGACGTGCCGGCCTGCGGCGACAGCACCGCGTGATGGGCGTTGAGATTGGCCGCGGCGATGCGCACCACGCCATCGGAGCCATCTTCGCCGGTATAGCTGTTGAGGTGGTCGTACAGCGAGCGATCCGGGCGGTCGCCGGTCAACACGAACTGGAACTGCCTGCGGTTGAGCGGATCGTCGCTGTGGATGTAGTCGAGGTTAAGCGACAGCGATTCGGCGCTGCCCAGTTCCAGCCAGTCGAGAATGCGCTGGCCCGGATCGACGCCGGCAAACCAGGACTTGAGCCGGCCCAGCATGCCCTTGCCGAGTTGCGCCAGCGCCGAGCCGAAGTTCGCCGGCGCCAGCATCACCAGGTGACTTAGCCGGATCGTGCTGTGCGTGGTCGGTCTGTCGCGTTGCGCGCGCAGCCACTCGCGCACCACCGGACCGCCGAAGGAGTGGGTGATGCAGGCGAAGCTGGCGTCGAGCAGGTGCAGGTCGCGCAGCGCGTGGTCGAACGCGCGGACCAGGTCGGGCATGGTCACGGCATCGTCGAAGCTCACGTACTCGGACAGCCAGATGTCGGCGAGCGTCAGCGCCAGGTCCGCAGCAAACGCCTGCTGCTGCAACCGCTGCGGCAGCTGGTCATAGGTCGAGGTATCGGTGACGCTCCAGCCGTGCACGAAGACGAGGGTGGTCATGGCCCGCTCCTGCTGGGATGGTCCAGCCTAACCAAAGTTGCGCGACCACACATCTGTCATGGGCCCACCGCGTGCGTGCGTTTTACCGCGGCATAATCAGCGCGCATCCCTGCCGACTTCCGTTGACGGTTCCCATGGCTCTGAACGCGCTGCTTGTCCTGATCGTGCTGGCGATGGTGCTGGCGTCTCTGCGGTGGCGGCGCTGCAGTCGTGCCTTGCTGGCGCTGGCCTTGATCCTGCTGCTGGCGGTGGGCTGCGGGCCGCTGCCGAGCTGGTTGCTGGTGCAACTGCAATCGGACTACGCGACGGATGCGCCGGTGGTGTGGGGACAACGCAATGCGATCGTGTTGCTGGGCGCCGGTGCGATACGGGTAGTGGGCACTGACAAGGTCGAGGCCAATCTGTTCGCCTACGGGCGTATCGACAAGGCCGCGGCGTTGTACCGCCAATGCCGGCAGGCGGGCCGGCAGTGCAAGGTCGTGGTGAGCGGTGGCGATGCGCACCGGCTCGGCCAATCCGAGGCGGCGATTTACGCGAGCAACCTGCAGCGGCTTGGCGTCGACGCCGCGAATTTGCTGCGCGAACCACGCAGCATGAACACCTGGCAAAACGCGCAGTTCAGCGGCCCGTTGCTGAAGGACTACGCGGCCGATCGCGTGCTGCTGGTGTCGTCCGGCTTCCACCTGCGCCGCGGCATGCTGTATTTCACGCACTTCGGCATCCAGGCGATCCCGGTGCGCGCTGACTATGTCAACGGCGTGCTGTCGTGGTGGCCGCTGTCGTACAACTTCGCCATGACCGACCTGGCCCTGCACGAGTACGCCGGCATCGCGCGCTACCACTGGTACAGCGCGATGGGCTGGAACGTGCAGGCAACGAAGCCCGGCGCGCTGTAGGACTTCGGGTAACCGGCACCACCCATCCGTTCGCGCGAGTTTCGCAGGGCGGGCACTGCTCGCCGCACTTGCTCAAGCTTGGCGCAAAGTCTGGAACAGCCGGCGGGCAGTGCCCGCTCTACGAAGCGGCGGGTTCTCAGGCCGCCTTGTCCAGCGACGCCATGTCGATCACGAAGCGATAGCGCACGTCGCTCTTGAGCATGCGTTCGTAGGCCTCGTTGATGTCCTGGATGTCGATCATCTCGATGTCGCTGCTGATGCCGTTCGCGGCGCAGAAATCCAGCATCTCCTGCGTTTCGGCAATGCCGCCGATCAGCGAGCCGGCGATCGAGCGGCGGCCGAAGATGATCGTGCCCGCGTGCACCGGTGGTTCGATCGGTTCGACCAGGCCGACCAGCACGTGCACGCCGTTGAGCTTGAGGGTGAGCAGGTACGGGTTGAGGTCATGCTGGTGTGGCACGGTGTCGAGGATGAAATCGAACTGACCGGCGACCGCCTTCATCTGCTGCGCGTCGGTGGAGAGCACCACGTGATCGGCACCCAGCCGGCGCGCCTCGCTTTCCTTGCCGGGCGAGCGGGTAAACAGGGTGACGTCGGCGCCCAGCGCCTTGGCGAATTTCAGTCCCATGTGGCCGAGGCCGCCCAGGCCGATCACCGCCACCTTGCTGCCCTTGCCGACGTTCCAGTGCCGCAGCGGCGACCAGGTGGTGATGCCGGCGCACAGCAGCGGTGCGGCGGATTTCGGATCGAGCTGATCGGGCACTCGGACCACGAACTTGTCCGATACCACGATGCGCTCCGAATAGCCGCCGAAGGTGGGCAGCCCATCGCGACGGTCGGTGCTGTTGTAGGTGAAGGTGGCACCTTCGAGGCAGTACTGCTCCAGGCCCTGTGCGCAGGACGCACAGTGCTGGCACGAATCGACCATGCAGCCCACGCCCACCATGTCGCCCGCCTTGAACGCGCCCACGTCGGCACCGACCGCGCTGACCCGGCCGATGATCTCGTGGCCGGGCACCATCGGATAGCTGCTGCTGTTC
>JBEPVP010000121.1:0-10853 GCA_041690935.1 Rhodanobacter sp.
GTGCCGCGTAGTGCGCGCCAGCACGCGGGATTCCATGCGATCGGTGACCTTGTAGCGTTCGCGCCCGGCGTGTTTGGAGTAGAGCCCGGCCAGTCGCTCTGCATTGAATCGCTTGCTCCAGCGCGCGATGTAACTGTCGCTGCAATCGAGTCGGGTGCGAATTTCGGCCCAACTGAGGCCGTCCGCCAGCAGCAGGATCAACTTTGCGTGACGGGCGGAATCCGCATGATCAGCGTGGGCTGCAGCTTGTTGCTGAAGCGCGGTGTGTTCGCTCTTCGTCAACTTCAACACGGTGGCGGAACAGCAGTTCCGCACTTCCGATTTGTGCGTAACAAATCGCTGGATTCGACGCAACGGATGAATGGTTTGCAATTCCCCGTACTGTGAATTGGATCACTGGGACATGCACCTTTCTCCCGTGAAAAGTATGCATCCTTTACGTGAAGGCTTTCTTCACAACGAGGGTTCCATTCATGTTCAACACGAATATTCCAGCCGCCGGTTTCGCCGATGCGTCCTCCGCGAGCCGGCTCGGCATGCTTTCCCGCAGTCGCGTTTCGCGCTCGCTGATCCTTGCGAGTCTGGCCGTGGCGTTCAGCGTTGCCGCATTGCCTGCTTCGGCGGCCAACTGGTGGTCGAGTGCACCGAGTGTGTCGATCGGCAGCCAGACCATCAACGTCCGCGATGCCGGCGCCTTGGGTGATGGCCAGCACGACGATACCAGCGCATTCCAGGCCGCGATCAACTCGTTGCCAGCGACCGGCGGCACCATTACGGTACCAGCCGGCACCTACATGATCGACGCGCTGCGCTCGATCAACCTGCGCTCGCACGTTCACCTGCAGATGAGCTCGGGCGCCCAACTGGTCGCCATCCCCAACAGCAGCCAGCGCTCCTACGTGATCAAGGCCTGGCAGGTGACGGATGTTGAGATCAGCGGCGGCGCGATTGTCGGCGAGCGTGCCAGGCATATCGGATCGACCGGCGAATGGGGCATGGGGATCGACATCCTTGCCTCCCAGAGAGTCAACGTGCATGACCTCACGGTTTCCGATTGCTGGGGCGACGGCTTGTATATCGGCGCGATTGGCCACGTTGGAGTGCCTTCCATCGACATCACGATCAACAACGTTGTCTCCACCAACAATCGGCGTCAGGGTCTGTCGTTCGGTCCGGTGAACCGCGTCTACGTAGTCAACAGCACCTTCAGCAACAGCCACGGCACCAAACCGGAAACGGGCATCGACATCGAGCCTTCGATCCAGGGCATCGCCAAGGACATCCGTATCGAGTACAGCACCATCTCCGGCAATGCGGGTAGCGGAATGGAGCTGCAGCCGAACGTAACCGGGCTGGTGATCAAATCGAGCACGATCAAGGGCAACATGGGGTTTGGTGTATACGGCCACGGTGTCACCAACGCCTGGTTCGCGGCCAACGTGATCACGGAAAACGGGCTGGACGGCGTTGCCTTGATGTCCCCCAGCCGTGATGTGAAAGTCACCGGCAACACGGTCACCTACAACAGCACACGCTGGTTCATCACCAACAACAAGTCGATCTACACGGCGACCACGAGCCCTCGCGATCTGCAGATACCGAGTTCCCTCGTGAACATCACTGTGAGCAGCAACAAGCTTTCCCCCACGCGGTAAACGCAGTAGCGAGTTGGACTGCCGCAAGTTGTCGACGTCTTTCCGGTCAAGCTGTGGAACGTCTGGAATTGATCGCTCAACTCGTCGCCAAGTCGGTACCGAGGTGCGGCATCCCGCCGGGATGCTGCACCTCGCCCACGATGTGCACAGGAAACTGCCTGGGATAGCTCTCACGCCTGTGCGCTTGTGCATGGCAGTTCAGGCCCCTCTGCAGGGCGTTTATATTGCTACACGTCAAGCGACGCGCCGCAGGTCAGTGCTGCGCCGTCGGTAAACCTGCCCGGTTTGCGATGAGGTTCGATTGGCGACCCTGCGTTCGATGAAAACAAATGGCGCGGCCACCGGCACTCCCACCACGCCGTACCTGGGTTGCTGTTTTAGCCAGATGCGCCTGTGCGCAGTGATATAGATCAGCGTCAGCGCGCCGAACGCGAGCAGGTTGCTGCCCGCCGTGAATGTGCGGGTCAAGCTTCCTATGCAGGCCAGCGCGACCGCGAGGGTGACCAGAATGATCAGTGTGGCGCGGTGAGTCTGTCCGGCATTCAGCATCAGGTGATGGATATGACCGCGGTCCGGTTTGAAGGGGGATTTACCTTCGCGCAGGCGTCGGATCATCACCGCCAGCGTATCGAGTACAGGCAACGCGACACACCACAGTACGTCGATAGTCGACAAGTGGGTTGGATTGTCCTGACTCAACTTGATGAGCGTCCAGGCCAGCAGATAACCCACCACCATGCTGCCGGCATCGCCCAGGAATATCTTCCGTCCGATCAAGCCCAGATTGGCCGCCAGATACGGCAATAGCGCGGCTGCCATCAGCAGCGGAAGAGTGAGGCCATGCCAGTTGGATGCTCCCTGGTAGACCGCAATGCTGCCCACGCTTACCAAGGCCAGCATGCCGGCCAATCCGTCGATGCCGTCCATCATGTTGAACGCGTTCAGCAGGCCGATGACCGCGATCAGCGTGAGCGGAATGCCGAATACACCCAACTCCATCTCGTAGCCGAACAGATGACCCAGTGTGTGGATATGCACGCCGGTGCAGAGCACCACGGTCAACACCGCACCTGCCTGTACCAGCAATCGGGCGTATACGCTCAAATCCATGCGGTCGTCGAGCGCGCCGATCAAAGCGAGGATGGCGGCGGTGCCCAGCACATAGTTACCAAACAGGTTGAGTTGGCCAGCCACGAAGGCACCCGCAAGCACGCCTAAAAATGCACAGAGGCCGCCGATCACCGGGATGTTTCCCACGTGTTTCTTGCGTTCGCTGGGGCGGTCGACCAGCCCCAGGACTTCGGCATAGCGATACAGAAAAGCAATCGCAATTGCCGACGACAGAGCAGCACTCGCGAAGGAGAGTAGAAAACGGTAGGGCATTGGCAAGCTGTCCTGATCGCTGATTGGGCAACGACGCGGTGACCACGTCACGACGGCGTGAAATGCCTCATGGCGTGATGCCCCTGAGGTGTTGAAATGCGGGCCCTGTTCCCTTCGCCCCAGCGACCGAGGCTGTGGAAAGCGTAGTCAGGCGATCGTGCAAGGGGAGTCAAGGAACAGTGATTTGCATGCCAATTTGTGCAGTCGCGGACGCAGCCATTTGTGAAGGCGGACGGAGTCGATACGAGATGCACCGGCGGCAACAGGCGTCCGCATGAGAGCGATCTCCAACCGTTGCGGCGACGCCCGCGCAAGGGATGATCGAGATATCTGAACGGCGCAGTGCGGCGTTGTCGTCGTCACGTGCCGTCGACACGCGGACACGGAAATCGTCGAGTTTCGTGGTCTCAGTGCACGCGGACTTGCGCCGGCCCGCGGATTGCTGCCCTGCCGATATCGGCGCGATTCAGCGGGTCAACGCGGATGCCAACGGTGCTATCAAGACAAGGTGGCGCAGGTTTGGCGATTCGCCGGTGCTGCGTATTTGTCGAGCGGACGAGGCGGCGCCGGGCGTGTCAATGGCCCATTGCAAACACCATCAGTTGGAGCTGTCGCTCGCTGTCCGGCACAATAATCAAAGTGGAAGGGTGCGACGGACTTCAGTATCGGAGTGGCGAGTGCCAGTGCGGGTATCGTTGTGAAAATCTCCCGTCTTCATATAACGACAGGTGGCGCCATTTATGCTTCTGATGATCGACAACTACGACAGCTTCACATTCAACCTCGTGCAGTACCTGGGCGAGCTGGGGCAGCAGGTGAAGGTCGTGCGTAACGATGCGCTGGATATCGCCGGCATCCGCGCGCTGCGGCCCACCCACATCATGATTTCGCCGGGACCGGGCACGCCAAATGATTCGGGCGTGTCGCTGGATGTGCTGCGCGAGCTGGCCGGCGAGGTGCCGGTGTTCGGCGTGTGTCTGGGACATCAGGCGATCGGCCAGGTGTTCGGCGGCAAGGTGATCCGCGCCAAGCAGATCATGCATGGCAAGACCTCGCCGGTGCGCCATCATGGGCGGGGCGTGTTTGCCGGGCTGCCGGATCCGTTCGAGGCCACGCGCTACCACTCGCTGGTGGTGGAGCAGTCGTCGTTGCCGGATTGCCTCGAAGTGACCGCGTGGACGGAGAACCCGGACGGCTCGATCGACGAGATCATGGGCTTGCGCCACCGCACGTTGCCGGTCGAGGGCGTGCAGTTTCATCCCGAGTCGATCCTGACCCAGCACGGCCACGATCTGCTGCGCAATTTTCTCGGGCTGCCGCTACGGCTGGCCGCATGAACGCGGACCTGATTCACAAAGGCGAGCGCGACATCACGATCACGCCGCAGGAAGCGTTGCAACGCACGATCGAGCATCGCGAGATTTTCCACGACGAGATGATCGCGCTGATGCGCCAGATCATGGGCGGTGAAGTGAGCCCGCTGATGACGGCGGCGATCATCACCGGCCTGCGCGTGAAAAAGGAAACCATCGGCGAGATCACCGGCGCGGCGCGGGTGATGCGCGAGCTGTCGGCCAAGGTCGACGCGCCGCCGCATCCGCACTTCCTGGACATCGTCGGCACCGGCGGCGATGGCGCGTCCAGTTTCAACATCTCCACCGCGTCGATGTTCGTCGCCGCGGCGGCCGGCGCGCGGGTGGCCAAACACGGCGGGCGCAGCGTGTCGTCGAAATCCGGCAGCGCGGACGTACTGGAGGCACTGGGTGCGTCGATCGACCTGAGCCCGGCGCAAGTCGCACAGTGCATGACCGAGACCGGCATCGGTTTCATGTTTGCGCCGAACCATCATCCGGCGATGAAGGTGGTGGCGCCGGTGCGCAGGGAAATGGGCGTGCGCACGCTGTTCAACATCCTCGGCCCGCTGACCAATCCGGCGGATGCGCCGAACATCCTGATGGGCGTGTTCCACCCCGATCTGGTTGGCATCCAGGTGCGCGTGTTGCAGGCGCTCGGTGCGCAGCACGCGCTGGTGGTGTGGGGCCGTGACGGCATCGATGAGATCTCGCTCGGCGCGGCCACCCTGGTTGGCGAATTGCGCAACGGCGTGGTGCGCGAATACGAGATCGAGCCGGAAGACTACGGCCTGGCGATGGCGTCCAGCCGCAACCTGCGGGTGGCCAGCGTGGACGAATCGAAGGCGATGTTGCTGGAGGCGCTCGATGGCCGCCGCAGCATTCCGCATGACATCGTCAGCCTGAATGCAGGTGCGGCGCTGTACGTGGCCGATGTGGTCGACGCGGTCGGCGATGGCATCGAGCTGGCCCGCGCCACGATTGCCAGCGGCGCCGCGCATGCGAAAATGCTGGACTTCGTGGCGACCACGCGGCGTCTTGCCGCGCTGGACTAGCGCCGCCGGATGCGCGAAGTCCTGCGACGTGGCAGGATCGCAGCACTCGCGCACGGAATGCCTCCCCTTACAGATAAGCGAGATGCCATGCCCGACATCCTCAATCGCATTCTTGCCCGCAAGGTGGAAGAGATTGCCGAACGCCAGGCGAAGCTGCCGCTGGCGGAACTGACCGCGCGCATTGCGGAACAGCCCGATACGCGCGGCTTTGCCGCGGCGATCGAAGCGAAGATCGCCGCCGGCCTGCCGGCGGTGATCGCCGAGGTGAAGAAGGCCAGTCCGAGCAAGGGCGTGATCCGCGCCAACTTCGATCCGGCTGCGATTGCGAGGAGCTACGAGAAGGCCGGCGCGGCCTGCCTGTCGGTGCTGACCGACAGCGATTTTTTCCAGGGCAGCGAGGCATTTTTGCAGCAGGCGCGCGCAGCCTGTTCGCTGCCGCTGCTGCGCAAGGATTTCATCATCGATCCGTACCAGGTGCACGAGGCCCGCGCGATCGGCGCCGACTGCATCCTGCTGATCGTCTCCGCACTGGACGACGAGATGCTGCTGCAGCTCTCGTTGCTTGCCGCCGAGCTTGACCTCGACGTGCTGTGTGAAGTGCACGACGAGGAGGAGATGGAGCGCGCGCTGGCACTGCCAGTGCCGCTGATCGGCGTCAACAACCGCAACCTGCGCAGCTTCGAGACCTCGCTGGAAATCTCGCTGGCACTGCAGCAACTGATCGAATACGACCGAATACTGGTGACCGAGTCGGGCATCCGCACGCCGGAGGACGTGGCGCGCCTGCGCGAGGGCGGCATCCAGGCGTTCCTGGTCGGCGAGGCGTTCATGCGTGCCGAGGATCCGGGCAGCGAGCTGCGGCGGTTGTTCGGCACGTCGTGACCATCATGCGGAAGGGGGAAGTTACGGCGGTGCCGGCGGCCGTGGCAGAGGTATTGCCGCGGGTCGTGCTGTTCGATTTCGATGGCGTGCTGATTCACGGCGATTCATTCTATCTGTTCATGCGCGAACGCTATGTGCGTTCGCTGTGGCGCCCGTTGCTGGCCCTGGTGAGCGTGCCGCTGCTGTTGCTGCAGCTGCCGTTCTCGCGCCGGCTGCCGGTGCGTGTGCTGGTGCGCATCGCGCTGCTCGGGCTGGGCCAGCGGCGTTACCAGTTGGCCGCGGACGCGTTCGCCGCCACGCTGGCGCGACGACCGCGGCAATTCTGTCGCGATGGCTTGCAGGCGTTGCGCCGTCATCAGGCGCAGGGCGATCGTGTGATCGTGGTCACCGGCTGCGAGCATGCCCTGGTCAGCGGGATCGTGCGACAACTGGGGCTGACCCACCTGGAGATATTGGCGTCACAGTTGCGCCCCGGCTGGTTCGGCATGCGGCCATTGCGGCACAACATCGGGCCGCGCAAGGTGCAACTTCTGGCGCAGCACGGTCTCAGTGCATGGCAGGTGGCGTATGGCGATTCGATGCACGACGCGCCGATGTTGAAAGGAGCCGCCGAAGCGGTGCTGGTCAACGGCACGCCGACGCTGTGCAAGAAAGTCGAGAAGGCGCTGGGCCGGCCGGTCACCCGCGTCGAATGGTTCTGATGCCGTCGTATCGCGCACGGCGACAAGCCACGGCGCCGCCGCTGCCCGGAGCTACCGCAGGGTCTGCAGCAGCTGGCCAAGGCTGATCAGCACGATCAGGCTGCCGACCGCCGCCATCACCGCGCGTTCGGGCAGGTGCCGCACCAGCCACGCGGCGAACGGCGCGGCGATCACGCCGCCGGTGAGCAGGCCCAGCACGACCGGCCAGTGACCGATGCCGACATGCCACACCAGCGTGGCGGAAACGCAAACCGTCACCACGAACTCGGCGGCGTTGACCGTGCCGATCGTGCTGCGCACGGCGCCGCCGCGGGCGATCAGGGTGCTGGTGGCCAGCGGTCCCCAGCCACCGCCGCCGATCGCGTCGAGCAGACCGGCGAAGAACCCCAGCATGCCGCTGTGCTGCACCTGATGACGGGTCAGCCGCTTGCCGAACGCGCGCAGCAAGACCATGGTGCCGAGTACCAGCAGGTAGGCGTTGACGAACGGCCGGATCAGCTCGCCCGGCACGTTGGCCAGGAACGTCGCGCCGAGGATGCCGCCGATTGCACCGGGTATGGCCAGTTGCCAGAACAGGTTCCAGCGCACATTGCCGAACCACGCATGCGACGCGCCGGAGACACCAGTGGTGAACACTTCGGCGGTGTGCACGGTGGCGCTGGCCAACGCGGGCGGCAGGCCCAGCGCCAGCAGGATCGAATTGGAGAGCAGTCCATACGCCATGCCCAGCGCACCGTCGACCAGCTGGGCCAGCAGGCCGACCAGCACGAAACTCAGGAATTCTCCTCCACCCATTTCGCAAACTCTCCAACGCAACCCGGTCCGGCCGCCCATGACGGCACTTGCAGGGTAACCGATGACTCATTACGTTAGCGCTTACATAATTGTCGGAATCGCCCATGTATCTGTCCTCGCTTTCCGAGCTGGCGCTCGGCAGCCGCCTGAAGGCACTCAGTGACCGCTTCTACGCGGCCGCCGACGAGGTTTACCGGGCGAGTGGCGCCGGCATCGAGTCGCGCTGGTTCCCGGTGATGCGCTTCCTGTGGGAACGCGGGCCGGCCACCGTCACCGATGTGGCTGCGGCGATCGGACAGACCCATTCCGCGGTCAGCCAGCTGGCGGACAGGCTGGCGCGTGCGGGCATGCTTAAACGGCGCAACGATCCCGCCGATGGTCGGTGCAGCCTGCTGGCGCTGACCGAGAAAGGCAGCCAGTCGCTGGCCGGGCTGGGAAAGATCTGGGCGGCAATCCGGCAGGGCGTGCAGGATTCGCTGGGGCGCGAAGGCGAGAACCTGCTGCAGGCCCTGCAGGCCTGCGAACGCGCGCTGGACGAGCAGCCGATCGTCGGCAGCATTCTGGCGAGGCATGCCACGCTGAAGCGCGCGAAAGTCGAGATCGTGCCGTTCGAGCCGTTGCTGCGCGAACACTTCTACACGCTCAATGCCCACTGGCTGAAGAAGCATTTCGTGATCGAGCCGATCGACGAACAGGTACTGCGCCATCCCGAGCAGGCGGTGCTGGAACCTGGCGGCGCGATCTTCTTCGCGCGGCTGGGCGACGTGGTCATCGGTACCTGCGCTTTGCTGCACGAAGCACCGGGTGTCTACGAGCTTTCCAAGATGGGCGTGGACGAATCGTTCCGCGGCCTGGGCGCCGGCCACCGGCTGCTGGGCGCGGCGATCGCCGAATTCCAGCGGCGTGGCGGCCACACCTTGTTCCTCGAATCGAACAGCAGCCTGAAGCCCGCGCTGCACATGTACGAGCGGGCCGGCTTCGTGCGGCAGCCAACGATCCGCGCCGGCTCGCACTATGCGCGCGCCGACGTCTACATGATTTACGCCCCGAAAGAGAGCAGGCCGAAGAAGCTCGTTGCACCGAACCGCAAACGCGCGCCGCGCAAAACCTAGCGCGTGCCGCGCACCACGATGGTCTTGCCGGAGACGTCGATCATCCGCTGTTCCTCCAGCTGCTTGAGCACGCGGCCGACCATCTCGCGCGAGCAGCCGACGATGCGGCTCACTTCCTGGCGCGAGATGCGGATCTGGGTGCCGTCCGGATGGGTCATCGAATCCGGCTCCTGGCACAGGTCGAGCAAGGTGCGCGAGATGCGGTTGGTGACATCCATGAACGCCATCCGGCTGACCTGGCGCGAGGTGCGCAACAGGCGGTTGGTGAGCTGCGAGCCGATCGCGAACAGGATCTTCGGGCATTCCTCGCGCAGCGGGCCTTCCATCAGCTGGAACAGCCGCTCGTAGCTGATCTCGGCCATCTCGCACGGCGTGCGCGTGCGTACCATCGACTCGCGCTGTGCCTGCTCCACGAACAGGCCCATCTCGCCGATGAACTGCCCACGGCTGATGTAGGCGAGGATCAGCTCGCGGCCTTGTTCGTCCTCGGTGCACACCGCCAGCGAGCCGTCGACCACGTAATACAGCGTGTTGGCCGGGTCGCCGGGACGGATGATCGCGGTCTTGCCCGGGTAGCGCCGGCGATGGCACATGCCGAGGAATCGCTCCATCGCAGCCGGATCAGGCGCAAAATTGAGCGGGGCCTGCGAGCGTTCGAAAGCTTGTTGAAGCTGGTACTTGAGTAGCGCCACGATGACCCCCGACAGATGGCCGGTTACGGGAGGCCGCCGCAAATGCGGCCTGCGGGCCCGTAACCACCCTTGCAATCCGGACATTATGGCAAACCTTGGCCGCTTGCCGCATGTTCAATTTCTTTCCTTTTTGCCGCATACTTCGCGGTCTTCCGGATCCGGCCCCGTGGCCGCATGCCGTTCACAAGGGTCGTGCAGGCCGTCGCCTGTGCTCCACACCATCTGCGGGGACCCTTGTCGCTAACCCGCCTCTACTGCTGGCCGAGCGTTCGGTCATGGAGAGCCGCCCGTGGTCAAACCACTTCCCCGTCTGCGCCTGCAGGGTTTCAACAACCTGACCAAGGCACTGAGCTTCAACATCTACGACATCTGCTACGCGGTGTCCGAAGACCAGCGTCGCAACTACATCGAGTACATCGATGACCAGTACGACGCCGACCGCCTGACCCAGATCCTCACCGACGTGGCCGAGATCATCGGTGCGAACATCCTCAACATCGCGCGCCAGGATTACGACCCGCAGGGCGCCTCGGTGACCATGCTGATCTCCGAGGAGCCGGTGCTGGAGAAGCTTGGCCGCGACACCATTTCCGGTGCCGTGGTCGCGCACATGGACAAGAGCCACATCACCGTCCATACCTATCCGGAGACGCACCCGCACAACGGCATCGCCACGTTCCGCGCGGACATCGACGTGGCCACCTGCGGCGTGATCTCGCCGCTGAAGGCGTTGAATTATCTGATCGACAGTTTCGAATCGGACATCGTGGTATGCGACTACCGCGTGCGCGGCTTCACCCGCGACGTGAAGGGCAAGAAGCACTTCATCGACCACAAGATCAACTCGGTGCAGGACTATCTGGCCAAGCACATCCGCCAGAAGTACGAGATGTTCGACGTCAACGTGTACCAGGAAAACATGTTCCACACGAAGATGCACATCAAGGACTTCGATCTGGACACCTACCTGTTCGATTCGCACGCCGATGATCTGTCGTTCAAGGAGCGCCAGCGCATCGAGTCGCTGCTGCGCCGCGAGATCGAGGAACTGTTCCACGGGCGCAACCTGATGTGACGAAAAACCCGCCGGAAGGCGGGTTTTTTTGTAAGGGCACCTGTAGGAGCGACTTGAGTGGGGGTGGTTTTTGATTTTGGGGGCAGGGGGGAGAGCCTAGCGCCTGGAGTCGCGCCGACAGTGGGCTTGTTTGTAAACGCGGGACGCCCCC
>JBEPVP010000122.1:0-10694 GCA_041690935.1 Rhodanobacter sp.
CTGTGACCTCTTCCTTACCAAGGAAGTGCTCTACCGACTGAGCTACATGAGCGTGTATTTCAGCCGTCCTCCCTGACGGCAAAGAACAGACCGGCATCCTGCCGGACTCTTCAAAAAGACGAAGTACCCAATGGAGCGGAAGGCGGGAATCGAACCCGCGTAATCAGTTTGGAAAACTGATGTTCTACCATTGAACTACTCCCGCCCTGCGCGGAACTCTTGCTGGTGGAGGGAGGTGGATTCGAACCACCGAAGGCGTAAGCCAGCAGATTTACAGTCTGCCCCCGTTGGCCGCTTGGGTATCCCTCCAACAAAGAACGCGTATTGTGTGGATCAGGCCCTGAGCTGTCAACACCTTGTGATGTCAATTCCGCATGCGGACGCGAATTTCCTGCGCTGTTCGGCGACGGCGTCAGTCCGGTGAGACGCCGCGCAGATCGACCAGTTGCTCCATGCCCTTGGACAACTCCAGTAACTGTTTTGCCTGTGCCTGCAACCGGCGTTCGCCGTCGTCACGCGGCTCCCAGCGCGGCACCGGGGTCGGCTTGCCGTCCGGTCCGTCCAGCGCCACGAACACCATCACGCAGCTGGTCGCCAGGCGCGGCTCGTCCTTGCGCAAGTCGCGCGAAAGCACATCGACCGCCATATGCATGCTGCTGGTGCCGGTGTGGATCAATCGCGCGCGCACCGTGACCAGATCACCAATCAGGATCGGCGCGACAAACTGGATGCCGCTGACCGACGCAGTGACGCAATACGCCCCGCTCCAGCCCACCGCGCAGGCATAGCCGGCCTGGTCGATCCACTTCATCGCCATACCGCCATGCACCTTGCCGCCGAAATTGACGTCGGTGGGCTGGGCGAGAAAGCGGAACGTCACTTCGTGCTGTTTTCCGGACATGGATGATGTTTCGCCGCAAATCGGAAGCGCCCAGTATGCCCGGACTACCGGCCCGACCCGCACTATCGCGCCGAGGGAAAACCACCCCGCTCAGCGCACCGGGTCCGGCATGGCCAGCTTGTCGCCACCGTAGATCCCCACGTGCGGCACACCGTCGGCGCCGATCCAGCCGCGATACATGCCTTCGGTATTGAACGGCATCGACACGCTGCCATCGGCACCCAGGATGATCGCCCCGCCGTCACCGCCCATCTGTGGAATTTCCTCGTTGATCACCGCCTGCCCGGCCTGCTGCGCGGACTCTCGCAGGGTCGCCATGCGCATGCATATCGCGCGCGCGGCGGAGACGCGGATGTAGAACTCGCCCCAGCCCGTGCCGGAAACGGCGCAGGCCGCGTTGGCGTAGGTTCCGGCACCAACGATGGGCGAGTCGCCGACCCGGCCGTAGCGCTTGTCGGTCATGCCCCCGGTTGACGTTGCGGCAGCGAGGCGACCTTCGCTGTCACGTGCCACCGCGCCGACCGTTCCGAAATGCCTGAGCGCAGCCAGGCGTGCGCCCAACCTCACCCCGGCGGCATCGTCCCGGAGTGCCTTCTGCAGATCCTGCCAGCGCTTTTCGGTACGAAAGTATCCCGGATCGACCAGTGAAAAGCCCTGCTCGACCGCGAACTTCTCGGCGCCATCACCCACCATCATCACGTGCGGCGAATGCTCCATCACGGCGCGCGCCAGCAGGACCGGATTCTTGATGCGATGGACTTCCGCCACCGCACCGGCGGCCAGCGTCGGGCCATCCATGATGGAGGCGTCGAGCTCGTTTTTGCCGTCGTGCGTGAACACGGCGCCCTTGCCGGCATTGAACAGGGGATCGTCCTCCAGCACGGTGATCGCCGCAGTCACCGCATCCAGCGCCGGCTTGCCGGTCTTCAGTTGCGCATAGCCCTGGCGCAGCGCCAGCGTCAGCGCTGCACGCGCCGCGGCCTCGATCTGCGGAGTCATTCCGGCACGCTCCACCCCGGCGCCGCCGTGGATCACCAGCACCGGCGACACCTCGCCATGCAGATGCAGATGCCCGCCGTGGACATCGGCGAACGTTTCGAATGCGGGCTGTTGCACGCTCAAGTCACGCATGTCGATCCGGCTCTGCGTGCCGATGCCGGTCACGTGTATGCGTGCATAGTCCAGCGGCTTGCCGGCTTCGACCCGCACGGGGTCACCGCTCGGCTGCACCAGCCAGGCAAAGCCGTTGTCGATCGTGAACAACCGTCCGATGCCGTTGCCATCCACGCACAACGCGGCGTCCTGATCCACGCCCAGGCCGACGATGCCCGGGTGGCCCTCATGCCGCAGTTTCGCCATAAAGCCGATCAGGCGCCCGAGCCGGCCACGCGCATTGAAATGGGTATCGGTGATCACCCGCTGCAGGTATGGCAGGTGCAGGAAATCGCCGACCAGGGTCATGCCCTTGCCGAGCGGATCGCGCAGCGCGTCCGCCGACACCATGCTGCCGCCATCCATCGCGCCGTAGACGTAGCCACCGAGGATGGCCAGACCCGCGCTGCTGCCGCCAATCGGCTTGCCATGGGCGACATGCTGGTTCAGCAACTCGTTCAGCGGCGTGCCTTTCCAGAACCGCACGTAGTTCGACTGATCGCCACCGGCGATGAAGATGCCGTCGGCCTGCCGCACGATGTCCAGCACCGCCGGGTCGCTGGCCGCTGCGCGGCTGTGGAACACCAGCGTCTGCACGGATGTCACGCCACCCACCTCGGTGTAGAGCTCCCGCTGCAGGTCGTCGTCGCCGGACGCGCGCAGGATCAGGAAGTGGCCGTGCCCGCCCCTGGCAGCCAGCCAGGCAAACGCCTTGTGCGGCCATTGCCCGCCGCCCATCAGCATCAACGCCGCTTCGGTAGCACCGGGTCGCGCGGCGCTCGGATCGCCAATCCGGTAGTACTCGTAGCCCTGTCGCGCGACCGCGTGATCGGGCGCAGTGGCCCGTGCGTTCGCGCCCATCCCGGCGAGCAGCAATACCAGCAGACATGGCGCCGTCATGCGCAGCAACAGAGGCAGCTTTTTGAACGAAATCATCGGTGGATATCCCCGGTCAAGATGGCGTGGTGCGTGCTTCCAAAACCGCAGCGCACATGGAGTCGGGACGAACCAGCGAAGTATTTCCCCCTTCTGTATTTTCGCCAGGGATGCCGCTAAGGTCGCCGCTGTGGACGAATCGCTCAACGCCTGGTTTACCCGCGAGATCCTCGTGCACGAGAGCGCACTGATGCGCTATCTGCTGCGCAGCTGGTTCCGTCGTGAGGAGATCCACGACCTGCGCCAGGAAATCTACATACGCGTGTACGAGGCCGCGGCAAAGGCCCGGCCGGCGATGCCGAAGTCCTTCATGTTCACCACCGCGCGTCACCTGATGACCGATCGGTTGCGGCGCAGCCGCGTCGTCTCGATCGAGGCCGTGGGTGATTTGGACGCGCTGAACGTCTTGATAGACGAGATCTCGCCGGAACGCCGGTTGAGTGCGCGGCAGGAATTGCGGCACCTGAGCGACGCGTTTGACCATCTGCCCGACCGTTGCCGGGAAGTGGTATGGCTGCGCCGGGTCGAGGAGTTGTCGCAGAAACAGGTGGCTGCGCGGATGGGTATCAGCGAAAAAACCGTGGAGAAGCAGATCGCCAAGGGCATGCGGCTGATCGCGGAACACTTTTACGGCGGTGGCAACACCCATGCTGGGCGACGACACGCATCAGCCAACGCCGAGCATGGAGACGGCCATGGCCAGCAGCAGCCAGATTGAATTGCTCGCCTCCGCGTGGCTGGCCAGACGCGACGGCAGTGGCTGGTCGATACATGACCAACTGCAACTGGACACGTGGTTGCTGGAATCCACCGCGCACCGTGTCGCGTATCTGCGCCTGGACGCAGCGTGGCGTCAAAGTGATCGCCTAAAGGCACTGGGCGCCGGAGTGCCCGCCGGCACCGTGCCCGAACGCGCAGCGTGGGGGCTCACGCCATCTCCGGAACTGCGCGACGCACCCATCGACGACGGAGCCCATGGTCGAACTGGCGCGCGCGCGCGTCACGCTGCGCCGCACCGCCCCGCTTCGTCGCACCTCACGCCCAAGGCATCAGGAAAACCACGGCGCAAGCTGCTTAGCTATGGCCTGGGCGGGTGTGCAGCGCTTGTGCTCGCGTTCCTGGCGGTGGGCTGGCGACACTATTCGGCGGTGGACCAGGCTTCGTATCGCACCGCCATCGGCGACCTGCAGGACATATCGCTGCCGGATGGCTCGGTGATCACATTGAGCAGCGACAGTCGCATTCTGGTCACGCTTTCCCGCAACGAACGTCACATCGACCTGCAGCAGGGCGAGGCCTTTTTCAAGGTGGCCAAGGATTCCAGCCGCCCGTTCGTGGTCAGTGCCGGCGATCGCCGTGCCATCGCCGTCGGAACCCGCTACGACGTGCGCCGCGACGCGGGGCATCTGCGTGTCATCGTGACCCAGGGCATCGTGAGGCTGGAATCAGACAATGGAGCGGGAGGGCGCCGTCAGCCCACTGCCCTGCTGCCGGCCGGCAGTATCGCGCTGGCCAGTGATGCCGGCGTGGTGGTCAGCTCCGGCCCGGTGCAGCAGGCCGAGGAACTCCTCAGCTGGCGCAGTGGCTTCATCGCCTTCCACGATACGCCACTCAGCACGGCCGTAGCGGAATTCAACCGCTACAACCAGCGCCGCATCGTCATCGGCGATCCGTCGATCGGCGCGATGCGCGTGGGTGGCCATTTCCGCTGGTCCAACGTGGACAGCTTCGTGCGGTTGCTGGAACTGGGCTTCCCGGTCCGCGCCGAACGCGACAAGGACGCCATTGTGCTGAAGCGGCGATAGTCGTCGTATTCAATCGGGGGCAGAGGCCTGCTGCACACGGCAAGAAACATGATAGGCGGGATTTGTGACATTCGTTCGTCACGCTAGACAATGGCGCCATCGCGTGCGCCACCCTGGGGAGAGGGTGACCATGATCCGTTCGTTACGCACCACCGCGCTTGCTGTGGCCTGCTCGCTATCCGTTGCCGCTTACGCACAGACCGATGCCCTCCGGCCAGTCAGCATTCCCGCAAGTGACCTGGTCACTGCACTCGACAGCCTGGCCCGGCAGTCCGGCGCGCAATTCATCTATCAGGCGGACCAGTTGCGCGGTCTGCGCACGCGCGGGGTCAGCGGTTCGCTGTCGACCGACGACGCCTTGAAACGCCTGCTCAGCGGCAGCGGTTTCACGGTCCATCACGATGCCTCTGGCGCAATGGTGATCGTGAAGGGCGATGGCCCGCAGGTACCACCGTCGTCATCGCGTTCCGGTTCCGTGAGCGGCCCGGCACGCAACAATGTCGATCCCGCGTCAGCGACCAAGTTGCAGGCGGTGGTGGTCACCGGCTCGCGCATCCCGCGCGCACAGGTCGAAGGCCCGGCGCCAATCACTACCGTGACCGCGCAGGACATTCGCAACAACGGCTTCGCCACGGTGGCCGACGTGATGACCTCACTGACCCAGAACCTGGGTGCGCTGGACAGCAACCAGAACACCGACGGGTTTTCCCCCGGCGCCCAGGCCGTCGACCTGCGCGGTCTGGGGCCGAACCACACACTGGTGCTGGTGAACGGCCGACGCATCGCGGACTACCCGCAGTCCTACGGCGGCAACAGCAACTTTACTGACATCTCGAACCTGCCGACCTCGTTGATCGATCGGGTGGAAATCCTCAGCGGCAGCGCCTCGGCGATCTACGGTTCGGACGCGATCTCCGGCGTGATCAATTTCATCCTGAAGAAGAAGGCGGACGGCACCACGGTCGACTATCGCATCGGCGACACCGAGCACGGCGGCGGCAGCTCGCAGCGGCTGCAGATCTCCAGCGGCTTTTCGCGAGGCAAGTTCGACTCGGTGTTCGGGTTGGAGTACGTCAACCAGAAGCCGTTGTGGGCTTACCAGCGCAGCTTCACCGATTCGCGGCTGGACTCGCCCGGTGATCCGACACGGATCGCCGCCAGCCCGGTGTTCACGCGCATCGACCAGGACGACAACTACATCGATCCGGGCAAAGCCACCTGTGACGCGCTGGCCGCGTACGACAAGGGCTCGATCGTGTATGCATACCGCCGGAATTACGGCAACTATTGCGGCAGCTACAAGGACGTCGGCTACGGCACGCTGGAGAACGGCCGCAAGGCGGTGAACTTCTACGGTACCGCCACCTACCACGTGGACGACAACATGGAGCTATTCCTGGACGTGCAGGCAGCCACCTCGCACCAGGACAGCTACAACACGCCGCTGCAATGGGAGAACAGCTATCAGCTCAACGGCGACTCCAGCCCGATCCCGTTCTACAACCAGGCCACCGGCCAGGTCGAACAGTGGCAGCGCAAGTACTTCACCATTGAGGAGAATGGTGGCTTCGGTGCCGGCCTGATCCGCAACATCAACAACACGCTGTCGCTGAACACCGGTGTCAAGGGCAGCATCCCCGATACCGCGTGGACCTACGAGGCGACGTTCGGCCATTCGCAGAACGAGCTTGAGGCCAAGGAGCCAGCGCTGGTGTCGGCCAGGGCGCAGGCGCTGTTCCTCGGGCCCTCGCTCGGCATCGATCCGGACAGCGGCTACAACATCTACAACGCGCCGATCAGCCGCCTCTATACGCCGTTGACCGTGGCCGAATTCCGTTCGATCACCCAGGACTCGATCGACCACGACAAGAGTCGTGCGGAGAACTTCAGCCTCACCACGACCAACACCGAGCTGTTCTCCCTTCCGGGCGGACAGGCCGGTTTTGCCGGCGTACTCGAATACGGCAACCAGTACTACGGGCTGAAGCCCGACCCGCTGTCGCTGGACGGCAGCTATTTCGGGTTGCACAACACGGGGGCGGTCGGCTCGCGCGATCACACCGGCGCCGGTGTGGAGTTCAGCGCGCCGGTGCTGACCTCGCTGACACTCACGGCCGCAGGCCGCTATGACCGCTACGAATACAGCGGCACCAAGACGGGCAAGTTCACGTACTCCTTCGGCATCGAATACCGACCGATCGACAGCTTGCTGCTGCGCGGTTCACTCGGCACCGGTTTCCGCGCGCCCGACCTGTCGTATCTGTACGCGGGCCTGAGCGGATCCAGTTCCGGCGGCACCGACTACTACCTGTGCCGGCGCGACGAGCCCGATACGGCGCCGGACTTCGCCAATGACTGCAGCAACGGCGACATCGGCTTCAACGGCCGCAGCCACGGCAGCACCGCGCTGAAGGACGAAACCAGCAAGTCGTATACCTACGGCTTCGTCTATTCCCCGCTGCAGAACCTGGACATCAGCGCTGACTACTACCACATCAAGCTCAACAACGAAGTGGAGTATCAGAGCAGCGACACGATCCTGCGCGAGGAAGCCGACTGTCGCCTCGGCCAGAACGGCGGCGGCCAACCGATCGATATCAACTCCGCCCTCTGCCAGCAGGTACTGAGCCAGGTCGTGCGCAATCCGGCCACGGCGCCCGGCAATCCGGAGGGCATCACGTCGGTGCTGGTGCTGCCGATCAATGCGGCCGTGGACCAGACCTCCGGCATCGACTTCGACACCCACTACCGTCTCGAAACCTCGCGCCTGGGCAGGTTCGATTTCAATCTCGGCCTCACCTACGTCGCCTTGCACAAGGTGCAACTGTTCGCAGGCGATCCCGTCGTGGACGAATTCCGGGATCTCTACGACTACGTGATCCCGCGCAGCAAGGCGAGCTACTCGGTGACCTGGACGCAGGGGAAATTCAGCGCCACCGTGCATGGCTCGCGCCTGGGCGGGCTGCCCAACTACGATGGCAACACCCGGCTCGGGCCGACCTTCGTCTACAACGGCTCGCTCAACTACCGGTTCACACCGCGCGCCTCGCTGACCTTCACCGTCGACAATCTGTTCGACAAGAAGCCCGCGCCGGACAGCACATGGACCAGCTATCCGTACTACTCACGCAGCTGGTTCAGTCCGATCGGCCGGGCGTACTTCATCGAAGGTATCTACCGCTTCGGCGGCAGCGACGCGCAGTAGCGTCGCGTGTTCCCGGTAGCGTGCCGCGCCATGCGGCACGATGCCGGATTCCCGGGTCGGGCGGGCGCAATTGCGTCCGCCGATCCACCGAGCTCAAACGTTGAACAGGAAGTGCAGCACGTCGCCGTCCTTGACGATGTATTCCTTGCCTTCCTTGCGCAGCCGGCCGGCCGCGCCGGCACCGGCCTCGCCCTTGTACTGGATGAAATCGTCGTAACTGATCGTCTCGGCGCGGATGAAGCCGCGCTCGAAGTCGGTGTGGATCACGCCGGCCGCCTGCGGCGCGGTGGCGCCACGTTTCACCTGCCAGGCGCGCACTTCCTTCACGCCGGCGGTGAAGTAGGTCTGCAGGTCGAGCAGCTTGTAGCCGGCGCGGATCACCCGGTTCAGTCCCGGCTCGTCCAGGCCCATGTCTTTCAGGAATTCGTCGCGGTCGGCGTCTTCCAGCTGCGCCATTTCTTCCTCGATCGACGCACACACAGGCACCACTTCGGCGCCTTCGGTGGCGGCGCGGGCGCGCACCACATCGAGCAGCGGATTGTTCTCGAAACCGTCGTCGGCGACGTTGGCGATGTACATCAGCGGTTTCAGGGTGAGCAGAAACAGGTCGCGCACCAGCGCCTTCTCTTCTTCGTCCAGACCCAGGCTGCGTGCCGAGCGGCCTTCGTTGAGGCCGGCAGAAAGTTTCTGCAGCACCGGCTTCCTCGCCATGGCTTCCTTGTCGTTCGCCTTGGCCGCGCGCTCTGCGCGGTTCAGCGCCTTGTCCACCGACTCCAGGTCGGCAAGCGCCAGCTCGGTATCGATCGTTTCGATGTCGGAGAGCGGGTCGACCTTGCCGGCAACATGGATCACGTCACCCTCGAAGCAGCGCACTACATGCGCGATCGCGTCGACTTCGCGGATGTGCGCCAGGAACTTGTTGCCGAGGCCCTCACCCTTCGACGCACCGGCAACCAGCCCGGCGATATCGACAAACTCCACCGCGGTCGGGACCACCCTCTGCGGATTGACGATCGCCGAAAGCGCGTTCAGCCGCGGATCCGGCACCGGCACCACGCCGACGTTCGGCTCGATCGTGCAGAACGGAAAATTGGCCGCGGCGATGCCGGCCTTGGTCAGCGCATTGAACAGGGTGGACTTGCCGACGTTAGGCAGACCGACGATGCCGCATTTGATACCCATGATGATTCCGGTGGGGAAACGTGAGCTGCAAGCCGGTCACTCGATCGGTTGGCCACTCGCGTCTGCCGCATGAATTGTGGTGTTACTTATTTTTGGCGACTTCTGTTGTATGCAAAAGCTGCATCGCCTTGTCGAACTGCCCGTCGGTCGCCAGCGGCAGCACGTCCAGCGCGCGCGCGATGCCATCGAGGATCGCATCCTCGTCCTGCGGCGATGGCCGGCCCAGCACCCACGGCGTCACCTGGTCGCGATGACCGGGATGGCCGATGCCCACACGCAGTCGATGAAACTTGCCATGGCCGAGCTGCGCCATGATGTCGCGCAGGCCGTTCTGGCCGCCGTGGCCGCCGTCGAATTTCATCCGCACGGTGCCGGCCGGCAGATCCAGGTCGTCATGCGCCACCAGGCACTGTTCCGGTTCGATCTTGTAATAGCGCAGCGCCGAGATCACGGCGAGGCCGCTCTTGTTCATGAAGGTGGCCGGCTTGAGCAGCCAGACCGACCGACCGTCGATGCGCACCTTGCAGGTTTCGCCGTGCAGCTTGCCATCGAAACCGAAGCGCTCGCCCTGCCCGCTGGCAAGGGCGTCCACAAACCAGAACCCGGCGTTGTGCCGGGTTCTGAGATATTCGGCACCGGGATTGCCCAGTCCGACAATGAGTTGCAATGCAGCCATGAGCGACCAGCCATGGTATCCCGCGCTCGTACGGAGCGCGGGATACGGCATGACTTACTTCTTGTCGGCAGGCTTGGCAGGGGCCTTGGCGGCGGGCTTGGCAGCCGCGGCCTTGTTCGCCTCGGCTTCGGCCTCGGCAGCAGCGTCTTCTGCGGCGTCCGCCGCACTTTCCTTGACCAGATTCACTGTGACCACCGCGATGTCATGTGCCTCGCCCAGCTGCAGCGCGGGCAACTCGACGTTGGCCGGCAACTTCAGGTCGGACAGGTGGATGATGTCGCCCGCCTCGAGCGTGCCCAGATCCAGCTCGATGAACTCGGGCAGATGCTTCGGCAGGCAGGAAATCTCCACTTCGGTCAGGTTGTGCGAGATCACCACGCCGGACGTCTTGCCGGCCGTCGATGTCTCCTGATTGAGGAAGTGCAGCGGCACGCTCACGCGAATCTTCGCGTTCTCGTCGATGCGCAGGAAGTCCATGTGCATCATCAACTGCTTGAACGGATGCTTCTGCCAGTCGCGCACCAGCACCTTCTGCACCGCGCCATCCACATTCAGATCAAGCACGGAGGAGAAAAACCACTCGTGCTTGGCGGAGAGCAGGATCGTGTTGTGCTCGATCTGGATGCTCTGGGGATCCTGTCCGATGCCGTAAACGACGGCAGGCACGAAGCCGGCATGACGCAGGCGGCGGCTCGCACCTTTCCCCTCGTCTTTGCGGCTTTGCGCCTTGATTTCATGAGTCTTGGCCATTTCAGTACTACCTTGGTTGGTGTTTGCCGCCTCGCGGCAGCTGGGTGACTTCCCCGCGACCAGGGAAGACATTTATCTCCACGCGGC
>JBEPVP010000123.1:0-10626 GCA_041690935.1 Rhodanobacter sp.
CGCTGAAGGCAGGCGCGATCCCGCTGCTGCTGTGGCTGGCCTGGCAACTGGGACGGCCGGTCGTACGCGCACAATTCAGGCAGCGGCACTGACGTTACGGGTGTGAAGTATTGGCGCTAGACTGCGCGACAGGCTCACCGGGGAGTACGGGGATGAAGCGCTTGTTGATGGGGTTGTTTTGCGTGTTGCTGTCGGGCGCGACGCTAGCCGCGGGCCCTGCGGCGGTACGCAAACAGGTGCAGGCCAGCATGCTGCTGACTGGCAAGATCGTGGTCGCACCGGACGGCAACGTCCGCAGCTATGTCATCGATCAGGTCGGGAAAGTGCCGCCGGCCGTGGTCGCAATGATTGCGAACAACGTGCCGAAATGGAAGTTCGAGCCTACCCTGCTGGATGGCAAGCCGGTGGCGGCAGAAGCGAAAATGAGCTTCCGGGTCGTTGCCAGGCCGGTTGGTGAAGAAAAATTCTCGATCGGCATCAGTGGTGCCGAGTTTGGCCAGGGCAATCCGGGCGATTCGATCACTTACAAAAGCATGATCAAGCCGATTTACCCGATACAGGCGTCGCGGTCGCATGCCACTGGGACGGTCTATTTGCTGTTGCGCGTGGGGCAGCAGGGGCAAGTCACGGATGTCGTGGCAGAGCAGGTCAACATGACCGTGGTGGACAGCGATGTCCAACTTGAAAAATGGCGGGAAATCCTTGCAAGGGCAGCTATGAGCGCAGCAAGGAAGTGGACCTTCAATACACCGACATCCGGAAGCGCGGTCCATGACGATCATTGGGTGGCCAGCGTACCGGTCCGATTCAGTATACAAGTCGCTGGTGCATCCGATGATGATGACTATGGCCTGTGGCAGGCTTATGTACCGGGACCGCGCCAGCCGATTCCCTGGTTCGAAAAGGGAAAAATGGTATCGGACAGCGCGGACGCTGCCTCCGATGGAACACTCAATCAGTTAGGCCAGGGGCTGCGCCTGACCGCGCCACTCCACGGCGCTTGATTGTTCCGGTGATGACTAAGACGCCCCGCGATCGGGGCGTTTTCGTTTCCAGCGCATTGTCGCATTCAGCATGGGTTGGTACGTGGGCGGTTATCGCTTGATGCATTGTTTCCGGGAATCCAGCCGATGCCGATGCGCGCGCTCCGTATGTTTGCCGTTCTGTTGTCCCTGGCGACCGTGCTGTCAGTGCATGCGCAGGATCTGGCGACGACCTGCCATGCCAGCAGCAGCTATGACGTCACCCTGAAAACCGGCAGCCTGCTGTTCGACCGCGCATCGCCGGCACCGTTTCATGTCGAACTGCAGCAAGGCGCGCTGCGTACCGATGGCGTCGGCGTGCATCTGAATGCGGAAGATCAGGATCGCCTGGCGCTGTTCGAGCGCGAGCTGCGCGCGCTGGCACCGCGGGTGCGCACGGTGGCGCAGAACGGCATGGACATGGCGGCGCAGGCGCTGCGCACTGAAGCCGACGGCATGGCGCTGGGTACCGACAGTCGCGCCGAGTTCGACCGGCGCCTGGGCGCGCATGCCGGTGAACTCAAGCGCCGCATCGCGGCCAGCCGCAGCACCCACGACTGGCAGGGCGACGCCGCCGACCAGACCATGAACCAGATCGCCGCCGACCTGTTGCCACTGTTGGCGGCCGACCTTGGCCAGCAGGCGATCAACGCGGCGCTGAGCGGCGATCTGCAGGCCGCGGCCAGCCTGCGCGATCGCGCCGCGGATCTGACCACCGAACTGCAACCCCGCCTGCAGCAGCGCATGCAGGCGCTGCGCCCGCAGGTCGAGGCATTGTGCCCGTCGATCCAGCACCTGGCCGAGCTGCAGCAGGGTGTGCGCGGTAGTGACGGCAAGCCGCTGAACCTGGTACAGGTGGGTCAGTGAAGGTCACTGGCAGCGTCGCGATGCCTACCGCCCGCTGACCGCCCCTCGTCGGAACCCGGGCAGGTTTAGGTGCCGCTAAGTGGGCGGGGGCGACGATGACAGCGTTCCCTTCACACATTGGCAGGAGGCGGCCCATGCCGCTGCACGTTTCGCCCACCACTTGCAATGTCCTGATCCGCCGCAGCATCGACCTGCGGCGGCTGTATCGGCGTGCGGCCGCGGATTGCGAGCCGGGTTTGCGGGTGGTGCTGAATGAGAATGTGCAGACGCTGGATCTGCTGATCGCCGACCTGCAGGCGCAATGGCGCGCTGGCGACGGCACCCCCAGCAGGCGTGGCAGCTGGCGCGGTACGGCGCGTCGTCATCTGGCCGGCTGGCTGGCGCATGCCGGCGCGCGGCGTGACCGCGTGTGGATCCGCGCACTGGCGCAGCATGAAAGTCGCCTGCTGCATGCCTTCGAGCAGGCGATTGCGGCGGCACCGCCGGAGTCGGCGCTGG
This sequence comes from Rhodanobacter sp., assembly GCA_041690935.1. Taxonomy (GTDB): domain Bacteria; phylum Pseudomonadota; class Gammaproteobacteria; order Xanthomonadales; family Rhodanobacteraceae; genus Rhodanobacter. The sequence goes on from JBEPVP010000123.1 coordinate 2,388, forward strand.
CCCTGCGTCGGCAGTTGCCGCGGCTGCACGGGATTCACCTGGACATGCACAGCCTGACCGGTACCGTGCACTACTGAGGAAGAGCGGATGGTCGCCGCCGCGCCCGAGGTTCTGGATTTCTGGTTTGCCCCGGCGCACGCGGCGCACTGGTTTGTCGCCGATGCCGCGTTCGATGCGCAGATCCGCGAGCGATTCAGCGCGACCGCGCAAGCGGCTGCCGACGGGGCGCTGGACGGCTGGATGGCCACGCCGCCCAGCTGGCTGGCCTTGCTGATTGCGCTGGATCAATTTCCGCGCAACCTCCATCGTGGCGATCCCCAGGCATGGGCGCAGGACGTCAAGGCACAGCGCGTCGCGTTGTCAGGTATTGCCAGCGGCGACGACCGGCAACTGCCAGCACTGCAGCGCGTGTTCGCCTACCTGCCGCTGGAACACGCCGAGGACAGCGCGCTGCAGCAACGTTCGGTGGAACTGTTCGAGACACTGTATGCGCAAGCGCCGCCGGAACAGCACAATCAGTTCGTGGGCTTTCTCGCTTATGCTCGACGCCATCGCGAGGTGATCGCGCGCTTCGGCCGTTTCCCGCATCGCAACGTCGCACTCGGTCGGACCAATACGGCGCATGAGACGCTGTATCTGGCCCAGCCTGACGCAGGGTTCTGAAGTGCACCCGCTACAACCCAAGGAGCATGTCATGCGCTATCTACTGCTGATTTCGCTGCTGGCGTTCAGTCTGGCCGCCCATGCGGGGCAGACATTGCGCGTCGGCCAACAGGTGCTGTCGGTGGGCGACACGGCTACGCATGCGATAGCCCTGCTGGGCACGCCGACCTACAAGGAGCCGGTGCAGAACAAGTTCGGTGCCTATCTCGGCGAACGCTGGCAATACACCCGCGACAACGACCACGTGGTTGTCGTGACGATCATTGCCGGCAAGGTCGCCGACATCGAGGATCGCCCCAGCTAAGGCGTAGCGCCGTCGCCGGACGGCAAATGAATTTCAGGACTTCAACCAGACCAGGGAGCAGGTCATGCGTATTCGTCTCGTTCTTGCATTATTCGTTTTCAGCGCCGCCGTGCAGGCGAGCAGTACCTTGCGCGTGGGCAGCCAGGTGCTCACAGCGGGCGACAGCCGCGAGCGGGTCACCGAGTTGCTGGGCAAGCCGTCGTCAACGTCGCACAGGCACAGCGCGCGCAGTCGCGGCAGCCGTCGCGGCGGCGTGCGTGTGGTGAGCAACGATCAGGGCGGCGAGCAATGGCGCTACCGCCGCGGCGACCATGTCACCGTGGTGACCCTCGTCGATGGCCGCGTCAGCGACATCGAGGATCATCGGCTCTGATTCCGTGGTGCCCCGTGACTGATGGCAGGGCATGACGGCTGGCCCATGTCGTGGCGATGGTGGCGGGCGCATCGTGCCAGCGTAGGCCGGCCATCGGGTGCCGGCCACCGCCGCGGGGATACGCTCATGCGCAAGACACTTTCGCTGCTCACGCTGGCCGTCGGCATGGCTTTCGGCATGCAGGCGCAGGCGCGCGGCATGCACTTCGACAACGACCAGTGCGGTTTCACCACGAGCTACGACGTGCGGGTGAACGCCGCTGGCATCGCGTTCGATCGCGCGGGCGATAAGCCGGCCAGCGTCTTCATGCACGATGGCCAGCTGCGCGTGGACGGCCGGCCGCTCGCGCTGTCCGATGCCGATGCCGAGCGCCTGCGCGAGTACGAAGGCCAGGTGCGTGCGTTGCTGCCGGAAGTGGCCGGGATCGTGCGCGAGGGGTTGGACATCGGTTTCTCGGCCATGACCACCGTGGCCACCACGTTTGCCGAGAACGGCGAGGAGCGCGAGCAACTGCTCGACCGGCTCAATCGCAAGCACGCGGCGGCGCTGCGGCAGGTGGACCAGGGCATCGGCAGCGGCGTATGGAAGCAGCACGAGGTGGCCGGCGTGATCGAGGACGGCGTGCAGAGCGCCGTATCCGAAATGGCCGGGACGGTCACCGCCAACGCGGTCAAGGCCGCCCTCAGCGGTGACGAGACCAAGGTGGCGGCACTGGAGGCGCGCGCCGATTCGCTGGACAAGAGCATCGACCGCGAAGTCGATGCGCGGGCGGACAAGCTGGGCGAGCGCGCCCAGGCGCTGTGTCCGCGGCTGACCCAACTGGAGCAGTTGCAACAGCAGTTCCAGTTCCGGCTTGGCGATGGTTCGCGTCTGCAATTGCTGAGCCGGGAGCCTGCGCACGACGGCGGGGCGACACCTGCGCGGAACAAGGTCGCCGGCCGCTGAGTTTCATCGCCCGCGCAGAGTGCGCGCGGCATCGCCAAGCGATGGCGGGCTTTTCATCATCGTGCTGCTAGGCTGGCTCTCGCTAATTCATGAGGCGAAGCCATGCTCGACCTGTCCGTCACGCCAGCGGCAGCCGCTGCAACGACTCACGACGTTTCCGCCTATACCGACCAGGCCGTGCAGATCGGGCTGCATCTGATCGGTGCGTTGCTGGTGTTGCTGGTCGGCATGTGGGTCGCGCGTCGGCTGGCCAATATCGCGCAGGGTGCGCTGGGCCGGGGCCGTTTCGATGCCACGCTCAGCGGCTTCGTGCGCAACCTGATCTACGGCGTGCTGATCGCCCTGCTGGTGGTTACCGCGCTCGGCGTGCTGGGCGTGCCGTCGGCACCGATGGTCGCCGCGCTCGGCACGGCCGGGCTGGCGATCGGGCTGGCCTTGCAGGGCTCGCTCAGCAACCTGGCCTGGGGCGTGCTGCTGGCGGTGTTCCGGCCGTTCCGCACTGGCGACTATGTCATCGCCGGCGGCATCGAGGGCACGGTGGAGAGCCTCAACCTGATGCACACCTTGCTGGTGATGCCGGATGGCCGCGAGGCCATCGTGCCGAACGGCAAGATCGGCAGCGACGCCATCCTCAACTACAACCGTCGCGGCACCCGCCGGTTCGAGCTTACCGTGGGCATCGGTTACAAGGACGACATCGGTGCCGCGATGGCGGAGATCAAGAAGCTCTTCGAGCAGGACGAACGCATCCTGGTCGACCCCGCGCCGGGCGTATGGACGTCCGCATTGGGTGAGAGCTCGGTGGATCTGATCGTGCGGGGCTGGACCCGATCCGAAGATTTCTGGGCTGCGAAAACCGACCTGCTGCGGGCGATCAAGGAGCACTACGACAAGGTTGGCATCAGCATCCCGTTCCCGCAGCGCGAGCTCACGGTGGTGCAGGGCAACCTGCCGGGCGCGGCCGCCCGCAACGACTGACCGGAAGCGGGAGCAGCGGGCAATTCGCCGCACCCGTCCCGGCATCATTCCACGGTCACCGTACGCCGGTTGTCGCTGGAGACCTTGTCGATCAGCTCGTTGTACGGATCAATGCCGACCAGCGCGGGCACGCCGTCGACGATAACGGTGAGCGTGCTGTCACCATCCGGTAGCAGGCGTTTTTCCAGGTACAGCGGCTTGCCGTCCTTGCCCGCGCCGGGTGAGGCGGCGAACACACCGATCTCGATCGGAATGTTCGGCGTCGCCGCGGTTTCCTTGCCGGTGCCGTCGACATAGACCTTGCCGGCGTGCACCTTCAGGGTCACTTCGTACTTGCCGTTCGGCAGTTTCTTCGCGCTGGCGTCGGTGAGGCGGTTGTCGAACAGGGTGATCTTCCAGAACAAGTCATCCAGTAGCGGCTGCCACTTCGGCCCGACCGCCTTGCCCAGCGCATCCATGAATTCCTGCGAGGTGGTGTACGGCGGCTGCTGGAAGCCCTTGTCGAGCAGGAACTGTTTCAGCATCGCGTTCAGCGTGTCCTCGCCGACGTAATCCTGCAGCGCGTAGAACACCAGCGAACCTTTCTTGTAGTGGATGTACTGCTGGTTCTCCACCTTCGCCAGCGGCTCCTCGGCCAGCTTCTCGGTGGCGCGGCCGGACAGATAGCCGTCCAGTTCGTACTTCAGGAACTTGTGCATCTGGTCGGCGCCGTACTTGTGCTTCATCACCATCAGCGCCGAGTACTGCGCCAGCGATTCGCTGAGCATGGTCGAGCCCTGCATGTTCGCGCCGATCACCCGATGCGCCCACCACTGGTGCGCCACTTCGTGCGCGGTGACGTAGTAGACGTAGTCGATCTTCGAGCTGTCGCGCAGATCGGCGATGAAGCCGATCGACTCGGAGAACGGGATCGTGTTGGCGAACGACTGCGCAAAGCTGGCGTAGTTCGGAAATTCCAGGATGCGCAGCTGATGGAACTGGTATGGCGTGAAGTTCGCGTCGTAGTAGTCGAGCGCGTCCCTGGCGCCCTGGATCATCCGGTCCACGTTCCACGCATGCGCCGGGTTGTAGTACACCGCGATGTCCACGCCTTTCCACATCGCGTGCTTCACGGCATAGCGCGCCGACAGGTACGAGAAGAACGGCAGCATCGGCTGGTCCAGCCCGCCTTGAGTCATCGTGTAATGGAAATAATGCCGACCGTTCGCGATCCATCCCTTCTGCAGGTAACCCGGCGCCACCGCGATCTGGTCGGCGGTGGTGGAGACAGTGGTGTCGAAGCTGATCCAGTCGGCATCGTTGCTGATGTAGGTGTTCGCACGCGCCTTCTGGTCGCCCAGCTTCGGCATCCGCGGTACCTGGGCGGAAAGCCCGTACTTGCGCCGCTCGTTGCGGTCGGTGAGCTGCGCCTGCATCTGGTAGCCGAACTGCGGCATCACAGTGTTGTTGAAGAACGTGCCGTTGTGCGCGAGGAAGGTTCCCTCCGGGCTGTTGGTGAAACCGTTCGGTGCATATTCCAGCGTGAAGTCGAACGCCATCGTTGCGCCCGGCGCCAGCGGCGTCTTCAACCGGTAGATCGTGTAGCCCAGCTGCTTGTCCGCGCTCACCGTGTCGTGCGGCGCAAACACCAGCGACTTCAGCGTGAAGCCGTCGGTGTAGTTCACGTGCAGCTCGCTGATCGGCGTGTCGTGCCTGTTGACCAGCGTGTAGTGGCCGCGGATCTCCAGCCTGCGCCGGTCGGGATGGATGTCGACATCCGCCTTCACCGCGGTGATACGCGGCTGCGGCAGATCCTTGTACTTCGCGTAGTTCTTCTCGTAGTCGGCGCGTTGTTTCGTCTGCGCGGTGCTGCTCTGGTAGTGGTTGAGTACGTTGGTGTTGTAGTAGATCCAGCTGCCGCTGCCGAGGAACGCGAGCAGGCCGAACGCCAGGACGACCTTCGCCGGGGCATGCAGGCGTGCACGCGCCTCGCGCACGCGGTCACGCCAGGTTTGGTCGGTACCGCGCACCCAGAACAGTGCGGCCAGCACCAGCAGCACCGCCGCGAAAGCGGCCCAGTAGAAATCGAACCACAGCGTCGCCTTGAGGAAGTGGCCGAAGCCGTTCATGTCCGAATACGGCGCGTCCGGCGCGGTGCCGTAGTTGTAGAGGTGCTGCTCCCAGTGCAGCAGATCGAAGCCGATCACGGAGAGCACCAGCCACACGATGGTCAGCAGGTAGCCGAGGAACTTGTTGTTCGACAGCACCTGCAGGAACAGCGCCAGCACCGCCAGCAGCACGAACGGAATCGCGTTCAATGCCAGCGTGGCCAGGTACAGCCCCGGCTCCAGCTGCGTGTAGCCGTGACCCAGCTGCCAGCCGATGCCCACGACCGCGCCGACCAGCAGGAACGTGGCGATCACCGCCAGCAAGGCGCCGAGCTTGGCGGTCAGCGGCACCCAGTCCGGTACCGGAAACGCGTCGCTGACCTCGGCCGAACGCTGGCTGCGCTCACGCCACACCAGCTCGCCGGCGTAGAACGTGATGATGATGTACAGCAGCCACTGGAAGCCGCCCTCGATGCTTTCCAGCACCTGGTGTGTCACCGGCCACGTGGCGGTGCCATAGATCTGCCCGGACAGCATGAAGATGCCGAACAGGTTCGCCAGGCCCAGCGCCAGCATGATCAGGAACGGAATGCCGCGCAGCACGCCGAGCGTGTCGAACGCGAGTTGCGTGCGCAGCTGCAGCAGGTGCGCGCGCAGGTTGCTGGCCAGCTGTACCTTCGGCAAGGCCAGCGTGACGGCGGCTGGTGGACGCAGCATCGGTGGTTCCCCGCGCCGCTTGCGTCGCGGCAGCTGCAGGCCTTCGCGATCGGGACGGAACAGCGCTACGGCAGCACCCAGCATGGCCACGCTGACGGCGCTCCACAACAGCCGGTTGAACAGCAGTACGCCGCTCAACGCGGGCAGCTCGCGGTTGGCCTGATCGGCCGACCAGTAGCGCGTGACCAGCGCCAGCGTGCGCCCGCCGAACGGATCGAGCATGGCGGCGACGACATGGTTGTTGACGTCTTTGGTCAGCTGGCCAACGATGCCCTGCAGCACGAAGTAGACGATCAGCCCGATGTAGGTGGCCAGCAGCGAACGCGTGGTGGTGGCGATAAGGAACAACAGCGCGGCGATGAACAGCATGTCCGGCACCACCATCACGCCGAACGCCCACGCATAGCCGTGCCAGCTCGCCGGGCCCAGCCGTTCCGCATCGATCCACGGCATCAGGCCGCCGACGGCCACGCCGAGCGCGCATATCAGCATGATGGCCAGCGCGGCCAGGTAGCCGGCGGCAAAACGGCCGCCCAGATAGGCGCCGCGGTTCACCGGCGTGGTGAAGAACAGTTCCGCGGTGCGGTTGTCGAAATCGCGCAGCGCCGCCCCGGCGACGAAGATCGTCACCAGGAAGATGCTCAGCACGGTGAGCACACTGAGCAGGCGCACGATCACCAGCGGCGCGTTGCGCAGCACGTTGCCGCTGGCGCCGCCGACGATCACCGCATCGGTGCTGGCCAGCGCAAACGCCAGCGCGCCGAGCATCGCGGCGACGATCCAGAACAGCGGGGCTCTCAGCTGCTGGCGCCACTCAAAGCGGAGTATTTCGAAGAACATCGTGTTTTCCCGGGTACTGGAACGCTGGCGTCAGGCGGCCCTGGCGGTGGCCTGCGCGCGCAGGCGGCCGAAGTAGACGTCTTCCAGATCAGGCACGACAGCCTCGAAACCTTGCTCCGGCAGCGAGTCGGCCAGCACGTGCAGCAGGGTGCGTCCGCCGGCGAGGCGGGTGGACAGGATGTTCATGCGGGCGCGATAGCCGTCCAGTTCGGTCTTGTCGATCGTGCGCCGCCACACGCGGCCTTCCAGCGAGCGGATCGCCTCGACCGGCTCGCCGCTTAGCAACAGCTGACCCTGGCCGATGATCGCCATGCGCGAGCACAGGTCGGTGACGTCCTCGACGATATGCGTGGACAGGATCACCACCACGCGTTCGCCGATCTCCGCCAGCAGGTTGAGGAAGCGGTTGCGCTCCTCCGGATCGAGGCCCGCGGTGGGCTCGTCCACGATCACCAGGCGCGGGTCGCCGATCAGCGCCTGCGCGATGCCGAAACGCTGACGCATGCCGCCGGAGTAGGTGCCGAGCTTGCGCTTGCGTACGTCCCACAGGTTCACCTGGCGCAGCAGCGATTCGACCAGTTCGCGCCGTTCGCTCTTCACGATGACGCCCTTGAGCACGGCGAAGTGCTCCAGCATCGCCTCGGCCGAGACCTTCGGATACACGCCGAATTCCTGCGGCAGATAGCCGAGCAGGCGCCGGGTGGCCTGCTTGTCGGCGAGCAGGTCCATATCGTCGAGCTTGATCGTGCCTTCGTCCGGATCCTGCAGCGTGGCGATCGTACGCATCAGTGACGACTTGCCGGCGCCGTTGGGTCCGAGCAGGCCGAACATGCCGTTGGGAATATCCAGCGACACGCCGCGCAGCGCCTTCACACCGTTGGCGTAGGTTTTCGACAGGTCACGAATCGTCAGCATGCGTTCCTTCCTGCACCGCGTGGGCGGCATCGTCTGCGAATCAGGTTACGGGAAGGGTCGCGGCGGCGCGTGCGCTCAAGGTAATGGATACGCATGCGCATGGTGGCCGCCGAATCGGCCAAACCACCCGATCCGGCATACGGAGCGGGCGTGCCTTCGCTATGATTGAAGCCTTGTCCGCGACCGCCATCCCCGAGCGGTACGCCATCGCCATCTGCAGGAGTCCTCCATGGCCGATCTCAAAGAAGCCCGCGTCCCCGATATCGGCCACGCTGGCGTCCCCGTCATCGAAGTGCTGGTCAAGGCCGGCGACCGGGTCGAGAAGGAGCAGAGCCTGATCACGCTGGAGTCGGACAAGGCCACCATGGAAGTGCCCGCGCCGTTCGCCGGCACGGTGAAGGAAGTGAAGCTGAAGGT
>JBEPVP010000124.1:0-10617 GCA_041690935.1 Rhodanobacter sp.
CCCCACCCCCTAAACCCATATCGGCGGCCGGGTGGGGGGCGGGGTTTTGTTTAAAATACAAATACAAAATCAACGCGCGGGGCGGCGGCGCGCCCCGACGCTGCGTCGGCGCAGGCCGACAGATTGCCCCGATGCCCGCTTGCTGCTGGACTCCGCATCCGAGTCAGCACCAACACAAATTCAGGCAACCATGCGAATACTGCGGCGTTCAAGCACCCTCACCCCGCACACGACCCTCTCCACTTCGCTCACCGTACTCTTGCTGCTCGCCTCTGCGCTCACTGGCTGCAGGTCCGGTTCCGCTCCCGCCAGCGCGCTGGCAGCAGCCCCTGCAAGTGGCAGCGCCACCGGAACCGGCAGCGGCACTACTCCTGGTTCTACCAGTTCCACCGGATCTACCAGTCCCGGTAGTCCTCAAGCCCCGGCGGCTACAACCACGGGCAGCGCCACATTAAGCTGGATGGCGCCTGCGACAAACACCGACGGCTCCGCACTGACCAACCTCGCGGGCTACTACATTCGTTTTGGCACTAACAGGTCGGCACTCAACCAAAGCATACGCATTGATACGGTTAGCCTTACCACGTTTGTAATTGACCACCTTGCGCCGGCCACTTACTTCTTTACGATGACCAGCTTCACCAAGGCCGGCGTCGAGAGCGAGCCGTCGTCCATTGTATTCAAGACTATTTGAGCGACGCTCCGCGTCCAGGTCGCCGAGCGAATCTCAGGTCTGTCCGGCGATGTGCCGCAGCGCTCGATCAAGCCGCAATAGCGTGCGATCGCGCCCCAGTAGCGCCAGAGTCTGATCGATCGGTGGCGACACAGCTCCGCCAGTAACGGCAACCCGAAGGGGTTGCGCTACCTTGCCCAGGCCCAGGGCCAGCTGATTCGACACGGCACCGACCGCCGCCTGCAATGTCGCCGCCGACCAGTCCGGCAAGGCCGCCAGACTCTGAGTTACCACGCGCAACACAGGCACTGCCGCCGCGGTGAGATTCTTTCTCGCGGCCGTGTCTTCGTAAGCGGAAAAGTCCTGGAAGAAGTACAGGCTGTTCAAGGCCATTTCCTTCAGCGTCTTGCAGCGTTCGCGCTGTGCATTCGCCACCCCCTCGAGCAGAGCCTGATCATCGCTTGGGACGCCGAAGCGCGCCAACTGCTCGCGTAGCGCCGTCGCCAACGTCGCCGCCGGAGCTTTCATGATGTGCTGCTGGTTCAACCACAGCAGCTTCTCGCCGTTGAACGCCGCGGCAGCCTTGTTGACATCGCGAATATCGAACGCAGCGATCATCTGCGCGCGCGAAAACACCTCCTGGTCACCATGCGACCAACCCAGGCGCACCAGATAGTTAAGCAGCGCGTCCGGCAGGTATCCTTCCTCCTGATATTGCAGCACGCTGACAGCACCGTGGCGCTTGGAGAGCTTGGCGCCATCGGCCCCGAGGATCATCGGCACGTGCGCGTACACGGGCAAACCCGCACCGAGCGCGCGCAGCATGTTTATCTGCCGGGGCGTGTTGTTCAGGTGATCGTCGCCACGAATCACGTGCGTGACGCCCATGTCCATGTCATCGACCACGACGCAGAAGTTATAAGTTGGATTGCCGTCGGAGCGCGCAATGATCAGGTCGTCGAGCTCGGCGTTCTGAAACACCACCCGGCCATGCACCTGGTCCTCGACCACCACTTCGCCGTCGAGTGGATTGCGGAAGCGGATCACAGGCTCAATGCCCGGGACCGGTTCGCGGCGATCACGACAACGCCCGTCGTAACGCGGCTTTTGCCGGTCGGCAATCTGTTGCGCGCGCATCGCTTCCAGTTCTGCTTTGCTGCAATAGCAGTGATAGGCCGTGCCGGACTCGAGCATGCCCGCCAGCACGGCCCGGTACCGGTCATAGCGCCTGGTCTGATAGTGCGGACCTTCGTCGGCTACCAGATCCAGCCACTGCATGCCGTCGAGAATGACCTGCACGGCCGCATCGGTCGAGCGCTCCCGATCGGTATCCTCGACTCGCAGAATGAAGCGCCCGCCGTGGTGGCGCGCGTAGAGCCAGGAAAAAAGTGCCGTGCGCACTCCGCCGATATGCAGCAGGCCAGTCGGGCTGGGAGCGAAGCGCGTTACAACCGTCATGCCAGAGCTATTTTGTACTCACAACCGACCATCCACTTCCGCCGAAGGAAAAGCGTACTTGATGTCGTAGAGCACGTGGTTGCGCCGGCATAGACGTCGAATCGCTGGGGCGCCGAGTTCCTTGAACTCGCGGTGCGCTACGGCCAACACGGCGGCATCATAGTGTCCACGGCGCAACGTGCGCACCGGGCGCAGGCCATATTCGTGGCGAGCTTCGCGGCCATTGACCCAGGGATCGTAGACGTCGACCGTTGCGCCGTACTTCTGCAGCTCGCGAATCACATCGACGACCTTGGAGTTCCGCAGGTCCGGGCAGTTCTCCTTGAACGCCAACCCCAGCACCAGAATGCGCGAGCCCTTGATGTGGATGCGCCGATCCGTCATCAGACGCAGCAATTCGCTGGCCACGTACTGACCCATGTTGTCGTTGAGGCGCCGCCCGGCCAGGATCATCTCCGGGTGGTAGCCGATCTCCTGCGCCTTGTGCGTCAGGTAATAGGGATCCACGCCGATGCAGTGCCCGCCCACCAGGCCGGGTCGGAACGGAAGGAAGTTCCACTTCGTGCCTGCCGCCTGCAACACTTCTTCCGTATCGATGCCGAGGCGATTGAAGATCAACGCCAGTTCGTTGATCAGCGCGATGTTGACATCGCGCTGCGTATTCTCGATCACCTTGGCCGCCTCAGCCACGCGAATGCTGCTGGCCCTGTGCGTTCCGGCTTTGATGACGGCGCCGTAGAGCTTGTCGACGAACTCTGCGGCTGCGGGCGTGGAACCTGAGGTGACCTTGCGAATCGTCGTCAACCGGTGATCCTTGTCGCCCGGATTGATGCGCTCGGGGCTATAGCCGGCGAAGAAATCGCGATTGAACTTGAGACCAGATACACGCTCGAGGATCGGCACACAGATTTCCTCGGTGCAGCCCGGGTAGACCGTCGATTCGTACACGACAATGTCACCCTTCTTCAACACCTGGCCTACCGTCTCACTGGCGCCTTCCAGCGGCCTCAGGTCCGGTCGCTTGTATTCGTCGATGGGGGTCGGCACGGTCACGATGAATACGCGGCACCGCTTGAGATCCTTGAGCCGCGCGGAAAAAACCAGGCGCGTCGCGGCGCGCAACTGCGCCCGGGTTGTCTCCAGCGTGGCATCGCGACCCGCCTGCAGGTCCCGGATACGCCGGGCGCTGATGTCAAAACCGGTTGTATCGAAGTGTTTGCCAAACTCGACGGCCAGTGGCAAACCTACATATCCCAAGCCAACCACGCCGATACGGCAATTGCGCAGACTCAACATGACGTACATCACTCCAATATGATATGAATCAAAGGATAACAGGTGCACACCGCCCACCGCGGTGGGAATTGGGTCACCCCCACATAGTTTGATTCACCGGGGTCAGACCCTTAAAATTCCGCCCCACGCGACGCACTGGACGGTTAGCTCAGCGGTAGAGCACTGCTTTCACACGGCAGGGGTCACTGGTTCAATCCCAGTACCGTCCACCATATTTCCCGTCGCACGTTTTATTGGCCATGCATGTACACGAACTGGTCAAATCCACCGAAGCGATCGCGCGCCACGGTCGCCCGTACATGCGAAGCATCCCTGTACAGGGGGGTCCCGTCCGGATCGACAGTCGGACACGTGGTGGCGGAACAAAGGTAGTTCATGGGATCCATGGTCTCCGCCCCCACATTGGCGGCTAACCGCTTCAGGCGATCGTCAATGTAGGCATTGGCTTCCCTTGCCTGGCTTCTTTGCATGGGCGGACTGGTGCGTACCCGGAACTGGAGTCCGTGGCGCTCAACCATGAGTGCTGGATCAAAAGTCTCGCCGTACGCCGAAGACAGCACCAGGATAACGCGCTTTCCGCCTGCCACCAGTCGCCGTAGTGCTGCCTCGAGGTTCTGCAACACCGGATCCAGGTCACCTGCCTGCAAATCCAGTGGTTGCCCGGACAATTTGTCCTTCCAAAAATAGTCCTTGCGGGCTGTAAATCCTACCCACGAGGCACTGATGACGACGGTTACTACTTCCGGTTGCAGGGCAATTGACATCCCCTTTTCAACGAAACGGTCGCAGCCATACCCCCTGCGCTCGATGCCGGGTATGGGTGCGCATCCGCCTCTCGTTATGAGCACCACCGTCCGTACCGCAGACTGGCGCTCGTTCATCAGTTTAGCTATACGCGGCATGTACTGCTGCATGTGGCTATCGCCGAAGAATACGACCGCATCGCGCGTGTCCCCGCGAATTGTCCTGTTACCGGGGTATGCCCAGTCGTGTGCGGCGACGGAAATGCCGTCAAGACCCGGCACTGACGCGGAGCGCGCCTGCGATTGGTTGTTAAGGGCAAGCAGGCCATAGATTCCCAATACCGCAACGACAGCCACCAACGCCGCCTGGGGTGCACGTGGATACTGCATGAGCCGTACATGCCTGATCTTTTTCTCTATGAAATGAAACGTCAGGCTCGCAAGGAGCACGGCGGCGCCAATGCCGACCATGCGTGACAAGGCGGACGTCTGACCACCGCTCCAGATCCGTGGATAGACCAGCAGCGGCCAGTGCCAGAGGTAAAGCGGGTAACTGATAAGTCCGATATAGACGGGGATCTGGCGTGCAAGCACTCGCCGATTGATCCAGGTGTCGGGGCCAGCCGAAATCAGCAGCGCAGTTCCCACGGTGGGCAGCAACGCCCACCATCCGGGAAATATGGACTGGTCGCTCAATAGCCACAGTGCCAACGCAATCAGCAAACTGCCGGCCAGAGCAGCAAGCTCCGGCAACACGGAGATTCGCAAGACGCGGGCTGCGCCTGCGTGATGTACCCGAAAGTACGCGAGGCAGCTGCCGATCATTAACTCCCAGAAACGGCTTTGTGGCCAGTAAAACGCGATTCTGGGAGTTTCCCTCACAGTCAATATGTTGAAAGCGAATGACGCGGCCCCCACGGTCAAGATCAGCCAGAGGGTCAGCCGATTTCTTCCACGCGCGAGCAGCAGCACCAGGGGCCAGATAAGGTAGTACTGTTCTTCAACGCCCAAAGACCAAAGATGCAGCAGCGGCTTGAACTCGGCCGCCTTATCAAAGTAGTCGCCGGTTTCATGCTGTGTGAGGATATTGGATACAAAGCCTGCGCCGGCAGCCGCATCGGCACCGAGCTGCCGGTAGTCAAAAGGCAGCAGAATCCACCAGCCAACCACAAGCACAAACGCCAGGACGAGTGCGAGTGCGGGAAAGATTCGGCGTATCCGGCGCGCATAAAAACCGGAGAAGGTGAACACACCGTTCTTGAGGTCGTTCAGGATAATTCCGGAAATCAGGTATCCGGAAATAACGAAGAAGATGTCGACTCCGACAAAACCACCGGGGACCGCGGTCGGGAAGGCGTGGAACGCCAGGACAGACAGAATGGCAACGGCTCGCAGCCCGTCAATATCGCGGCGATATCCCATTTGAGTCTCGCCAGTCCCTACCGCAGGCATATTCTCTCCGCTGTGAACAAATGGCGGCACTACGCGTGGCCTGTCTCATGTCGGGCATCCGCCGCGAGCCGATTGAGCATGCGGCTGACGATGTATGCGCGCAGCGCGATCCACCTGACATCCAGCGATTGCGCTTTTAGTTTGCCGCCAAAGTGCGCCGGCAGGCTCGCCGGCACGTAAACGCGCAACCGCCTGCGGGCTCGTTGCCAGAATCCGGCCCGCGGGCTGGCGGCAGGGCTTGGCCACGAGTTCAACAGATAGTCGGCAAACTGGCCGGTCAGTGCACCCCTGAGATGCCGCGACGACAGCTCATCGCAAAGCGCTTCCCGCATGGCGGGCATCTCCATTAGCTGCCCCCGTGGGACCAGCGCGGAGTCGCTGGCATAGCGGATTGGCAGGTCGAGCGGCGCTACAACTTCCCTGAACAAGCGCTTGTCGTTGCGCAGGTGGTCAGGGTAAGTGCGCGTCAGCGAGAGGATTTCGCGTACCAACAGCGGCGCTGCAACCTCGACATACGCCGCCTTGAGATCATTCTGGCCGGCGTGATACGCGGGAATCCGGTACAGCTGGTAAAGGCGGTCGCGCCAATCGTCGGGCGATTCCCAATCGTGCGGCGCATAGGATTGCGGCAGCGGCTGCTCGTCCAGTTGTGGCAAGCCGAAGGCCGCGAATGGCGGTGTGCCGGCGTAATCACTCCAGCGCGTCATGCTGCAGAGCTGGAGCACCTGTGCGTGATTTTTCAGCGCCGGTCCGGGTCCGGGTCCGAAGCCGTGTTCTCCGCGAATGACGCCCCGGACGCCGCTTTCGAAGAACAAGCGCCAGGCGCGGAAACCGTCAACGTACGCAGCGAAACCATCGGTGCGGCCATCGCCTGCAGTCAAATACCGACCGAGGATCTGTTCTATCGGCTCATCCGAGAGGTCGGTCTCGTAGTATTGGTGGTCAATGCCGGCTGCCGCGGCCACCTGTCGGGCCACGTAGGCATCGTTGCCGCGTTGCCGGATCGCCTCTGCCCGACCCCAGGTTACTGCGCGCAGGCCTCGGCGCTGTTGCAACATGAGCAGGATCGCACGACTGTCGAATCCACCTGACAGCGGCAATACCCAGCGCGAATAGTCGAAAGTCGCAATGCCAACGGTCCGAGCGAGCACCTGGCGCAGACGCTCCGCATGCTCGCGGTCCGGTGACCGATCAATCTGGAACTCCACGGGCGGCTCGCGAACCGCGAGCTGCCAGCGGGTTCGGTCCAATCGCGCGACACCGTCAGGCCCCAGCGGATGCGCCCGACGATCCCACCCTGCTGACGGTCCAAGTGACCCGGCTGAGAGCATCCACGCCTGGGCAGTCGGATTCGGATCGAAGGAACCGAGGAAGTAGGGAATTGCGCGCTGGGAGGTCGAGGCGACAAATATCTCGTCGGTATGCGCCAGCCAGATCGTGCGCGACGCCGAATAATCCGCGAGTGCCTCTACTATTTCGAGATCAGCTCGCAGCAGCGCGTAGGTACCGCTCGGGGCGCGCCCACCCGGTCGCCACCACGAATCATGCCCGTCGGCCAGCCATCCGGAATAAGCACTGCAGGCATGCACCGCAGCCGGGTCCGCAGGATTGAACACGCCCAGCAGAAGGCCGCCCGCGTCTGTGGCGATGACCGGTTCAACAGGCGAGAGATTGTCCGGGCATAGCGAGGCCACAAACGACCGCAAGCGGCGCGTGGCGTCGGCTGCGTCTGCAGAGGCAGCATTCCGGTAACAGACCAGAACGATCTTGGCCACGGTACAGTTCCTTGACGGGACTGCCTAACATTAACAAAAATTAACATCCCCTCCGGTTGTAGGCGACGAGCAGTTCACATAAAGCAAATCGACCGACATCAGGCAGTGGCATGTGCCAGCGCGGCCACCACGAATTCGACATGCGAGTCGCTCAGATCGGCGCTCATCGGCAGGCTGATGACCCGGCTTGCCAGTAGTTCGCTCACTGGCATGGGCTTGGGGTCGCAGAGTTTCTCGTAGGCGGGCTGCTGGTGCAGCGGCCGCGGATAATGCACCGCGGTTGGAATGCCGGCCTGTTTCATTTTCTCCTGCACGGCATCGCGATTCTCGACCAGCACCGTGTACTGCGCCCACACGCTCGTTCGGCCCGGCCGCACGGTCAGCAATTCCACTTTGGCGCCGCTGGCGCGAATGGCCTCGCCATAGCGCTCCCCCAGTTCGATGCGCCGCGCCACCTCCCACTCGAACCTCGACAGCTTTGCCAGCAGGATCGCGCATTGCAGGGTATCCATGCGACCCCCCACGCCAATGCGAGTGTGGTGGTAACGCGCGCTCTGGCCATGGACGCGAATCTCGGCGCACGCCTTGGCAAGCGCCGCGTCGTCGGTGAAGATCGCACCGCCGTCGCCATAGCAGCCCAGCGGCTTGCTCGGAAAGAAACTGGTGCAGCCTACGGCCGAGAGCGCCCCACTCTTGCGTCCCTGGTAGGTCGCGCCGAAGCTCTGCGCCGCGTCTTCAATGACCGCAATATCGCCGCGGCGCGCGGCAATGGCGCTGATTTCGTCCATGTCGGCAGGCTGCCCGTACAGGCTCACCGGCATGATGGCCCGGGTGCGCGCAGTGATGGCGTCGTCCAGCAGGTTGGCGTCCATGTTGCCCGTCTCGGCTTCGACATCGACGAACACCGGCTTGGCACCGACCAGCGCGATGACTTCCGCAGTGGCGACAAACGTGAACGGTGAAGTGATGACCTCGTCCCCGGGCGCGATCTCCAGCGCCATTAGCGCGATCAACAATGCCTCGGTGCCACTGGCGACTGATATGCAGTGCGCGCTGTTTACAAACGCAGCGAGCCGCTGTTCGAGCTCGCGCACTTCCGGTCCGAGGATGTACTGGCCGTGATCGAGCACCGTCTGAATACGCGTGTTGATGTCGCGGCGGAGCGCACGGTATTGTGACTTGAGGTCGATGAAATCGATGGACCTTCCCCTGTGGCAGGCTAGTCGGCCAGCGCGCCGCCGCGCGTTTCGGTGATCAGCGGCGCAAACAGCAAGCCGATGAGCGGCGCGAAGCCGATGTAAAAGATGGTCTGCATCGCCGTGCCTTTCGCGGCCGCGGCACCGACGATGAACGGCCCCACCGAGGCCAGCACCCGACCGATGTTGTAGCAGAAGCCGGCGCCCGTCGCGCGCAAGCGGGTCGGAAATAGCTCGGGCAGATAATAGGGAAACGCGCCGAAGACGCCGAATACCGGCACGCCGATGGCGAAGAACATATAGAGCCGCATTTCGGCCGGCATGTCGAGGCCAAAAGTCGCAAGAATAGCGGCGGCCGATGCGCCGAAATACAGCGCGAACATTGGCCGCCGACCCAGATGCTTGGCGAGTGGAATCGTCAGCAGCGTGCCAAGCAGGCCGCCGAGATTGAAGGCGACGGTCGCCGTGACTTTCCAATGCTCGATCAGATGCAGCGTGGCGCTCTGGTCGAGGCCGCGCAGTTCCGCACTGGTGCGCGCGAGGCCGGTGGCGATGACCGGAATGAAGGCGCTGCAACTCCACCATCCCACCAGGGCAATGACCGCAGTGAAGGTGCCTGCAACAGTATTGCGCCGCAGCGCCGGGGTGAAGATTTCGCGCACTCGCGCATGGCTGCGCTTCCTGATCGCCTGCCAGCGCTCCGGCTCATGCATGAACATCCGGAAGATGAAGGCGACGGCGGCAGGCAGCAGTCCGAACAGGAAGACATAGCGCCAGGACTGTTCCGTGTTGTTGGGGAACCAGACACCCGCGACCTGGTAGTTGAGAAATGTCGCCAGGAAGAGCCCAAACGGTGCGGCCGTATACAACAAGGCGCCGCCTTCGATCCGGCGTTTTTCGGGCATGACCTCGGCGACCATCGACGCGCCGGCGGCCCACTCGCCGCCGATCCCTAGGCTCGCAACAAGCCGGAAGATGGCCAGCATCCATAGGTTCGTGGCAGCCGCGCAGGCCGCCGTACCGACCGCATAGAGCACCATCGTCAACATCAGGGTGCGCACCCGCCCGATGCGGTCGCAAACCAGGCCGAACAGCACGCCGCCGGCAGCCCAGCCAATCAACAGCAGCGAAGTCAGCAGGCCCGTCCAGTGCAAGGTCTGGGCACGCGCCTCGGGTGATCCGACGGGCAGGTGCAGCAGTGTGGGGATGCAGTTGGGTGCGACGTAGTTGAACAACATGCCGTCGAAGACGTCGAAACCCCAGCCCAGCCAGGCCGCAAGCAGCACCATCCATTGATATCGCGTGATCCCCCACATGCGGGTGCAGCCTACTGGAGCAAACTTCGATCGTCGAGCCGACGCCGCAGCAGCGCAAGCCGCAGGCGCACAAGCGCGCTGACCAGCGCAATTGAGACGATGATGCCGGCGAGCCCGACATACGCAAGGTCGCTCACCATGCCCGCGAGGGTGTACCAGACATGCTCACGGTAGAGTTCCGGAGCTGCAGCGAGTATCAATATCACCGCCGGAATCAGCAGATAGGCAGCGAACCAGAATTGTCTTTCGCGCGCGACCAATTCAGGATATCGCCAGGCACCCTGCGCCGGCTCGCCCGGCCGATCCACATGCCGATCGCCGCGGCTCCACTTCCATGCGGCGACCAGCACGACGAAAAGCCCCAGGACGCTGCTGGCAAACTGAAGCCATCGGTACAAGGGCAAGGAAGTCCCCTCGATGTGGGGTCCGTCGTCGTCCAGGAACGGAAACATGCGCACGCCACGCCCGTCCTCGTGTGTAAACCCATCCCAGACCAGATGTGTCAGGGCGCCGGCCAGCACCGCCGCAGCCGCACCCAGCCAGTTTTTCCAGTCTCCAGGTCGAGCGACCGGATGTTCGCCACGCAAGCGAGTGCGCCAGTGATCCGGCAATACCGCACACCACGCAGTCTTGATCAGCAGCTGAAACAGCCAGTAAGCCGCCAGCCCCAGTGGCAGGCAGAATGTAAAAAGCGCCACGGCACTGTGC
>JBEPVP010000125.1:0-10590 GCA_041690935.1 Rhodanobacter sp.
CTGCGACGCAGCCGAGCGCCGCACCCATCGCCAGCGCACCAACGTCGCCCATGAACACCTGCGCCGGATACGTGTTGAACCACAGGAAGCCCAGCCCCGCCCCGGCCAGCGCACCGCAGAAGATCGACAACTCGCCTGCACCGGGAATCGACGGAATGCCGAGGTATTCGGAAAACACCTTGTTGCCGGCCAGGTACGCAAACACACCCAGCGCGCCGGAGACCAGCACGGTCGGCATGATCGCCAGGCCATCCAGGCCGTCGGTGAGGTTCACCGCGTTGGAGAAGCCGACGATCATGAAATACGTCACCACCACGAAGACCAGCCCCAGCGGCAGCACCACATGCTTGAACAACGGCACGTACAGCGCGGTTTCCGCCACCGGCAAGCCAGCGACGCCCACATGCGGCGCGCTGTAGTACAGGAACAGCGCCGCGCCGATACCGAACACCGACTGCCAGAAATATTTCCAGCGACTGGCCAGCCCGCGGCTGTCCTTCAGCACCAGCTTGCGGTAGTCGTCGTAGAAGCCGATCACGCCGAACGTCAGCATCACCGCCAGCACCACCCACACATAGCGGTTGTGCAGGTCGGCCCACAGCAAGGTGGCCACACTGACCGAGAGCAGGATCATCACGCCGCCCATGGTCGGCGTGCCGGCCTTGACCAGATGCGTCTGCGGACCGTCGCTGCGCACCACCTGGCCGGCCTTGAGCGCTGCCAGCCGGTTGATCAGCCACGGCCCGCACAGCAGCGACATCGCCAGCGCAGTGAGCGCGGCCATGATCGTGCGGAAGGTGATGTACTGGAACAGATGCAGCGCGGTGAAATGCCGTGCCATCCAGTCGGCCAGTTCAAGCAGCATCGGAGGCACCTCCGTTGTTCGTTTCCGCATGGCCCGGCTGACCACCGAGCGCGGCCACCACCTGCTCCATGCCGGCCGAACGCGAGCCCTTGACCAGACAGGTGACGCCGTCACGCAGCTGTGCCTGCAGCACGGCGATCAATGCCGCCTTGTCGTCGAAGTGTTCGCCGCGCGCGCCGAACGCCGCGACCGTGGCCGCACCGAGCGGGCCCACCGCGAACAGCCGCTCGATGCCGCGCTCGCGGGCACGCGCGCCTATGCCCGCATGCAGCTCGCGTGCATCAGCGCCCAACTCGGCCATGTCGCCCAACACCAGCCAGCGCTCGCCCTCGGCCAACAGCAGGGTGTCGATCGCCGCAGCCATCGAGCTGGGGTTGGCGTTGTAGCTGTCGTCGATCAGCGTCCAGCCGCCCGCCGTCATCTCGCGGCGCAGGCGTCCAGCCACGCCCGTCACCTGTTCCAGGCCGGCGACGATGGTGGCCAGCGGCACTTCAAGTGCCGTGGCGACCGCCGCCGCCGCGAGCGCGTTGGCGATGTTGTGGCGACCGGGCAGCGGCAGCGCGACTTCGGCATCGCCGTGCGGCGTGCTCAGCACGAAACGCGAACCGTCCACGCGCTGCTCGATGATGTCGGCGCCGATATTCGCCGGATGATCCAGACCGTAGCGCAGTACCTTGCGCGTGCCAGCCAGACCGTCAAAGAAGCTGGCGAAACTGTCGTCGGCGTTGATGATCGCGACGCCGTCGGCCGGCAGCGCCTGATACAACGCACCCTTGGTTTCGGCCACGCCTTCGATGCTGCCCATGCGCGCAAGATGCGCCGGCGCAATGAGTGTGACGAGGCCGATGTCGGGCCGTGCGATGGCCGCCAGATACGCAATGTCGCCCGGCTTGCCCGCGCCCATTTCCAGCACCGCGTACTCGGTGTCCTGCGGCATCGCCAGCAGGCTCAGCGGCAGGCCGAGTTCATTGTTGAAGTTGCCCGCGCTGACGTGGGTGCGGCCATGCCGCGACAGGATCGAGGCGACCAGCGTCTTCACCGTGGTCTTGCCGTTGGAGCCGGTGATGCCGATCACCCGCACGTTACGCTGCGCACGCACCGCACTGGCCAGATCGCCCAGCGCCAGAGTAGCGTCGTCCACCAGCACCTGCGGCAATGCGCTGTCGACCTTGCGCGTTACCATTGCGGCGACCGCGCCGCGCGCGGCGGCTTCGGTCAGGTAGTCGTGACCGTCGGCACGTTCGCCCTTGATCGCCACGAACAGGTCGCCGGGCTGCAGCTTGCGCGTGTCGATGGCGACGCCGGTGATTTCGGCATCGTCCAGCCCGGCACTGCTGTCGAGCAGGCGCCCGTGGGTCCACATGGCGATGGCGCCCAGCCGCATCATGCGCGCGGCTCCCGCTGCAACCGTTCGAGCGCGGCATGCGCCACCGCCAGGTCGTCGAACGGACGCTTGCCGGCCGCGCCATCCTGATAGGTTTCGTGGCCCTTGCCGGCGATCAGCACCGCGTCGCTGGCGCGCGCCAGCTGCAGCGCATCGGCGATCGCCACCGCGCGATCGCGCTCCACCGTCATCGCCCGTGCCGCGGTCATGCCGGCGACGATCTGCGTCACGATCGCGTCGCCGTCTTCGCCGCGCGGGTTGTCGTCGGTGACGATGGCGACGTCCGCGAGGCGCGCTGCGATCGCGCCCATCAACGGGCGCTTGCCGGCATCACGTTCTCCGCCGCAGCCGAACACGCAGATCAGCTTGCCGGCGCAATGCGCGCGCACGGCGGTCAACGCCTGTTCCAGCGCGTCCGGCGTATGCGCGTAATCGACCACCACCAGCGGCTGACCCTGCACGCCACCGAGCCGGCTCATGCGGCCGTTGACCGGCTGCAGCTGTTCGACCGCGGCGACGATGCGCGCGAACGATTCGCCCAGCGCACCGAGGCAGGCCACCACCGCGAGCAGGTTGGCCACGTTGAAGCGGCCCAGCAGATGGCTGTGGATCGCCCGCATACCCCACGGCGTGCGCAACTGGAACGCCAGCCCTTCGGCCGAGCTGACGATGGCACTGGCGACAACTTCCGCCGTGCTGTCGTCGGCCATGCTGAAGCGAAGCGGTTGCACGCCGGCGGGCAACTGCGCGGCCAGGTCGCGGCCAAACGCGTCGTCGATATTGATCACCGCGCTGCGCAGCCCCGGCCAGGCGAACAGCTTCGCCTTCGCCGCGCCATACGCTTCCATGCTGCCGTGATAGTCCAGGTGATCGCGGGTGAGATTGGTGAACGCGGCCACCTCGAAATCCACCGCGCCGACCCGGCCCTGTTCCAGCGCGTGCGACGACACTTCCATCGCCACATGGCTGACGTCGGCGTCGCGAAAGTCCGCCAGCAAGGCCTGCACGCTGATCGCATCGGGCGTGGTGCGTTCGCCTTCGTGCAACTGACCGTGCACACCCGCGCCGAGGGTGCCGATCGAGGCCGCGCGATGACCGAGCAGGGTCAGTGCCTGCGCCAGCAACTGCACGCAGGAGGTCTTCCCGTTGGTGCCGGTGACGCCGAGCATGCGCATCGATTCGCTGGGGCGGTCGTAGAAGCGCGCGGCGATTTCGCTGACCTGCTCGTGCAGGTTCTCGATCCACAGCAGCGGCACGTCCAGCGTAGCCACGTCGTCAGGGGCCGGCGCTTCGGCCAGCACCACCTGTGCGCCGCGCTGCACGGCGCTGGCGGCGAATGCGATGCCGTGGTGCTGGGTGCCGCGCAAGGCGAAGAACGCATTGCCGCGATGCACATGACGCGAGTCGAGGGTCAGCCCGGAGAGCACGATGCGGCCGGCACCCGGCACCGCGGCGACCTGCGCATCGGCAATCCCCAGCAGCAACTGGTCGAGGTGGCCGGTGCTCATGGCGTGCCCTCGTCGATCGGCGCGTCGTCGATCGGCGCATCCACCGGCGGCTTGCTGCCGACCAGCCCATCCGGACTCTGCAGCGGACCGCCGACGTACCAACGGCCGATGTTGTCCGGCGGCACGTCGAGCAGGCGCAGCGCGCCGCCCATCACCTTGGCGAACACCGGCCCGGACACCGTACCGCCGTAGTAACTGCCTTTCTGCGGGTTGTCGATCACCACCACGCCGACCAGGCGCGGGTCCGATGCCGGCACGATGCCGGCGAAAGCCGACGTGTAATTGCTCTTGGCGTAGCCGCCTGCACTCGCCTTGTGCGCGGTGCCGGTCTTGCCGGCCACGCTGTAGTTGGCGATACGCGCCGGCGTGCCCGTGCTGCCCTCGCCAGTCACCGTCTCCATCATCTGGATCAGTTCGCTGGACACTTCCGGCGAGATGATCTGCTTGGCGGTGTTGTCGTTGTCCTTGATGAAGGTGGGGCTGTGCATCACGCCGCCGTCGGCGATGGTGGCGTAGGCATTGGCCAGCTGCAGCACGGTCACGTTGAGACCGTAGCCGTAGCCCATGATGGCCTTCTCCAGCGGCCGCCAGTCACGACCGATGCGCAGGTAGCCGGAAGCCTCACCGGGAAAGCCGCTCTCGGTGCTGTTGCCGAAGCCGAACGCGCGATAGGTGTCGTACATCAAACCCGTGTCGAGCTGCATGGCGATATGCGCCGCGCCCACGTTGCTCGATTTGGTGATCACGCCGGTCGGCGTGAGCAGCCCGTAATTGTGGGTATCGTGGATGTCGTGGCCCTGGAAATACCAGTGGCCGCCGGTGGTGTCGATGATCGGACTGGTCGGGGTGAACTTGCCGCTGGACAGTGCTGCGGCCATCAGAACGGGTTTTACCGTGGAGCCGGGTTCCAGCACATCGGTCATCGCGCGATTGCGGCGCTGGCCAGGTTTGCTGGCGTTGAGCGCGTTGGGGTTGTAGGTCGGCAGGTTGACCATCGCCAGCACTTCGCCGGTCTTTGCGTCGAGCACCACCATCGAACCGGAGTCCGCCTGGAACTTGTCCAGCGTGGCCTTCAATTCGCTGTAGGCGAGAAACTGGATGCGTCGATCGATGCTGAGCGTGAGGTTCTGCCCCGGCTTCGGCGCCCGGATCTGCTCGACGTCCTCCACCACATGGCCCATGCGGTCGCGGATGACCCGCTTGGCGCCCGGCTTGCCGGACAGCCAGTCGTCATAGGCCAGCTCCAGGCCTTCCTGGCCGTGATCGTCGATGTTGGTGAAGCCGAGCACGTGCGAAGTCACTTCCCCAGACGGGTAATAGCGCTTGAACTCGCGCAGGCCGTTGATGCCGGGAATGCCCAGATCCAGCACGGCCTGCGCCGCCGACGGTGCCATCTGCCGGCGCAGGTAGACGAACTCCCGATCGGAGCGGGTCGCCAGCTGCTCCTTCAATTCGCCCGCATCGACGCCCAGCGCCTGCGCCAGCTGCGGGATGCGCTCGTCGTTGTCCAGCACCTCGGACGGGTTCGCCCAGATCGACATCACCGGGGTCGACACTGCCAGCGGCTCGCCGTTGCGGTCGAAGATGGTGCCGCGCGACACCGGTATCGGCATCTCGCGCAGGAAGCGCGCATCACCCTGGCGCTGGTAGAACTGCTTGCGCACGACCTGCAGATCAAACGCACGCGCCACCAGTCCGAGCGAAGCCAGCCCGAGCAGGCCGACCACGACGACCATGCGCTTGCGCGAGCTGGGCCCGGCCTGGCGATGGCGGCCGCGCTGCGGTGGCGTGCTGTGTTTGCGCCAACTCATCAGCGCAGCAACCGGATGTCTTGTGGGCGCGGGTCGAGCATGCCCAGTTTCTGCCGCGCCTCGTCGTCGATGCGGCGCGGCTCGGCATAGGTGGCCTGCTCCAGTTCGAGCTTGCCGTATTCGATATTCAATTCGTCACGCTGGTTCTGCAGCGCGGTCAGATTGACGAACAGCACGCGGCTCTCGTGGCGCGTCCACACCACGCCGAGCGCGCTGGCCAGCACTGCAACCAGCAAGGCCAGCATGAACAGGGCGCCGATCGCCTTCATGCGTGGCCCTCGCGCGGCAGCATCTGTTCCGACAATTTCTCCGCCACGCGCAGCACGGCCGAACGCGAGCGCGGGTTCGCCGCCATCTCGGCGGCGGACGGAAACTGCGCCTTGCCGACGGCCGCCAGCCGCGCCGCCACTTCCTGCACGGGTGGCCCGCGGCGGCTGTTCTGCACGCGGCCGGAGTGGTCGCGGATGAACAGCTTCACCGCGCGGTCTTCCAGCGAATGAAAGCTGATTACCGCCAGCCGACCGCCGGGCTTGAGTCGCTCCAGCGCGGCATGCAGGCCCTGCTGCAGCGCGTCCAGTTCGCCGTTCACGCGGATGCGCAACGCCTGGAAGCTGCGCGTGGCCGGGTGCTTGCCCGGCTCGCGGCGGCCGACCACGCGCTCGATCAACCCCGCCAACTGGCCGGTACGGGTGAACGGGGTGGCCTCGCGATCGGCCACGATCGCACGAGCGATGCGCCGGCCGTGACGCTCTTCACCGAACTTCCACAGCACCTCGGTGATCTCGCGCTCGCTGGCGTGCTCCAGGAAATGCGCCGCGCTCTCGCCCTGGGTCGTGTCCATGCGCATGTCCAGCGGCGCATCGGCCATGAAGCTGAAGCCGCGCGCGGCCTCATCCAGTTGCGGCGAGGACATGCCCAGATCGAGCAGCACACCATCGAGCCCGGCGACGGTTTCGTCCCACTCGGCCAGGCTTGAGAAATTCGCATGCCGGATCGACACGCGCGGATCATCGGCGAACTCGGCCTGCGCCGCGGCAATCGCGGTGGGGTCACGGTCCATCAACAGCAACCGGCCCTCGGCACCGAGGCGCGACAGCACGACGCGGGCGTGACCGCCGCGTCCAAACGTGCCATCGAGATAGCGCCCGTCAGACTGCACGGACAGGCCCTCCACCGCTTCACCCAGCATCACCGGGATGTGCCGCAATTGCTGCTCGGCCACGCTGCACCCCCGCTCCCGTCCCACCACGTCAGCGCCCGCGCCTACAGGCGCAGATCCGCCATGTCGATACTGATTTCGTCTTCGCCGATGGTCTGGCGCATCTTGGCCAGATGGGCCTGTTCGCTCCACAGCTCGAATTTGTTGCCCATGCCCAGCAGCACGGCTTTTTTCTCGATGCCGGTGGTGGCGCGCTGGCTGGCCGGCAGCAGAATGCGCGCGGCACCGTCCGGCTCGACCATCGCGGCCGCACCGACCAGCTTCATCTGCAGGTCGCGATGCACCTTCTTGACCTTGGGCAGAGCATTGACCTGGTCGCGCACCTGTTCCCAAGCGGCATGCGGAAACAACCACAGGCAACCCGGTTCAAACGGGTTGTAGGTGATCACCAGACGATTCGCGCACTCGCCCGTCACCAACTCGCGATACGCGGTCGGAATGGCCAGGCGGCCCTTGTCTTCTACAGTGATGGCGGTTTCGCCTTGAAACACAGTCGGTAACTCCACTAAAACCCACAATTTCACACCGAAACCCACGATAGTCTCGCGCCATGAGACTGTCAAGGGAATTTCGCTTGTGAATCAAGGAGAAAGGCGAAGTTATGGCGGTAATTCCAGCGTTTTCTCACGAACCTGTTCAAGGTGTTTGAAAGCTAGGGAATTTTTAGTCTTTCGCCAGCGCCGACAAGGGGTTCGGCGAGGGCAAATCGAGCCATTGGACCCGACCGCGATGAATCGGCGTTCACGTCGAACGCCATTCCACGCATCACCACCGACGCGACAGTCGCCGCGCCGGTGGTGAATCCGTTGAAGAGGTGGAGTCGGCCTGTAAGCCGGGTTCTGTACGTCTTGCGACGCGACAGTCATTCCTCTCGGCCAGACGTCACCGTCTGGCTCCAGCAACCTACCCGGGAACAACGCGGGCCGCGTTATCGTTCCCCTATTTGGTCTTGCTCCGAGTGGGGTTTACCGTGCCGTACGACGTTGTCCCCGTACGCGGTGCGCTCTTACCGCACCCTTTCACCCTTACCTGATCCTCTTGCGAGGCCATCGGCGGTCTGCTCTCTGTTGCACTGGCCGTCAGCTCACGCTGCCCAGGAGTTACCTGGCACTCTGCCCTGTGGAGCCCGGACTTTCCTCGATGCGCTTGCGCGCGACGCGACTGTCCGGCCGACTCCACCGCGGAGTCTAGTGGAAGCGCACACCTTGCGCGAAGCGAATGTAGGAGCGACTTCAGTCGCGATGCTCTTTCGCGCGGGCCAGAGCCGGGCCAAAGTATCGCGACTGAAGTCGCTCCTACACGCCTATCCCTGGTACAACGCCTTGCGTGGCGCCCCGCTGATCGCGGCCGCCATCTTCGCCGCCTTTGCCGGTGGCAGTTCCTCACGCAGGATCGCGAAGACGCGCTGGCCCTCGGCAAGCTTCGCGTCGGCTTCCTCACCGCGACCGGCGACCAGGATCACACACTCACCGCGTTGCTGATCCGGGTCGGCCGCAACGCGTGCCGCCAGTTCCGCCAGCGGCTCGCCCAGCACGGTCTCGAACATCTTGGTCAGTTCGCGCGCCAGCACCGCCTCACGCTCCGCACCGAACACATCGCGCATGTCGGCCAGGCTCTCGGACACCCGATGCGACGACTCATAGAAGATGACGGTGCGCGCATCGCCGGCCAGCTCCTGCAACCGGCTGCGGCGTGCCGCGGCCTTCGGCGGCAGAAAACCCTCGAACACGAAGCGATCGCTGGGCAGGCCGGCCACCGACAACGCCGCGATCGCCGCACACGCACCCGGCACCGGAATGCAGCGGATGTCGGCCGCACGCGCAGCGCGCACCAGCCGAAAACCGGGATCGCTGATCAACGGCGTGCCCGCATCGGAAATCAACGCCACCGAATCACCCGCCGCCATCCGGCGCACGATCGCATCCACCGCATCGCGCTCGTTGTGCTCGTGCAGCGCGATCAGCGGCGTGTCGATGTTGTGATGAACCAGCAGCGGCCGGCTGTGCCGGGTGTCTTCGGCGGCAATCACCGCGACCGCGCGCAAGGTCTCGATGGCACGCGCCGACAGATCATCGCGATGACCGATCGGGGTGGCCACCACCCACAGGCAACCTGACTGAACAGATGACATCGAGAACTCCAGCGCCGTAAGCCGGCAAGACGATCGGCTATGATCGCGCATTGATGACCATGACGAACAAGGGATCTCCCATGCGCCTCATGCGCCTCTCGCGCGCCGCCGCGATCGGACTGCTTTTCTCGCTGGCGCTGGTTGCCTGCGTACCGATGAACGCGCCGCGCTCACCGGCCGAAATCGCCGCCGCGCAGAGCGCCGAGGCGATGGCCCGGCAAGGCCAGTTCGATCAGGCGGCGCAAGCCTATCTGGCACTGGCCAGCCAGTCCCCCGGGCACGCCGACAGCTATCGCCTGCTGGCGGCCGAAGCCTGGCGCCAGGAAGGCCAGATCGAACGCGCCGCCCCCGCTCTCGCCAGTATCGAGCGCCAGCGCCTCAGTGGCGACGAGCCCCTGCGGCTCGACCTGCTGCAGGCCGAACTGGCACTCAGCCAGCACGATGCGGGCACCGCGCTGCGGCTCACCACCCAGCCGAACGTGACCGTGCCGGCCAGCATGCAGCTGCGTCTGCTGGAGCTGCGCGCCCGCGCCATGACGGCCAGCGGCGACGACTGGGGTGCCGCGCGCACGCGCGTGGAGATGGACGATCAGTTGAACGGCTTCGACCACACCCAGAACCGCCAGCAGGTTCTCGCTCTGCTCGGCAAGCTGGGAATCGATCCGCTCAAACAGCGCGCCGCCGCCATGAAACCGGGCGACCGCATGCTGCCTTGGGTGAACGAGGCACTGAGCCGGCTCGGCGTGGCCGTGGCGCAGCCGCAACCGGAGCTGCAGCAACAGGTCGGCACCTTGCTCGCCGGCGCCGACGCCAATGTGCGCGAGGGCTACAAGATACCGACCCAGGTCGCCCTGCTGCTGCCCGGCGCCGGCAACTATGCGTCCGCCAGCACCTCGATCCGCGAAGGCTTCTTCGCCGCCTATCTGGATGCCGGACGCAACCATGCACCGCGCCCGAGCGTGCGCGTGTACGACAGCAAGGGCACCGCCGACGGCGCGATCAAGGCGTACCAGCAAGCCGTCAGCGACGGCGCCAAACTGGTGGTCGGCCCGCTGACCCGCGGCGAAGTGGCGGCGGTGTTCGGCCAGGCGCAACTGCCGGTGCCGGTGCTGGCCCTGAATCATCCCGATGACCGGCAATTGCCGAACGGCGACGCCAGCGAATTCGGCCTGCTGCCGGAAACCGAAGGCGCCCAGGCGGCCGACCACATGATCGAGCGTGGCCTGCGCCAGGCCTACGTGATGATCTCCACCGACGATTTCGCCCAGCGTGCCGCCGGCGCATTCAAGGCCGAGCTGGCCGCGCGCGGCGGGCAGCTCGCCGGCATGGTGGTGCTGCCCGTCGGCGCCACCAGTTACGCCAACGTCATCGCCGCGCAGCATCTTCCGGTAGCGCCGCCCGCCCCCGCGGCCGGCGTCGACGCGCCCGCTGCGGCCAGCGCCGCCGGCGACACCGGCATCTTCCTCAGCATGCGCGCGGCGCAGGCGCGACTGCTGCTGCCGCAGTTGCGCATCGCGCACGTCAACCTGCCGGTAGTCGCCACCTCGCACATCTACGAAGGCAGCGACGACGCCGTGGCCAATGGCGATCTGGATGGCGTGGAATTCTGCGATGCGCCATGGCTGTTCGACGCCCAGCCCGGCCTGCCCAAGCACGACGACATGGCCGCCCG
>JBEPVP010000126.1:0-10447 GCA_041690935.1 Rhodanobacter sp.
GGCCGGTACGCTCGGCATGGATCTGGCTGGCGACGCCCGCGAAACGCCTGCCACGCTGGATGCGTTCCTGGCACAGGTCGAGCGGCGCGCGTTCCGCATGGCCGAACTGCAATTGCGCCAGCGCGAAGACGCGATGGATGCGGTGCAGGACGCCATGCTGCGGCTGGTCAAGCACTACCGCGACAAACCGGCCGCGGAATGGTCGCCGCTGTTCTGGGGCATCCTGCGCCGGCGCATCGTCGACCTGCAGCGCCGCCGCAAGGTACGCTCGATCGTGGTGGGCTGGCTCGGTGGCGGACGCGACGACAGCGGCGACGAGTTGCCCGTGTGGGAGCCCGCCGATCAGGGCCAGGGCCCGCTCGACCGGCTGCACGACGTGCAGTCGTACGCCGACATGGCCGCTGCGGTACGGCTGCTGCCACAGCGCCAGCGCGAGGCGTTCATGCTGCGCATGCTGGAAGGGCTGGACGTGGCAGAAACCGCGCGCGCCATGGGCTGCTCCCAAGGCAGCGTGAAAACCCATCTGTCACGCGCGATGCATCATCTGCGCGATCAACTGGAGCAATGGCGATGACCACGCCTGACCATCGGCCCGACCGTCGGCCCGACAAACACTTCGAACAACGCGTCCGCGAGCTCTATCACGAGGCTGCCCAGCGCATCGACCCGGCCACGGCCGGACGTCTGCGCGCGGCTCGACGAACGGCGCTGCAGTCGGCGCACGCACCCGCGCATCGCAGCGTTCGCTGGCTGATTCCGGCGGGCGCCTTCGCGGTGATCGCGCTCGCCACCATGATGGTGTGGCAGCCGCTGTCGCCGCGTCGTGCCGTGCCCACAACGATGCAGACCGTCGGTGCCTCCGATCAGGCCGCCGACATGGACAACGAGCTGCCGCCAGATGCCGACAAGACCGATCCGAACCTCTACCAGAACCTCGATTTCTATGGCTGGCTGGCGGCCAGCAACAGCCATCCGACAACCCGCTGAACCATGACCAGACCATTTCGCTCGATCCTGCCTCTGCTGCTCGTCGCCCTGCTCGGCAGCACCGCGGCGCCACTGTATGCGCATGGCACGCCGCCTGCACCGGCAGCTCAAGACGATCTGCCGCAAACTCCGTCGCGGCCGTGGAGCAGCCTCGACCCGGCCCAGCGTGAAGTGCTGGCGCCGCTGCAGAACGAATGGGACAGCATGTCGGCGCGCCGGCAGGCGCACATGCTCAAGCGCGCCGAGCACTGGGTCACCCTGCCACCGGAAAAGCGCGAGGAGGTTCGTCAACACATCGCGCACTGGCAGCAGATGACGCCGGCCGAGCGCAGGCAGGCCCGCGACAACCGGCGCAAGTTCAATCAGCTGTCACCGCAGCAACGCGAACAGTTGCACAGCACCTTCGAGCGCTTCCAGCAGCTGCCGTCGGCGCAACGCGAAAAGCTGCTCCGCGAATGGCATGCACTGCCTCCCGCCGAGCGGCTGCATTGGGACCAGCGGCGCGGCCACGACCGCCCGCCGCAGACAGGCGGCCCCGGCAGGCCATGATTCCTTGACACCCCGCCTTGCGCGCGGCGTTTTCTGTCCGCGGCGCGTCGCGTAGGGAGGGCACTGCCCGCCGGCTCTTCTGAGCGAGTGCGGCGGGCGGTGCCCGCCCTACCAAAAGCAGTTCGCTCAGCCGGTGAAGCGCATCTCGCCGGCGTGGCTCACACAGCTCTTCGCCACCAGTTCGTCGCCGAAATCCGGCTTCAACTCACCGTCGTGCACCAGCAGCTCAATGAAATTGAACACGTTGCGCGCGTACATCTCCGACGCATGCAGCGGCGCGCCGGCCGGCAGGTTCAGCGGCCCCAGAATCACCACACCGCCATGCTCGACGCGCTCGCCCGGTTTCGTCAGCTCGCAGTTGCCGCCACTCTCGGCAGCCAGGTCGACGATCAGTGCGCCCGGCTTCATGCCCTCGACCATCGCGGCGGTGAGGATCTTCGGCGCCGGGCGCCCCGGCACGGCCGCGGTGGTCACCACGACGTCGAGCGACTTCAGATGTTCGGCCAGCGCCTGCTGCTGCGCTTCGCGCTCCTGTGCCGACAGTTCGCGCGCGTAGCCGCCACTGCCGGCGGCACTGACGCCCAGGTCGAGAAACTTCGCGCCCAGCGATTCGATCTGCTCGCGCGTTTCCGGGCGCACGTCGTAGCCCTCGATCTGCGCGCCGAGCCGGCGGGCGGTGGCGATCGCCTGCAGACCGGCCACGCCGGCGCCGATCACCAGCACTTTCGATGGCCGGATCGTGCCGGCCGCGGTGGTCAACATCGGGAAAAATTTCGGCGACGCCTCGGCCGCGATCAGCATGGCCCGGTAACCGGCCACCGCCGCCTGCGAACTGAGCACATCCATCGCCTGCGCCCGCGTAGTGCGCGGCAGCAACTCCAGCGAGAACGCGGTCAGCTTGCGTGCGGTCAAGGCGGCGACGCGCGCGGCGGCGCCGTACGGTCGCAGCTGGCCGACCACCACGCTGCCTTCGCGCAAGCCGGCGAATACCGCGTCATCCGCTGGCGGCAGCACGCAAGCCAGCAGATCGGCCTGCGCCAGCACGCTGGCAGCATCGGCAAACTCGGCCTCTGCATAGGTGCTGTCGGGAAAGCCGGCGGCGCGGCCGGCGTCGTGTTCCAGCAGCACGCGCAGGCCCTTGCCGCGCAGCTTTTTCGCCATCTCGGGCGTGATCGCCACGCGGCGTTCCCCGCTGGCGGTCTCGCGCAAGGCAGCTACGGTGATCGGCATGACGCATTCCCCTCGGCAGTGGTCCGGTCATCTTAGCGGCAGTTGTGGCGGAGGTTTTGATCGAGGCCGGTCCAAACGGGTAAGCTGGCCCGCCGGCACACGCGGTTCACGCGGTCCGGGGTCATCGCTGGAGATCCCGATGCCCGTCTCACCTCATGCTTTCGATGACCTGCTGGCGCTGGCGCGCAGCGCACGCGAAAACGCCTACGCGCCCTACTCCAGCTTCCTGGTCGGCGCCGCCCTGCTGACCCGCGACGGCCGCTGCTTCAGCGGCTGCAATGTGGAGAACGCCGCCTACGGCCTGTGCAACTGCGCCGAACGCACCGCCCTGTTCAGCGCGATGGCCGCGGGTTGCCGGCCCGGCGAGTTCGCCGCGCTGGCCGTGATCGCCGACACGCCCGCGCCGGTCAACCCCTGCGGCGCCTGCCGTCAGGTGATGTCCGAACTGTGCGGCGACGACATGCCGGTGCTGTTGAGCAACCTGCGCGGCGACCTGCAGCAGACCACGGTGGGCGCACTGCTGCCCGGCTCGTTCAAGCTGCCGCTGCCGGCATAAGCATTCGCGCGCGCTCGGCCGGCCAGTTAGCATGGGGATTCCCGCCGACCGAGTCGATCCATGTCCGTCGCCCTTGCCCTGCTCCAGCAACGCCACTCCGTCCCCTCGCGCCAGCTCGGCGAGCCGGCGCCGGACGAAGCGTGCCTGCACGCGCTGCTGGAAGCCGCGATCCGCGTGCCCGACCACGGCAAGCTGGTGCCGTTCCGGTTGATCCGCCTGCAGGGCGCGGCGAAGCTGACGTTCGGCGAGCGACTGGCCGCGATCAACCTGCGCAACCACCCGGAAATATCCGACGCCAAGCTGGAGAAGGACCGCCTGCGCTATACCTTCGCGCCGCTGGTGATCGCCGTGATCGCCTGCCTGCATGCCGACAGCAAGGTGCCGGAGATCGAGCAGAAGCTGTGCGCCGGCAACGTCGCCTACAACATCCTGCTCGGCGCATACGCGCTGGAGTACGGCGGGCAATGGCTGACCGGCTGGGCCGCCTACGACCGCGAGGTGGCGGGCATCCTCGGCCTGGCGGAAAGTGAGCACGTGGTCGGCTTCGTCCACCTCGGTACACCGCAGATCGATGTGCCTGACCGCGACCGCCCCGCGCTGGCCGACCTGCTCCGCACATGGATGCCGTGACCGCGCCGACAAGTGGACGTCCAGCCGTCCATCTGGTTGATGGCAGCCTGTACGTGTTCCGCGCCTGGCATTCGATGCCGGACGAGTTCTTCGACGCCGAGGGCCACCCGGTCAATGCCGTGCACGGCTATACCCGCTTCCTGTGCGAACTGCTGGAACGTGTGCAGCCCGAACATATCGCGGTGGCGTTCGATGCCTCGCTGACCAGCTCGTTCCGCAACGGCATCTACCCGGCCTACAAGGCCAACCGCGAACTGCCGCCGCCTGATCTGGAGCGGCAGTTCGTGCAGTGCCGCGCGATCACCGAAGCGCTCGGCATCCACCTGATGATCGACCACAGCTTCGAGGCCGATGACCTGATCGGCAGCACCGTGTGGAACCTGCGCGCGCAAGGCTGGCGCAGCGTGATCGTGTCGGCCGACAAGGACTTCGGCCAGCTGCTGGGCGAACACGACGAGCAGTGGGACTACGCTCGCGGCTTGCGCTGGGGGCCGGCCGGCGTGCACGAGAAACTCGGCGTGCATCCGCACCAGGTGGCCGACTACCTGGCGCTGTGCGGTGACAGCGTGGACAACATCCCCGGCGTGCCCGGCGTCGGTGCGAAAACCGCCGCCGCCCTGCTCAGCCATTTCGGCAGCCTCGACACCCTGCTCGACCGCATCGACGAAGTCGCGTTCCTGCGCCTGCGCGGTGCCGTCGCCTGCGCCGCGAAGCTGCGCGAGCATGCCGAACAGGCGCGACTGTACCGCCGGCTTACCCGTATCGCGCTGGATGCGCCCGGCGCCAGCAGCATCGAAACCTTGCAGCGCAGCCCGCGGCAACCCGGTCAGCTCGACGCCTTGTGCGAACAACTGCGCTTCGGCGCCTTTACCCGCAGCCGATTGCGCGCGTTGCTGCGCTGATGCGAACCCCGCAAGCCTGACCCTTCCGGCCAGCCGGTTGTCGCTGTCGCCCCGAGCGGTCAACATGGTCGCCGGCTTTCCCTGCACGCGACCATCGATGAACGATTCCGCCCGCCGCATTCCCGCCGACGCCAGCACACCGGTGGAAACCCTGTACGAAGGCCGCTGGCTGAGCCTGCGCAAGCGCGGGCGCTGGGAATATGCCGAGCGCAACAATCCGGGTGGCGCGGTGATCATCCTGGCGGTCACGCCGGACGACAAGGTGCTCTTCGTCGAGCAATACCGCGTGTCGATCCTGCAGAACACCATCGAGATGCCGGCCGGCCTGGTCGGCGATCTCGCCGATCAGGCCGACGAAAGCGCTCAGCTTGCCGCGCAGCGGGAGCTGGAAGAGGAAACCGGTTACCGCTGCGAGCGGGTGGAGTTCGTCCATCGCGGGCCATCGTCATCCGGCATGAGTACCGAAATGATTACCTTCGTGCGGGCATGGAAACTGGAAAAGGTCGGCCCGGGTGGCGGTGACGAAACCGAGAATATCGTGGTGCACGAGGTGTCGCGCAGCGAGGCCGGCGCGTGGCTGTTCGCCCGCGCCGCCGCGGGCTATTCGATCGACCCGAAGCTGTTCGCGGGGCTATGGCTCATCGAGCACACCAACCCGCCTTCGGCAACGGACGGCGACCGCAGCTAGTTCCGGCCGCATTGCCCGGATCGCCACAGGCGCATTCATCTCCACGAGCAGCCTAAAGGTTTCGGCGTTCCTGCCGATTTCCTGGGTGTAGGCCGGTGTTGTCCCACCGACCCGTTTCCCCTCTGGCTTCCCCGTATTGATGGATCCGTGCCCATGAAAACCACACTTCTTTTCGCCTCGTTGCTGCTGCTTCCGGTTGGCGCGCATGCCGTCTGCGCGCCCACTGATTTCGTCATCAAGGAATTCAAGACCGCGGTCAGCGGTGGGGCCAGCGCTGCACGCCTGAGCCTCAGCGGCGAACTGGTCAACAATTGCACCGACGCCTCGGCCGCGCAGATCCGGATCGACGCGAAGGACAGCGAAGGCAAGGTGATCCAGAGCAAGGAAGGTTGGCCGGCCGGCACCACCAACATCGCCCCGGGTGCCGCCGCCAAGTTCGACCTTGGCAAGCGCTTCCGCTTTCAGACCGACATGGCCAGCTATACCGTCAGCGTGATCAGTGTGCGCGCCTGGTAATACGTCCAGTCGTCATGCAAGACAAAGGCCCTTTCAGGGCCTTTGTGCTATCCGGGACGGCGCTCCCGTCGATGCCATCGGGTTGTCTGGCCATTGGCTGCAGCGCCCTGCCTCGGCCATCTGCGCACCGACGTGACGCTGCAAGTCACGACGCCTCAGTGCAGCACAAACAACTTGTCGAAGCCCGCCACGCGCAGCGTGCTGCGCAGTTCGCTGTCGGCGTTGACGATACGGATCTCGGCGCGATCCGCGCCAGCGTGTTCGCGCAGCAGCAGCAGCATGCCCAGCGCCGAGCTGTCCATGCTGGTCACCTGGCCCAGGTCGATGACATAGCTGCGCGCGGCACTGCCGCTGCCGAGGCAGGCCTCGTGGAAATCGCGATGGATGCTGAAATCGAAACGCTCGCCCAGTTGCAGGGTCAGGCAATCGTGCTCGCTGTCATGGTGGACGATCATGCTGTACTCCTCAGAACAATTCGATTTCGCCGGCGTCCATCGAGCTTTGCAACGCCGGGCCGCGGGAGCGCAATCGCGCCTTTTCGCGCTGGATGGCCAGCCGGCTGCGCACCCGTTGCGCATGCTCGACGAGGGAATCGGCGTCGACCGGCGCGCAGGCAAGCTCCTCGATGTCGCGTGTGCATTCGCCCACGACTTCCTGCAATTCGACCAGCCGGGTACGCGTCTGCCGCAGCAGCTGGCTGAGGATGTCCTCGAACTGCAGTGAACGGATGGTGGTGGAAACATCGCTGCCAAGGCCGCGGTTGATCTCGACCACCTGGTCGGCCACCGCGCTGGTGCGCGCGTCACTCTCGGTGACGTGCGCCATCATGGCGTCGATGCCGCCCTTGGCGGAAAGCGCCACGTTCAGATCCTGCGAGGCCATCGCGCCGACCAGACCGCGCAGCTGCTCCATCGCGGTGCGGGCACGCTCCACGTGGCTGCCGATCTGTTCATTGAACTGGTTGGAATGGCTGGCGAGGTTGCGGATCTCACCGGCCACCACCGCGAAGCCACGGCCGGATTCACCCGCGCGCGCGGCCTCGATGGCGGCATTGAGTGCCAGCAGGTTTGTTTCATCGGCGATCGTGTTGACGTTTTTCAGCAGGCCGAACACGGCGTCCATTTCCTTGGCCATGCCGTCGATGCGGTAGACGATGCGCAGGCTATCGCGTGACATCTGCACGATCATGCCGACGAAGTGCTGCAGCAGGTCGCCGGTACGCGCGGCGAAGTCCTGCACCGAGACGCCGCCGTTCTGGGCATCGATGATCTGCTTCAGCAGTGACTGCTGCAGCCCGGTCTTGTGCGACAGGCCATCGAAACCGCCGCCCAGTTCGGACACCGCATCGCGCAGCAGGTCCAGACCCTGGTGCAGCTCGCGGGTGGCGTGGCCGAGTTCATCGACCAGTGCACCGCGCACGTCCTCCAGCGCCTCGCGCACGGGCGCATTATTTCTGGCTGCGGCCACCGGTGCCGGCGCCGTCGGCTGGCGTCGACTCTCGACGATCCACACCCCGGTGAGCACGACGATCAGCAGTGGCGCCAGCCATGCCGGATGCCACAGCAGGGCCAGCAGCAGCGCGAGCGTACTGGCGACCCAGCCGTACAGCGGGCGGGTCGCGAGAAAGCGGAGAAGTTGAGTCAGGACAGCCATGAGCCGAGATCCGAGGTCAGGTACGTGAAACGCCGTCGTGGGGTTGGCGCGCCAGTGCAAGCAGGCGCGCGGCAATGTGCTCCAGCGGCTGCATCTCTGCAGCCGCACCAAGTTTCCATGCAGCGCCAGGCATGCCCCATACCACCGAGCTGGCCTCGTCCTGCACCAGCGTGGCGGCGCCGGCCTGCTTCAATTCGAGCAACCCGCGCGCGCCATCGTCGCCCATGCCGGTCAGCAGCGCGGCAATCGTGCCGACACCGGCGCTGGCCGCCATCGAGCGGAACAGCACATCCACGCTGGGTTTGTGCCGGTTCACCGGCGGGCCATCGTGCAGGCGGCACACATACCTGGCGCCGTCCCACATCACCAGCAGGTGATGGCTTCCCGGCGCGATGTAGGCATGCCCGGTCTGGATCGGCTGGCCATCCTGCGCCTCGCATACACGCATCGCCGAACACCGATCCATGCGCGCCGCAAACGGGCCACTGAAGGCGGCGGGAATGTGCTGGGTAACCAGGATCGGTGGCGCATCGGGTGGCATCGACTCCAGCACCACGCGAACCGCTTCGGTGCCGCCGGTGGATGCGCCGATCACGATGATCGGACTGCCGCCACGGGTGCCGGACGTCTGCACGTGCGGCAGTACCGCATCGGCAGAGAGCCGTGGCGCGACCTCGAGTCGGCGCGCCGCCGTGCGGGCGCGCGGCCTGGCCTTCGCCGCCAGCTTCACCTTGGCACAGATTTCCTGCGCACTATCGCCAAAGCTGTTGGCCAGATCGCTGCTCGGCTTGGCCAGAAAATCCACCGCACCCAACTCCAGTGCGCGCAAGGTCACCTCGGCGCCCTGCACGGTCAGCGACGACACCATCACCACCGGCATCGGCCGCAGCCGCATCAGATTTTCCAGGAACGTCAGGCCGTCCATATGCGGCATCTCCACGTCCAGCGTCAGCACGTCCGGATTGAGCTGCTTGATCTTCTCGCGCGCAATCAGCGGATCGGCGGCGGTGCCGACCACTTCGATTGCCGGATCGCAGGCAAGCATCGTCGTCAGCAGCTTGCGCACCAACGCCGAATCGTCGATCACCAGAACACGCACTCTTTCCATTGCCATCCGCATCACTTGCCAGGAAGCTCGCGCCGTGTCGCATTCGACAACGGCCTCGCCGGTTTTCCGCGGTGCCGGGGCTACCGCTAGAAAAGCTCGACACCACCCTTTATCGGGTCATTCGCCAAACGCTTGAGGTAACTACGTTCATCGTCCACCAGCCGCACGTCGTCGTGGCGGCGCAACAGTCGCACGCGCGCGCGCCCGCTGCTGGGGAAGAACTGCACTTGCCGCGGATACACGTCTCCGAGATCCGATGCGCACAGGTTCAGCCTTTCCGTGGCGATGTAACGCTGCACGAAATCGATGTTGCGCTGGCCGATATCGGTCAGCTGTGCCAGCACGCGGCCACCGCCGAAAATCTTGACCTGCAAGTCGGCGCGCTGGCCGCCAGCGCCCAGGATGGCGTTGATCAGTTGCTCCATCGCGTCGCTGCCATAGCGGGCCGCCCGGCCAACCGTGGAGGTCCAGCTGTCGCGCTCGCCGCGCGGCTCCGGCAGCATGAAATGGTTCATACCGCCAATGCCGCGGCGCGCGTCGTGGATGCAGGCCGATACGCACGAACCCAGCACGGTGGTCACCAGCTCGTCCTGGGTGCTCACATAGAATTCGCCGGGCAGCACTTTCACGGTCACGCACGCCTGCGCCGGATCCCAATACCGCCGCAGGTGCTCGAAACCAGGCAGTACGGAAGGGTGATCCTGATTGGCGGGACGCAGGTCAGTCAGCAGGGTCATCCGCCGATCTTCCGGTGCACGGTGCGGCCGATCAGCTCGAACTCGTCGTTGACGCCGTGCAGCGATTCGGAATGGCCGAGAAACAGATAGCCGCCGACCGGCAGCAACTCGGCGTAACGACGGAACAGACGCTGCTTGGTCGGCTGGTCGAAATAGATCACCACATTGCGACAGAAGATCGCATCGAACGGACCGCGCATCGGCCACGGATGCAGCAGGTTCAGCGGTTCGATGGTGACCAGCTCGCGCAGGCGCGGGTGCACGCAGGCCAGCCCTTCGTACTCGCCTTCGCCGCGCAGCATCCAGCGGCGACAGCGCTCGGCGCTGATACCGGCAATCCGCTCCAGCGAATACACGCCCTTCCGCGCCGTCTCCAGTGCCTGTGGCGAGAGGTCGGTGGCCAGGATCTTCGCATCCAGCTTGCTGCCGCTCTGTTCCAGCGCCTCGGCCAGCACCATCGCCAGCGCGTAGGGCTCCTCGCCGGTCGAGCAACCCGCGGACCAGATCCGCAGACGATCACCTTCGCGACGTTTCTCGTACAGCCAGCGCGGCAGCAGTTCATTGACCAGCAGGTCGTAGTGATGCACTTCGCGGAAGAACGCCGTCACATTGGTACTGATGGCGCTGGCAAGTTCACCCAGCTCGCTGTAGGGGTCGCGCCGCAGCAGCTCGCAATAGGCGGAGAAGTTCGACAAACCCAGGGCGCGCAAACGCCGCAACAGGCGACCCTGCACCAGCTGGCGTTTTTGATCGCCCAGTGCGATGCCGCAGTGCTCCAGCACGAACGCGCGCAGGTAGTGAAAGTCGGCATCCCCCAGCAGCGGGCCACCAGCGCCCGCCGCGGTGGGGTTGTCGTCGAGCATGCCGGCCACCGCATTCACTTCAGAATTC
>JBEPVP010000127.1:0-10398 GCA_041690935.1 Rhodanobacter sp.
GCCTGCCGGGCACGCCGGCGATCATCGTCGGCTCCAACGGCCAGATCGCCTGGGGTTTCACCAACAGCTACGGAGACTGGCAGGACTGGGTGCGCGTGCTGCGCGATCCGGCCGACCCGGTGCGCTACAAGGTGCCGGACGGCTGGGCGACGGTCGAGACCCACGCCGAGCATATCCAGGTCAAGGGCCAGCCCGACACCATCCTCAAGGTCGAGGACACCCGCTGGGGCCCGATCATGGGCCAGGACGCCGATGGCACGCCGCTGGCACTGGCATGGATCGCCGGCCGGCCGCGCGGCTACAACCTCGACCTGATGCAACTGGAGCGCACGCCCGACGTGGCCGGCGCGCTGGATCTCGCCCCGCGCCTCGGCATGCCGCCGCAGAACCTGCTGGTCGCCGACAGCGCCGGGCATATCGGCTGGACCGTCGCCGGCAACCGCATCCCGTTGCGTGTCGGCATCGATCCGCGGCTGCCGTCGGACTGGTCGAAACCCGGCAGCGGCTGGCAGGGCTGGGCTGCGCCCGCGCACTACCCGCGCATCCAGAACCCGCCCGATGGCCGACTGTGGACGGCCAACAATCGCACCGTCGGCGGCGACGCGCTGGCCCTGCTCGGCAACGGTGGCCACGACCTCGGCGCGCGTGCGCAGCAGATCCGCGACGACCTGCGCGCTGGCGCCAGCTTCACTTCCGGCAACCTGCTCGACATCCAGCTGGATGACCGCGCGCTGTTCCTCGGCCGCTGGCAGCGCCTGTTGCAGGACACTCTGGCCGGCAGCAAGGAGCCGGCCCTGCAATCGCTGCGCCAGCTCAGCGCGCACTGGCGCAACCGCGCCGCCGTCGACAGCGTCGACTACCGGCTGGTGCGCGCGTTTCGCAGCGCGGTCAGTGAAGCGGTGCTGGCACCATTCGCCGCGCAGGCGAAACAGCGCCACCCGGACTTCAGCTGGCCCGGCGAGAACAGCGCCGAGGCGGCGGTGTGGGCAATGATCCGCGCCCAACCCGCACATCTGCTCGATCCGAAATACG
Organism: Rhodanobacter sp.; assembly: GCA_041690935.1. Lineage (GTDB taxonomy): Bacteria > Pseudomonadota > Gammaproteobacteria > Xanthomonadales > Rhodanobacteraceae > Rhodanobacter. The sequence continues at coordinate 1,033 of JBEPVP010000127.1, forward strand.
CTGACTGGCGTGCCTTGCTCACCGCCGCCGCGCAACAGGTCGCAACCGAACTCGGCCAGCAACCCGGCGGCCTCGCCGCGCGCAGCTGGGGCGAGCACAACCGCAGCGACATTCGGCACCCGCTGTCCGCCGCGTTGCCGCGCTGGCTTGGCCGTCTGATCGACATGCCCGACCAGCCCCTGCCCGGCGACAACAACATGCCACGCGTCGCTGCCCCCGGCTTCGGCGCCTCCGAGCGCCTCGACGTATCGCCCGGCCATGAAACCCGCGGCGTCCTCGATATGCCCGGCGGCCAGAGCGACCACCCGCTGTCACCGTACTTCGGTGCGGGACATGAGGATTGGGTCGAGGGAAAACCGACGCCGTTGTTGCCGGGATCGACGAAACATACGCTGACGCTGCGGCCAGCGGTTTCGTGAAACGCGCCGGGTCGCGGATTGCGCCACGGATAGCGTCCGACACGACATGGGCTTCATACTGCGAAAAGTATGCTCGACCCGGTTTGCATCACGATCGTCCGATCGGCTCCTCCATGACTACAGGATGGTTTGCCCATGAGTGTCAGCAGCCCCGCCGAGCGTGACGAGCTGAATCAGCTGTTGCTGCAAGCCGGTCGCAACGATCAGAAGGCGTTTGCCGAACTGTACAAGCGCACCTCGTCCAAGCTGTTCGGTGTGTGCGTGCGCATGTTGCGCGATCGCGGCGAGGCCGAAGAAGTGCTGCAGGAAACCTACACCACGGTGTGGCGCCGCGCCGCCACGTTCGATGCGGCCAAGGCCAGCGCGATCACCTGGCTGGTCACGCTGTCGCGCAACAAGGCGATCGACCGCCTGCGCCAGCGTCGCGAGGAGCTGCTGGACGACCCGCTGAAACTGGACGAGGTCGTCGACGAGCAACCCACGCCGGCGGCCGATGCGGAAACCAGCCAGGACCATCGAAGGCTGCAGCACTGCCTGGATGAACTGGAGCCGCAACAGCAGAGTTCGGTACGTGAAGCCTTTTTCACGGGAGCTACGTATAACGAATTGGCGACACGCTGCAAGGTGCCGCTCGGAACCATGAAAAGCTGGATCCGCCGCAGCCTGATGCAACTGCGCACGTGCCTCGACCAATGAACACACCCGCTGACGACGGCAACAACAACCTGCGCTACGCCGAGTATGTGCTTGGGGTGCTCGACGCCGACACGCGTGCCGAGGTGGCGCGCGAGGTGTTGGCATCGGACGAAGCCGCCACCGCGGTGGCGCTATGGCAGCGTCGGCTGATTCCGCTGGCCGACACTATTCACGACGTCGCGCCCGCCGCGTATGTATGGGCGCGTATCCACCACGCACTGCACCTGGATGCACCCGCCAGGGCGCCGGTAGCGCAGCCGCGCCGCGGGCTGTGGAACAATTTGCCGTTGTGGCACTGGCTTGGTATCGGCGCCAGCGCATTGGCCGTGGCGCTGCTGGTCGTGGTCTCGCTGCCGCGTCCGACGCCCGCGCCGACGGCGGTCTATGCCGGTTACATGGCCGCGACCATCCAGCAGGACAACGGCACCACCGGCTGGACCGCCACGATGGATCCGCAGCACGCCCGCATGGTGGTAGTGCCAGCGACACCGGTGGCGTTCGAACAAGGCCGTGCGCCGGAGTTGTGGCTGATTCCGGCTGGCGGCAAACCGATTTCCGTCGGCATGATCGCGCGCGACAAACCCACCACCCTCGCGCTCGACCCGGCGCTGGTGGCACGCCTCGGGCCGACCGCCACACTTGCTGTTTCAGTGGAACCGATCGGCGGTTCGCCGACCGGCCAGCCGACCGGCCCAGTCATCGCCAAGGGCGCGATCGGTGCGGCGCCGGATACGGGTGGCAGCAAGGTGGCCTTCGCCGGAAACAGGCAAACGGAGCGGACCCGGGCCTGATCAGGCCCGGTTTGATCCGCTCATGAGCACAGCCCTGGTCGTGTTCCGGCGCGACTTGCGTGTCGCCGACAACCCCGCCTTGAGCGCGGCCTGCGCAGCGCACGCGCAGGTACTGCCCGTGTTCATCCACGCGCCCGACGACGACGGCGAATGGACGGCCGGCGCCGCCAGTCGCTGGTGGCTGCATCATTCACTTGCTGCCCTGGACGTCCGTTTGCGCGCCAGCCATGCCGGCTTGCACTTGCGCCAGGGCGACACGCTCGAGGTCCTGCGCGAACTGATCCGTCAGAGCGGCGCCAGCGCGGTGTACTGGAACCGGTTGTACGAACCGGCCTCGGTCGCCCGCGACACGCGCATCAAGAGCGCACTGCGCGAACAGGGTATCGCGGTGCACAGCTGCAACGCGGCGCTGTGGTGCGAGCCGTGGGCCATCGCCACGCAGCAGGGTGATCCGTACAAGGTGTTCACGCCGTACTGGCGCAACCTGCGTGCGCAGTTGCAGGTGGTCGAACCACTGCCCGAACCTGCCTTTCATGACTGGCGCGAACTGCCCGGCGGTTCAACGCTGAAGGCACTCGACCTGCTGCCGGTCATCCCTTGGGACGGCGGACTGACCGAATCGTGGCAGCCGGGCGAGCGCGGTGCACAGGAGATGCTGGAAATCTTCGCCGACGATGCCATCAGCGACTACGCGCATGCGCGCGATTTGCCAGCGCGACACGGCACGTCACGGCTATCACCACACCTGCATTTCGGCGAGATCTCCCCGCGACAAATCCACTTCGAACTCGATCGCCGTGCGCGCACGACGGACGCAAAGCGCCGGCCCGACATCGAGCCTTACCTGCGCGAGTTGGGCTGGCGCGAGTTCGCCCATCACCTGCTGTTTCATTTCCCACAGACGCCCACCGAGAACTTCAATCCGCGCTTCGCCGGCTTCCAGTGGGCGCCACCCGACGACGCCATGCTTGCGCGCTGGCAACACGGCCGCACCGGCATCCCGCTGGTCGACGCTGGCATGCGCGAGTTGTGGCACACCGGCTGGATGCACAACCGCGTGCGCATGATCGTGGCCAGCTTCCTGACCAAGAACCTGCGCCAGCACTGGCAGCACGGCGCGCACTGGTTCTGGGACACGCTGGTCGACGCGGACCTCGCCAACAACACGCTGGGCTGGCAATGGGTCGCCGGCTGCGGCGCCGATGCCGCGCCCTACTTCCGCGTGTTCAATCCGGTCACGCAATCGAAGAAATTCGATCCCGAAGGCCTCTATCTCCGGCGCTGGCTGCCCGAACTGGCCGACGCACCGACCGCCCTGCTGCATGAACCGTGGAAGGATCCCGCCCTGCTCAAACGCAGCGGCTATCCCGCCCCGATGGTGGATCTGGCCGCCTCGCGGCAGGACGCGCTGGATGCGTACAGGCGGCGCGGCTGAAGGTGCGAGGCAGGGAATGCCTGACCCGGCATTCGACCAGTGGCACGAGGCGGCGAAAGCGCGGCCGCCAAGGGTGGCAAGTGACTCTGATCCCTTTCCCTGCCCGGCGGCCGCGTTGAAGGGCTGCGCGAGCGACACATAAAGCTCCGTCATCGCATGCCTCTGAGCCGAACGGCAGCGCGCGGACATCAGCGCCCGACGTGCAACGGTCGCGCGCAAGCCAAAAACCTCGATCCGCAAACCTGCCGGGCCTTGCACGCAATGCCCGACACCGTCGCGTGCAAGGCCTTTCGGCTCGCGCGCAACGCGACGGGCTGCAAGCACGAAGCCCGCACCCTTGCACTTCGCGGCTCACCAGCCTCGCGGCCGCCCCCGAAGGCCTTGAGCGCAAGCTTGGCGAGCTTCGCGGTCGACGGTTTCTACCTTGCGTGCAAGGCCCGAAAGCCTGGCGTCCAACACTTTTCGCCTTGCGCGTCGGAGTTTTCGCCTTGCCGTCGGCCCGGCGAACCTTGCACGCGGGGGCCCGAACCTTGCGCGTCACCCAGCAGGGTCCACGCCGGGAGCCGACGCGGGCTGACCCCGAGGTGCATGGATCGACAGACGAAGGTTCCGCAGTGCGAGCCTTTTCCCTGGCACGCAGTCAAGGGGCTCTGATCCAGATAACTGCCCATTTAACTTCCTCCGTCCCGTTTTTTGGAGACCAAGTGCATTGCGAAAAGTGCGTTCTCACCCCATTTTCCGTCCCATGATCGAGCCAGGAACCAAAGCTTCGCTCGCGTGGGGGCCGCTCATCGCCCGCCGCGCGGCAGATGAAGTCTTGGCCAGTGAACCTGACGCTGCTCTTTGCGACCATACGACTCCTTTCGAATGTGGCCATGTTCAACAAAATCAGAAACTGGCGCGTACGGCGCATCGTCGCTCGGCACCCAATCGCTGACGCGCTCTGGCGAGACGCGCTCCAGCGCTGCAGTCCCGCGAGTCGGCTGGGCGCCTCCGATCAGGCCACGCTGCGCGTGTTGGCCACGTTGTTCCTGGACCGCAAGTCGCTGGAGCCAGTGAAGGGGTTGCATCTTGGAGACGCCGACCGTGTTTTGCTTGCGACGCACGCTTGCCTACCCATCCTGAAACTGGGCCTTGATTGGTACGACGGTTGGCACAGCGTCATCGTGTACCCGGCCGCGTTCATTCCACGTCGCGAACAAACCGATGCAGCGGGGGTCGTTCACCAGACCAACACCATGTTGGCCGGTGAGGCATGGGGGCGTGGGCCGGTGATCCTGTCGTGGGCGGATGTGCTGAATATCGGGCAGAAGCCAGGGCACAACGTGGTCATTCACGAAATGGCACACAAGCTCGACATGCTCAACGGAGACGCCAACGGCTTCCCGCCGTTGCACCGGCGCATGGATCGCCGCGTGTGGTGGCAGGTCTTCTCAAGCGCGTGGGATCGCCTGAAGGAAGAGCAACGCAACGGGGCCGAGTTGCCGATTGACCCGTATTCCCTTGAAAGCCCCGCCGAGTTCTTCGCGGTGGCCAGTGAGCAATTTTTCGAGAGACCAGCAACATTGCGCCAGCACTTGCCGGAGGTATATCGGCAGCTCGCGCAATTTTACCGGCAGCACCCACTCTGAGCGCCCTGCGCTCAAGAATGAACGTCAGATGTGGAATCCAGGGATCCGAGTGACATGGCCCGGGTTTCTTGTTGGCGAATCAGAGGGAAGGTGCACTCTGACTTGGGTTTCACTCACCCATCTGGAAAGCCCTCGTGACGAGCGGTCCTGACCGAACCATGCAGGGTCGTCTGACCCAAGAGGGAAAGCCCCTTGTCCAGTCTTGCCAGAAAGTTCGAACTACGGGCAACTTTGTTCTGCTCGTGACTGCGCTCATGACGGAGGCTAGCGAGGACCAGCTCATAGTGGCGTTCGTATAGTTCGCAAAACCGCCACTGGAAACATTCCCCGACCGCCGCGAGTTCTGCAAATACGTCGTCACTCAGATTGGATAGCCACGCCCGTAGATTCCCTTCACTGGCCACCTCTTCAGAGGACGGCGGTGGAGGACGCCATCCCGATCGCAACAGGTCGGCCTGCTGGCTAACAGGTGGGTGCCGAGTCTCTATCAGTGAATCCAATTTGGACTTCAACCCATGGAACGTCGAAACGCCTTCGGAGCCCAACCTTGCCAGCGGTAACTCCATGCCGATATTCACGCAGAACTCCCGGTGCCCTTGAATGAGGTCAAGGGCCTTAGAAAACTCCCGCCGGCTTATGCCATACCTCGCAACCAGATCATCACGGATGCGTTCAAAACAAGGGTTTCCCCACTCGCTTCGTGGCAGCAAGGCGTTTGAAATCTCTTCAATATCTCGTCTTGAGAGCAACGCGGTCTTGGTCCCGAGTGCGTATTCCTCACAGAGTTGCTCCGTGAGAAATTCGAGACTCTTGAGTTCCGAGTCGGCGTGAACATAGGCCCCATAAAGCCGCCGAATGTTGACAAGATTCGTCTCGACGAGGTGCTTGTTGCCCGCACGATCATGTGGATACCTGAAAGTTTGGCCGGTGGGATCAATTTGTGCGAAGTCTCCAATCACCGCGCCGAGCCCGTCGATTGCGAATGCATACCGCCGGTCGAAAGCGCGCGCAAGCCGCGTGAACCTTCCCCAGAGCACGCCAATGTCGTGCAGCTTGGCAATATCGATGTTGCCCAAAGTCACGACATTGGTAACGACCGTTAAAATTTTTATTTGAGACTTCAGGGTGAGCTCAATTCGGTGCCTGGCACAAAATGCAATCGGATAGATTGCTGAGTCTGCCGGATCCTTTTCGGCAAGCACCTGCTCACAGAGACTGCGTACGGCGATGTCAAAACCGTGAGCATAGGTGACGGCGTCAACCCATCCGTTATTGCCCACGCAGGCGTTGGCATGGACGTCGTCAACGTCACCACAAAATGTACTGTTCACCAACGGCCCTCCCAGGCGCTTACCGTTCGCATGTGTATTCGAAGATTGTACGTATCGCTGCCAATTGGTGACCCCGGATGAAGCGGGACGGAGGAAGTTAAGTCGCCCGTTTCTCAAGTTCTCCGGCTCCGGAAATCCTAGGATCCACTTGGCGAGGGCTTAGGAGATTAACCTCATCTCCTCTATAAGCGCCCAGCTTCACTCAACTCAGCACCTGCAAATTCATCTGCCACACCGCGAAGTTCAGCACCGCGGCAAAACTTACCCAGCACAGGTACGGAACCAGCAGCACGCCAGCGACGATGCGCACACGCCAGAAACCCACCAGCGTGGCCACGATCAGCAGCCACAGCAGCACGATGTCGGCGAACGCCAGCGCGCCGCGATGCCAGCCGAAGAACAGCCAGCTCCACAGGGCGTTCACCGCCAGCTGGATCACGAACAGCGCGAGCACACTGCGCTGCCGGCGCCAGCCGCCTTCGCGCCAGACCAGCCAGACGGCGATGCCCATCAGCGCATACAACACCGACCAGACCGGGCCGAACACCGACGAAGGCGGTGCCCACGACGGCTGGGCCAGTTGCTGGTAGAACGTGGCGGCGCGAACCGAGGCCACTGCGCCGATCGCGGCGGCGGCAAAGCTCAGTAGTAGCCAGCCGGCCAATCCGATGATCTGTCTTGTGCGAGTCATGCCGTGGTTCCTTGGGTGGTATTTGGGGACGCCGTTGTAGCCGGATACGTCATTCCTGCGAAAGCTGGAAGAAGCTCTTCAACAGCGAATGCTGGTCATCCAGTGTCTCGACTTTTCAACGGCTTGAAGTCACTGGGTCCCGGCTTGACCAGCTCCGCTGTTGAAAAGCGCCTCGCCGGGATGACGGCGTTGTTCGAGGCTTTCCTTTAGCACGAGTTCGGCTTGCGTCCAGTCCAGGCCGTGTCGTCGCCGACGGGATCGCTGGCTGCCGCACTGCCTGTCGCACGACCACGGACAGGGGAATCCGTCGAGCTGCCTTCACATTCGTGCATCCATGTAGCCGCCTCGCCCGTATGTGTGAGTGACACGAAGACAGGTGCGTTTCCATGGCAAGCGTCAGACCCTTTCCGAACATGCAGCACGACGGCATTCCGGCAGCTCCCGCGGGCGCGGCTGACTCGCGCTCCTGGCTGGTGCGCACCGTGCGTCGCTGGTTCGACACCAGCGCTGCGGTGGCGATCGATGAAAGCCGCGAGGATCGCATCGACTGGCTGCGCGCGGCGCCATTCATTGCCATGCATCTGGCTTGCGTCGGGGTGATCTGGGTCGGCGTGTCGCCGATTGCGCTGATCGTGGCCACCGCGCTCTACGTGGTGCGCATGTTTGCGCTGACCGCGTTCTATCACCGCTATTTTTCGCATCGCACGTTCCAGACTTCGCGCGCGGTGCAGTTCGTGTTCGCGCTGATCGGTGCTTCCTGCGTGCAGCGCGGGCCGCTGTGGTGGGCGGCGCACCATCGCAATCACCATCGCAATGCCGATACCGCGCGCGACCCGCATTCGCCGGGCGTGCACGGATTCCTGTGGAGTCACGTCGGCTGGTTTCTCACGCCGCGCAATTTTCGCACCGATCTCTCGCGCGTTCCGGATCTGGCGAAGTATGCGGAGCTGCGCTGGCTGGACCGTTTCGACATCGCCATCCCGGTGCTGCTGGCCGTGGGTATGTACGGGCTCGGCGTGCTGCTGCAGCATGTCGCGCCGCAGCTGGGCACCAGCGGCGGGCAGATGCTGGTCTGGGGTTTCTTCGTGTCGACCATCGTGCTGTTCCACGCCACGGTGACGATCAATTCATTGGCGCACCGTTTCGGCAAGCGTCGTTTCGACACGAAAGACGATAGCCGCAACAACGTGTGGCTGGCCCTGCTCACGTTCGGCGAGGGCTGGCACAACAACCATCATTTCTTTCCCGGGTCGAGCCGGCAGGGCTTCCGCTGGTGGGAAATCGACCTGACCTGGTACGGGCTGAAGCTGATGTCGGCGCTGGGCCTGGTGCGTGGGTTGAAACCGGTGCCGGCCTGGGTGCTGGCGAAGGCTCGGAGCTGAGCCATGCGCATCGCCGTGGTCGGATCGGGTATCGCAGGGCTGGCATCGGCGTGGCTGCTATCGCGCCAGCATGAGGTGACGCTGTTCGAGGCGGCCAGTTATTTCGGTGGCCACACGCACACGCATGAGGTGGAGCAGCACGGCCGCCGCTACCGCATCGACAGCGGCTTCATCGTGCACAACCCGGCGCACTATCCGCTGCTGACGCGGATGTTCGATGAGCTCGGCGTGGTCTCGCAGCCCACCACGATGAGCTTCTCGGTGCACAGCGAGGCCAGCGGGCTGGAGTACAACGCGGCCACGCTGGATACGCTGTTCTGCCAGCGCCGCAATATATTCTCGCCGCGCTTCATCGGCATGGTGCGCGACCTGACGCGTTTCTATCGCGAGGCGCCGACACTGCTGGACGCGTCGGGCGACGGTCCGACGCTGGGCGACTATCTGGCCGAACACCGCTTCGGCGCCGCCTTTCGCGACGAGCATCTGGTGCCGATGGCGTCCGCGCTGTGGTCGTCGCCGGCCACGCAGATCCTCGGCTTTCCGGCGCGCTATCTGGTGCAGTTCATGGCCAACCACCAGATGCTGCAGGTCAGCGATCGGCCGCAATGGCGGGTGGTGCGCGGTGGTTCGTCCACGTATGTGCAAGCGCTACGCGAGCGCTGGTCGGTACGCGAGCAGTTGCATTGCGCAGTGCGCTCGATTCGCCGCCATGCCGCAGGTGCCGAGATCACGAGTACCGCGGGCGTCGAACATTTCGATCATGTCGTGCTGGCCTGCCACAGCGATCAGGCACTGGCCTTGCTGAGCGACGCCGACGAACGCGAGCACTCCATCCTCGGCGCGATGCCTTACCAGGCCAACGACACCGTGCTGCATACCGACGCCCGTGTCTTGCCGGTGCGCCGCAAGGCGTGGGCGGCGTGGAATGCGTGGCTGCCGCGCAATCCGGACGAAGCATGCACGGTCAGCTACTGCATGAACCTGCTGCAG
>JBEPVP010000128.1:0-10378 GCA_041690935.1 Rhodanobacter sp.
CGCGGCAGCTGGGTGACTTCCCCGCGACCAGGGAAGACATTTATCTCCACGCGGCGTCCATGCCGCGAAAAGCCAGAGATCAAGACCGTCCATCCTGGACGGACATTTTCAATTCTCAATCGACGTACAGCGAACTCACCGACTCGCCAAAGGCGATACGGCGAATGGTTTCCGCCAGCAGCTCGGCGACCGAGAGCTGGCGGATCTTGGCGCAGGCCTGCACGTCCGGGCGCAGCGGCAAGGTATTGGTGACCACCAGCTGGTCGAGCTGGGAGCCTTCGATATTGCTGATCGCCGCACCCGACAGCACCGGGTGCACGCAGTAGGCGACCACCTTGCGCGCGCCGCGCTCCTTCAGAGCTGCAGCTGCCGCACACAAGGTGCCGGCGGTGTCGACGATGTCGTCGACCATCACGCAGGTCTTGCCTTCAACGTCACCGATGATGTTCATCACGGTGGACACGTTGGCGCGCGGCCGGCGCTTGTCGATGATCGCCAGGTCGGCATCATCCAGCCGCTTGGCGATCGCCCGGGCGCGCACCACGCCGCCCACGTCCGGACTGACCACGATCAGGTCGTCCATGCTGTGGCTGCGCCAGATGTCGGCCAGCAGCACCGGCGAGGCATACACGTTGTCGACCGGCATGTCGAAAAAACCCTGGATCTGGTCGGCGTGCAGATCCACCGTCAGCACCCGATCGACGCCGGCGGCGCCAATCATCCTGGCCGCCAGCTTGGCGGTGATCGGAACCCGTGCCGAACGCGGCCGGCGATCCTGTCTTGCATAACCGAAGTACGGAATCACCGCGGTGACGCTGGCCGCCGAAGCGCGCTTCAGCGCATCGGTCAGCGCCAGCAGCTCGAACAGGTTGACTGCACTCGGCGCACCGGTCGGCTGCAGCACGAACACTTCCTGCTTGCGGACGTTCTCCTCGATCTCGATCTGCACTTCGCCGTCGCTGAACGTGCCGACCAGCGCCTTGCCCAGCGGCACGCCCAGACGATGGGCCACATCCTCGGCCAGGGTGCGATGGGCGTTGCCGGTAAACAGCATCATCGGGGTGGACGTGTCCACGGTATTACCTCGGAACAAAAGCCATCATGAAATGGCTGGGGCGGCAGGATTCGAACCTGCGTATGCGGGAATCAAAATCCCGTGCCTTAACCAGCTTGGCGACGCCCCAGTAGTATGTGTGTTCGCTCGTATCTGTCGCCGTTGACGGCCGCGATGTTGCGCGGCCTCATGTCTTGTGTGTCGCTCGATGCGCGCCCCGATGACGCGCCAGTGCATCCTGCAAGGGTGACACCTCGACGCCCGTGACCACGTGCGCCGCGAATGCTGCCGGACACCGGGCTGCCACAGCCCGTGCCCGATGGAGCGAATCTGCTTCCAGAAACACACAACCGCCGCTGCCGGATAGTCGTGCCTGACCGAAGCCGCCGAGCCAGTCCAGCGCCGCGGCCACCCGCGGGTGGCGCGCCCGCACGACCGGGGTAAAGGCGTTTTCCGTCGTTTCACCGGAAACAAAGGATGAAATTGTCGCCCGCGGAGCATTTCGTGTCAATTCAGGCGCTTGAAAAAGCGCAGCAGTCGGCACCGGCTCGTGCGGATCGAGCACCACATAATGCCGCGACGGCAGGCTCATCGGGGTGAGTTGCTCGCCGATGCCCTCGGCCCAGGCCGAGCGCCCGCGCACGAACACCGGCACGTCGGCACCAAGCTGGCGACCCAGTTCGGCCAGCGCATTCTCGTCAAGCTGCAGTTGCCACAACAGATTCAGCGCCACCAGCACGGTCGCCGCATCGGAACTGCCACCGCCCAGCCCGCCGCCCATCGGAATGCGCTTTTCCACCGCGATATCGACGCCGGCGGTCGTGCCCGCATGCCGCTGAAGCAGTTGCGCCGCACGCACCGTCAGGTCGCTGTCCGCCGGCACGCCCGGCAGCTCGTTCACGCGTCGAATCGCGCCGTCGTCACGCCACCGCAGGCGGATCTCGTCGCCCCAGTCGAGCAGGCGGAACACCGTCTGCAATTCGTGGTAGCCGTCGGGTCGCTGCCCGCTGATGCGCAGGAACAGGTTCAACTTGGCCGGCGCCGGCCATGCCGTCCACTCGTCGCGACCGGGCGCGGACAGGGGCCGACTCATGAATACACGCAGGTGATCGGGAAAACCATTCTCGCGATCGCGCTGGCGCGCATACGCGAAGGCCGGATCGTTCTTGTCGACCACCTCGAAACCGTGCTTCGCGTAGAACGGCGCGTTCCAGCGCACATCGGCCAGCGTACCCAAGTCGACCCGCCGGTAGCCGGCAGCGCGCGCCCAGTCGCAGGCATGCTCCAGCAGGGCCGCGCCGATGCCGCGCCGGCCGCATTCCGGCAGCACGTCGATTTCCGCGATGCCGATGGCGTCGCTACCCACATCCGTATCCAGCCAGACAAAACCCACCGGCACCGCCGCCTCGTTCAAGGCCACCCAGACCAGGCCGCGACTGATCGCCTGCTGCAGCAACTCCGGCGGCATCGACATGGCCGAGTAACTCGCCCACGCCGGATGACCGCGGAACAACTGCACGGCCTTGCGCTCTATGGCGCACAAGGCATCGACCTGGTCCGGGTCTGCACGTTGGATCAGGAATGACATCGTGGTTCCGGAACTCGGGTAACGGTCGCGCCGCCAACGGGGCGCAAAGCCTGACCCAATCGGGACGGCGGCGGGCTTACTGAAACTGCCAGGACTCGATCGACAACTTCACCTTGTAGGGCGGTCGCTCGGCGTACACCTTTTTCGGCAGCGGCGGCTGCCGGCTGGCGTCCCATTCGCGATAGTCGACCGCCCAGCCGTCCTGGCGCAGCAGCGAGGGCAGCCGATCCGCACCGAATCTCAAGTCGGCCGGGCCGCTGTCGGCACGCAGGCCGAGCACCCAGGCGCGCAGGTCGCGCAACGGCACTTCCCAGCCCAGCGCCTTGCGCATCAGTGCCTCGGCGTCCGGCCCACGCAGCGGGCCCTGATCGAGACCTTCCAGCAAGGCCCCGCCGGCATCACCGCTCAAACGAAAACTCTTGCCGGTGATCGGCGCACGCAACACGAATTCGTACTGGTCGCCGTTCTGGGTCCAGCTGAAACTGCCGCTACCGCCATCCTTGCCGTCGGAAACCCCGAGCCGGCCCTGCAGCACCCAGTGATCGGCCTGCGCCAGCACCTGCTCGCGCGCGCGCTGCGCATTCATCAGGCTGGCATCGCCCCGCATGCGCACCGCGGGCACGCAGGCGGCGAGCAGCAGCGGCAAGGCCACGGCGAGAATCTTCAAGCGTGGCTTCATGGATGCAGCCGCGCCAGGGCTTCCTGCAGGCTGCGGCTGTTCGGATCGAGCTTGCGCACCTGATCGAAGATCGCCTGCGCATCCTGCGTGCGACCCTGCTTCCACAACACCTCGCCCAGATGCACGCCGACATCGGCGTCCTTGCGCGCCGTCCACGCCGCATGCAGGGCCTGCGCGGCCTGCTCCAGATGGCCCAGGCGGTATTGCAGCCAGCCCCAGGAATCGGCGATCGCCGGATCATCCGGCTTGGCTGCGCGCGCGGCACCGATCAGCCGTTCGGCCTGCGGCAGGTCGCGGTTCGCATCCGCCAGCGTGTAACCCAACGCATTGCTGGCGTCGATATCACCGGGTTTGATCTTCAGCAGCTGCTGGAAATCCTGCACCGCCAGATCGATCTGACCACCGTCGGCGTAGGCCAGGCCGCGGCCGTAGAGCAGGCCCGGATCGTTCGGTACCACCTGCAGCGCGCGGCTGAACGCGGTCTCGGCCTTGGCATAGTTCTGCTCGCGCAGATACAGCTCGGCGTCGGCCTGCCAAGCCTGGCGCAAGGGCGTGGGCTGGTCCAGCGAATCCAGCTGGAGTTGCTCCAGCAGTTGATGGGCCGCGGCCCGCTTGCCCTGCGAATGCAGGATCAGCGCGCTGCGCAAGTCGGCATCGAACGCATGCGGGTCGGCATCATCCACCTGGCCGTACCAATCCAGCGCCTCGGCGTCGTGATGCTGCATCTCGGCCAGCTGACCGAGCAGATAGGCGCTCTTTGCACGCACGTCGGGCGCGGCCTTCTGCAAATCCTGATACAGCGCCGCCAGCGCCTTGCCGTCCTTGTTGTGGGCAGCGAGGCCTGCGCGCAGGGCGTAGATGTCGGCATTCTGCGGACCGTGTTCGAGCAGTCTGGACGCGCCAGCGTAGTCGCCTGCCTGACTGAGCATGCTGGCGTAGGCGAGCCGGAGCTGGGTACTCTTCGGCTCCTTGGCCAGCGCCTTCTGCAGCAAAGCGCGGGCACCGTCGCGATCGCCATCCTTGAACTTCATCTGCGCGGCCCAGGCATAGGTCTCGGCGCTCCTGAAGCGCCGCATCGCCGCCTCGGCAATCTGCACGGCATACGCGTGCCGGCCAAACTTGTCACCCAGTTCGCTCATCGCCAGCCATGCCTGCGCATCGTTTGGCAGCCGTTGCGGGGTGGCCAGTGCTTCCAGCAGACGACCGGCCTGGGCCTGATCGCGGGCCCCCACCAGCACGCGCCCGAACTGGCGCCAGGCGTCCGCCGCGCCGCTGCCCGTCAACAGCTCCAGCTGGCGCTGTGCCTGCTCGGTATCGCCATGGTTCAACGCCAGCTCGGCCCGCGCCTGCGCCAGCTCGGCCGGCTTGGCACCCAGCGTTTGCCAGCGATCCAAGGCGCGCCGGGCGGCCTCATCGTCGTGGACGGCAATCGCCAGATTGGCGGCCCGTTCGGCCACCTTGGGATCACCGCTCAATGCCATCGCCTTGTCGTAATGGGCCGATGCAGCTTTCAGGTCGGTGTGGTTCAGCGCCATCTCGCCGGCCAGCAATTGGGCTATCACGTCATGTTCGGCGTCCGGCGTGGCCACCACCACCCGCGCCAGCGGCTGGGTGGAGGACGCCACTTTCTGCGCCGGTCGCACGGGTGTACCGGCACAGGCGGCCAGACCCAACGCCAGCAGCGCGACTGCCGTAAAATGCCGCAGTTGCTTGAACTTGCTCGTCACGCTCCGCACACTACTGTCCATCCACATGCCTGTTCTGGCCGTATAAGTCATCGCATGGCGACGTTGCGCCAAGCTTAGCCTACGCCGCCGAATTCCTGCCGCCGAGACCCTCCCCACACCATGCCGCTGATCGCCCTCGGGCTCAATCACCTCACCGCGCCGGTCAGCCTGCGCGAACAGGTGGCGTTCGATATGGACGCCGCGGGCGCGGCCTTGCTCGAGCTGACCCGCGAACCGGGCGTGGAAGAAGCGATGATCCTGTCCACCTGCAACCGCACCGAGCTGTATGTCGGCGTGGCGGCCGGCGCCGAGGACATCCCGCTCGCATGGTTGAATCGTCATCATCGTCTGACTCCCGGCAAGCTGGATGAGTTCCTGTATCGGCATGATGAAGACGCCGCCGTGCGCCACATGTTCCGCGTCGCCACCGGGCTGGACTCGATGGTGCTGGGCGAGCCGCAGATCCTCGGCCAGGTAAAGGATGCGTATCAGCAGGCGCGCGAGGCGCAGGCCTTGAAGGCGCCGCTGGATCGGCTGCTGCAGCACACCTTCGCGGTGGCCAAGCGCGTGCGCACCGACACCCGCATCGGCGCGCACACGGTCTCGGTCGCGTTCACCGCGGTGCGCCTGGCCGAGCAGGTGTTCGCCGATCTCAAGCAGGCCTGCGTGCTGCTGATCGGCGCCGGCGACACCATCGAGCTGGCCGCGCGGCACCTGGCCGAGAAACAGGCGCGCCGGATCATCGTCGCCAACCGCACGGCGGAAACCGCGCAGGAACTGGCCGGTCGCTACGGTGGCTACGCGGTCGCGCTGGCCGACCTGCCGCAGCATCTGGCCGAAGCCGACATCGTGATCTCCTCCACCGCCGCGCGGCAGCCGATCGTGACCCGCACGATGGTCGAGCAGGCGATGGCCACGCGCAAACGCAAGCCGATGTTCATGGTCGACATCGCGGTACCGCGCGACATCGAGGCCAGCGTGGGCGAGCTGCCGGATGTATACCTCTACGGCATCGACGACCTGCGCCAGGTGATCGACGACAATTTGCGCTCGCGTGCCGCCGCCGCGCACGACGCCGAGGCGATCATCGACCTGCAGGTGGATCGATACATGGCCTGGCGCCGCGCGCTGACCCTGAAGAATCCGGCCCTGGACATGCGCCAGCATGCCGAGGTGTATCGGGACGAGGTGCTCGGCAAGGCCCGCGCGATGCTGGCCCACGGCAAGCCGCCCGAGGAGGCGCTGGCGTTCCTCGCCAACACGCTCACCAACAAGCTGCTGCACCACCCCAGCGCACGCCTGCGCGAGGCCACGCTGAGCGGCGATCTGGATCTGCTGCTTGCCGCGGGGCGGCTGTACGGGCTGGATGAGCAGGAGCGGGATCCGTAGGAGCGCACCCTGTGCGCGAACCCCGCGGTAATCCATGATCAGCGATCGCGCACAGGGTGCGCTCCTACACAGAAGCGAACGCCTCCACGCATGACCCCATCGATCCGCCGCAAGCTCGAAGCACTGGCCGAGCGCCACGAGGAAATCGGCCTGCTGCTGTCGCAACCCGATGTGCATGCCGACAACAGCCGTTTCCGCGAGCTGTCGCAGGAATATGCCCAGCTCGAACCGGTGACCGCCTCGCTGCGCGAGCACGACCAGGCCGAACGTGAGCTGGCCGCAACGCGCGCCATGCTGGACGACCCCGAACTGCGCGAGATGGCCGTCGACGATGTGCGCCGGCTGGAACAGCGCCTGCTCGATCTGGATGGCGAGCTGCAGCTGCTCCTGTTGCCGAAGGATCCGCGCGACGAGGCCAACCTATATCTCGAAGTCCGCGCCGGCACCGGCGGCGACGAGGCGGCGATCTTCGCCGGCGACCTGTTCCGCATGTACCTGCGCTATGCCGAAAACCGCCGCTGGCACGTCGAAATCCTCAGCGAGCACCAGGGTGAACATGGCGGCTACAAGGAGATCGTGGCCCGTGTCGAAGGCAAGGGCGCGTACTCGCAGCTGAAGTTCGAGTCCGGTACGCATCGCGTGCAGCGCGTGCCGGAAACCGAATCGCAGGGCCGCATCCACACCTCGGCGGCGACCGTGGCGATCCTGCCCGAGCTGGACGAGATCGACGAGATCGAGATCAACCCGGCCGACCTCAAGACCGATACGTTCCGCGCGTCCGGCGCCGGCGGCCAGCACGTCAACAAGACCGACTCGGCGATCCGCATCACCCACCTGCCCACCGGCACCGTGGTGGAATGCCAGGAAGAACGCAGCCAGCACAAGAACCGCGCCCGCGCGATGAGCCTGCTGAGGGCGCGCCTGCTCGATGCCGAGCGCAGCAAGCAGAATGCCGAACAATCCGAGGCGCGCCGGCTGCAGGTGGGCTCCGGCGACCGCAGCCAGCGCATCCGCACCTACAGCTACCCGCAGGGCCGGATCACCGACCACCGGATCAACCTCACCTTGTACCGACTGCCGGAAATCATGCAGGGCGACATGGCCGAACTGATCGACACGCTGACCCGCGAGCATCAGGTCGACCAGCTGCAGGCACTCGGCAACCTCTGAACCTCGTCATCACGGCATCCCGGGTTAACCTGCGCGTGACATGGCATCCAGCGAGGCCGGCATGGGCAAGCACTACCGCAAGACAATGAAGGAACTGCAGCTCGAACTGGTGCGGCTGCAGCACGGGCTGCGCAGCAGCGGCAAGCGCCTGGTGGTGATCTTCGAGGGCCGCGACGCCGCCGGCAAGGGCGGCACCATCAAGGCCATCACCGAGAGCCTGGACACCCGCGACTACCGCATCGCCGCGCTCGGCAAACCCAGCGAGCAAGAAACCACGCAGTGGTATTTCCAGCGCTACGTCGCCCACCTGCCCAGCGCCGGCGAGTTCGTGCTGTTCGATCGCAGCTGGTACAACCGCGCCGTGGTCGAGCCGGCGATGGGCTTCTGCAGCCCGGCCCAGTACGAGGCGTTCCTCGATGCGGTGCCGGGGTTCGAGAAACTGCTTACCGACGACGGCATCATCCTGCTGAAGTACTGGCTGGCGGTGGATCAGACCGAGCAGGAAAAGCGCTTCAGCGAACGCGCCGACGATCCGCTCAAGCGCTGGAAGCTGTCGCCGGTCGATCTCGTCGCGCGGCAGAAGTACGCCGAGATGGGTCAGCTGCGCGACGTGATGATCGAGCGCACGCATGCAGAGCATGCGCCGTGGTTCGTGGTCGATTTCAACGATCAGAAACACGGCCGCATCAACCTGATCCGCCACCTGCTGCAACAGGTACCGCTGCACGACGAACCGATCCCCGCGGTGAAGCTGCCCAAGCTCAAGGGCAAGCCGAAATCCGAGCACGTCACCGACACGGCACAATGGGTGCCGGATACGTTCTGATCCTCAGCCCGTATGGAAACCGTGCAGGCCCTGCTCCGGCAGATCCTCGCGGCTGACCGCGTCGACCCGCGCCGCCGGCGGCCCCTGGCGCAGCCAGCGCTCCAGCGCATCGAGCGCGTCCGCCGAACCGCGGGCCAGTACTTCGACGCCGCCATCCGGCAAGTTCTTCGCATGCCCGGCAATGCCCAGGCTCAACGCCTGCGCGCGGGCACTGGCACGATAGAACACGCCCTGCACCCTGCCGCTGACGATGAAGCGCACGGTCGGCATCACCGCGTACCGATCACGGCTGGCCGATGGCCGCCTCAAGCGTGGCGGCGGTGACCGGGCCAACGAAGCGTTTGGCCACCTTGCCGTCCGGACTGATCAGGTAGGTCGTCGGCAAGCCACGCGGCTCGTCGAAATCCTTCAGCGGCTTGTCCAGGTTGACCTGCGCAATCGGATACACCACCGGATGCTTGGCGACGAAGGCCTTGATGTCGGCCGGCTCGCTGTCGTCATACGCCAGCCCGATCGCCGCGACCTGCTTGTGCGTGGCGACGAAGTGCGAGATGTCCGGCATCTCCTTGATGCACGGTATGCACCAGGTGGCCCAGAAATTCACGATCACCCACTTGCCGTGCTGCGCGGCCAGGTCGAAGGTCTTGCCGTCCAGCGTGCTGACGTGCAGCGTGGGCTGGGCCGGCATGGCAGCCTGCGCGGGCGCAGCGAATGCCAGCGCCACCGCGAGCACGCCAGCCGGCCCGGTGAAGGATGAGAACAAGGTCATGCGGGTAGTTCCTCGGTATCGGCCGCGGGGTGGGCGGCCACGGGATAGATCTGGTCGAGCCGTACACCCAGCTTCGCTTCCAGTATCGCGGCCAGTTCGGCCAGCATCGTCAGCAACTCCGGCGGCAGTTCGATGCCGAGCGCGGCGGCCTCCTGCACCGGTTGCAGCGGCAACGGGTAGTCGATATGCCGGTACACGCGCAGCAGATCGGTGCAGTCGAGGCTGCGGCTGAGCAGCCAGCCACCGGCCTCGCCACGCTGGATCAGGTCGGCCTCGCGCAGGTCCTCGAAATAGGCGGCGATCAGCGCGCTGCGCAAATACGGTTCCTTCGCACGCACACCAGCCAGATCCACACAGCCACCCGCCCGCTGCGCCTCGACGAAATGCCGCAGCACCACCAGCAGGCCGAGAAACTCGGCGCCTTCGGGCAGCGTCTGCATCGGCGGGTGATACTCGAACGCGGACGCCGAGGCGGCGATCGACGCAGCCAGGATCACGATCACCCACGACAGGTAGATCCACAGCAGGAAGATCGGAATCGCCGCCAGCACACCGTAGATCTGCTGATAGGTCTGCGCGTTGCGCACGAACACGGTGAATCCCCAGCGCGCGATCTCGAACAGCACCGCGCCGAGCAGCGCGCCGATCGCCGCGTCGCGCCGCAACACCTTGCAGTTCGGGATCACCGAGTACATCAGCCACAGCGTGAAAAACGTCACCAGGAACGGTAGCGTGCTCAGCAGACTGCGGCTGATGCCGCCGAGCTGGTCGGCCGCGGTGTGCAGCAACGGCATCGCGGTCACGTAGGAGGTCACCGCAATGCCGCCGACGATCAGGATCGGCCCCAGCGTCAACGCCGCCCAATACAGCAGCAAGCGCGAACCCCAGCCGCGCGGCTGGTGCACGCGCCAGATCCGGTTCAACCGATCCTCGATGCTGATCATCATCGACAGCGCACTGAACAGCATCACCAGGATGCTGATGCCGGTGAGCTTGCTGGCATTGGCGGCGAAGCCCAGCATGGTGTTCTGCACCGCTTCGCCGGCCGACGGCACGAAATTGTTGAACACGAAATTGACCAGCGTGTCGCGCGCCGGCTGGAACACCGGAAACACCGAGAACATCGCGAACACCGCCACCGTCAGCGGCACCAGCGACACCAGCGTGGTGTACGAC
>JBEPVP010000129.1:0-10311 GCA_041690935.1 Rhodanobacter sp.
GCGAGCACGCTTTGCGCCGATCACGTTGATGTATCGACAGCGAAGCCGCGTGTGGCGTTGACGGAGCCGGTCGCACGCATGCCGCGTGCGTCCGCCGCGGATGCCTCGCCCGCCGCGGTGGCGGCCGTGCCGGTACCGCCACCCGTCGAGGTGCCGACGATGCGGCCGCTGATGGAGCGGGCCGCGCAGGACACCGCGCAGATGCGCAGTGAACTGGGCAGCTTGCGCGAGATGCTGGAGATGCAGTTGTCGAGCCTGGCCTGGAATGACATGGAGCGGCGCCAGCCGCTGCGCGCACGCGTGCTGCGCGAGATGACCCGCCTGGGCATCGAGCCGGATGTGGCGCGCGCGCTGGTGGACGAGCTGCCCGACCAGCTCAGTGCCGAGCAGGCACGCTATCTGCCGCTGGGCATGCTCAGCCGCCATCTGGCCGTGAGTGGCCGCGAACTGTCCGGCGACAAGCGGGGTGTCACCGCCCTGGTGGGCCCCACCGGCGTGGGCAAGACCACCACCATCGCCAAGCTCGCCGCGCGTGCGGTGATGCGTCACGGTGCCGACCAGGTGGCGCTGGTCAGCACCGACCACTACCGCATCGGCGCTGCGGCGCAGCTGGAACACTACGGCCGGCTGCTGGGCGTGCGCGTCTATCCCGCCGACGACGCGGAAAGCCTGCGCAAGGTGCTGGAGATGCTGGGCAGCCGCCACACCGTGCTGATCGATACCGCCGGTGTGGCTGGCAGCGATCCGCGCCTCACCCAGCAACTGGAAACCCTGGCCGATGCCAGCGATCTGCGCGCCTGTCTGGTGCTGGCCGCGAATGCGCAATCGCAGGCACTGGACGATGCGGTGCGCGCCTATCTGCCGCTGAAGCCGCACGCCTGCATCCTGACCAAACTGGACGAAGCCCCGAACCTGGGCGGCGCGCTGTCGGTACTGATCCGCCACCGTCTGCCGCTGGATTACACCACCGACGGCCAGCGCGTGCCCGAGGACATCGCCACGGCGGATGCGCGCGTACTGGTATGCCGCGCCGCGCAGTCGCCGCGCAGCCATGCGCCCGACGACAGCCTGATGGCCGAGCGCTTCGGCCTCGCCGTGGCCAGCGCATGAGCGGAGCACTTGCAATGGATCAGGCTTCCGGATTGAAGCAGATGTTGTCTAACACGGTCGGCCGGCCGGCGCCGGAACCGGTGGCCGCCCATCAGGCGAGCAGCCTGCTGACCGCGCCGGTTGCGCGTCGGCATTGCCGCGCGATTGCCGTGGCCGGCGGCAAGGGCGGCGTGGGCAAGAGCACCGTCGCGGTGAACCTGGGCATGTCGTTGTCGATGGCCGGCCACGACGTGATGTTGCTGGACGCCGACATGGGTCTGGCCAACGTCGACGTGATGCTCGGTCTCACGCCGTCGCGCCACATCGGCCACCTGCTCGACGGCGACTGCACGCTGGAAGAATTGCTGCTGCCTGCGCCGCGCGGCCTGCGCGTGGTGCCGGCCGGTTCCGGCACGCGCCGCCTGGCGCAGCTGGACAACGGCGAACACGCGGCGATCATCCACGCCTTCGACGAACTGCCGTGTCCGCCCGAATACCTGCTGGTGGATACCGCCGCCGGCCTGTCCGACAACGTGACGATGTTCGCCGCCGCCGCCGCCGAAGTGATCCTGGTGGTATGCGATGAACCGGCCTCGCTGACCGATGCCTACGGTTTGACCAAGGTGCTCAGCCGCGATTTCGGCGTGCGTCGCGTACGCATGGTCGCCAACATGGTGCGCAACGAGGGTGATGCGCGCCTGCTCCATCAGAAGCTGGCGCGGGTGAGCGATCGTTTCCTCGATGTGGTGATCGATTTCAGCGGCTGGGTGCCGCATGACGAGCGGCTGCGTCAGGCCATCCGCAGGCAGTGCGCGGTCGTCGACGTGTGGCCATCCAGCCCGTCGGCGCTGGCATTCAAGAATCTGGCCGGTGCGGTCGATAGATGGGCGGCACCCGACCGCAGCGGTCTCGACCGGATCGCCTTCTTTGGTGGCCGGACCACTCCGGCGGATGGAGTGCCCAGATGAGTGTGGCTTCGGAATACCTGCAACTCTCCCGCGAGAGTGCCGACGAACTGGTACGTCGGCACGCACCGCTGGTCCGGCGCATCGCCTATCACCTGATGGGGCGCTTGCCGGCCAGCGTCGACGTGGGGGATCTGATCCAGGCCGGAATGATCGGCTTGCTGGAAGCGTCGCGCCATTTTGCCCTCGATCGGGGGGCCAGCTTCGAGACGTATGCGGGCATCCGCATCCGCGGCGCGATGCTGGACGAATTGCGCCGCACCGACTGGACGCCGCGTTCGGTACATCGCAAGACCCGCGAAGTGGCCGAGATGATCCGCCAGATCGAGACCGAGACCGGCGCCGTGGCCGACGACGCGGAAGTCATCCGGCGCCTGGGCATCAGTGCGGAGGAGTACCACCAGGTACTCGCCGACGCGGCCTGCGTGCGTCTGCTCAGTCTGACCGCCTCGGATGACAGCGAGGAAAGCGGCGTGCTCGACGTGGCCGACGAAAGCGGCCTGAGTCCGCACGAGAACATCGAGCGCGACGGCATGCGCGACGCGCTGGTCAAGGCGATCGGCGGCCTGCCCGAGCGCGAACAGCTGGTGATGTCGCTGTACTACGAGCAGGAGTTGAACCTGAAGGAGATCGGCGCCGTGCTCGGCGTGAGCGAGTCACGCGTCTGCCAGATCCATGGACAGGCGGTGATCCGGCTTCGCGCCCGGCTCACCGGCTGGCGCGGCTGATCAAGCGACACCCTGAATTTCCCCGAGGCCGCGCGGTGGCCTGTACCGCATGTGGAGAGAGCGTTTGGACAAGAACATGAAAATCCTGGTGGTGGACGACTTCTCCACCATGCGGCGCATCGTGCGCAACCTGCTGGTCGAGTTGGGTTTCAGCAACCCGCTGATCCAGGAGGCCGACGATGGCGAGAGCGCGATTGCGATACTGCGCAACCTGCCGTTCGACCTGGTCGTGACCGACTGGAACATGCCCAACATGACCGGCATCGAGCTGCTGCGGGCGATCCGCGCCGAGCCGGCGCTGAAGGGGCTGCCGGTGTTGATGGTGACCGCGGAGAACAATCGCGACCAGATCATCGCGGCCGCGCAGGCCGGTGTGAACGGCTACATCGTCAAGCCATTCACCGCGATCACGCTCAAGGAAAAACTCACCAAGATCTTCGAGCGGATTGCCGCCAGCGGAGCCAGCGCATGAACGTCATTACTCCCCTCGCGATCGACGACGCGCTGCCCTCCGAACTGCGCGAGCTGCTCAACAGCCCCGACGGGCCCGCGTTCGAGCAGGCACTGGACACGATGGTGCGCCAGCGCGAACAGCGCCTGTTCCGTGCGCTCGGCCAGCTCGCGCGCGATCTGCACGACGCGGTGCGCCGGCTGGGTGGCGACCTCGCTCAGGACGGTCTGCCCGGCAGCGTCGCCGACGCGCGCCAGCACCTGCAGGACGCGCTGGAGATGAGCGCGCAGGCCGCCCATCGCAGTCTCGATTTCGCCGAACGCATGCGGCCTCAGGCCGAATCGCTGGCGCACAACGCGGGCGAAGTGCTCGAGTGGACCAACGGCAACGATGCTGCCGCCGTGCTGGCACGCGAAGCGGTGGCGTTCGCCGACAACTGCCGCGAAGGCCTCGCCGACATGGTGCTGGCGCAGTCATGGCAGGACCTCACCGGACAGCGCATCAAGAAGGTCGCCAGCTTCATCGGCACGGTGGAATCGTCGCTGCTGGAACTGGTGCGGCTGACCGGCGCGCTGGCCGGCAGCACGGCGCCGGTCAGCGTGGCCAAGGTGTCCAGTCAGGACGACGCCGATCGGCTGCTCAGCGAATTCGGGTTCTGAGGGCCTGCTCATGACCTCCAAGTGCCCCACTCGATGGCAACCCTGCGGGCCGGGTCTGTTTGCCCGCATGCCGGCGTCATCATTCGGTCGTGGACGGACGTCCACTTCCTCGCTCTTCCTTGGCCTGCGAGCAAACAGCTCCCGGCGCGGGGCATTTGGAGGTCGTGAGCAGGCCCTAAGGGCAGGCCCGCGATGAATGCGGAATTCGACCGCGAGCTGCGCCAGGATTTCCTGGTCGAGGCCGGTGAGCTGCTGCAGCGCCTGGGCGAGCAACTGGTCGGGCTGGAAGCGGCACCGAGCGACAGCGAACTGCTGAATGCCGTGTTCCGCGCCTTTCACACCGTCAAGGGCGGCGCCGGATTCCTGGCGCTGGAGCCGATGGTGCTGTTGTGCCACCACGCCGAGGATCTGCTCAACGAGGCCCGCAATGGCAAGGTCGTGCTCGGGGCGGGGCACATGGATGCGTTGCTTGAGGCGCTCGACCTGCTCAACGAGATGATGGCGGCGGTGAGCGCCGATGCTACGCCGGCCATGCCACCGGCGGGGCTGCTGCAATCGCTGCTGCCGCGAACCGCTCCCGCGCCCGCCAAGTCGGTTGCTGCCGTACCGGCAGTGGAAGGCGCCGCGATCGACGACAGTGAATTCGAGGCCTTGCTGGACAGCATGTACGGTGCCAGCGCACCGGGCACCATCGAGCCGGTTGCCGCGCCGGCCGTGTCCGCTGCGGGCGCGGCGATCGATGACGACGAGTTCGAGGCCTTGCTGGATTCAATCCAGGGCAAGGCTGCCCAGCCCGCCGTTGCGCCGCCCGTCGCCGCCGCGGTGGTGGCCACGGAATCTGCGCCGGCAGCGGCGCACCGCGCGGCCCCGGTGGAAAACACGGTGCGGGTGGATACCGCCCGCCTCGATGTGCTGGTCAACCACGCCGGCGAACTGGTGCTGGTGCGCAATCGCCTGCTCAGCCTGGCCGCGCGCAACGGCAGCGAAGCGTTGCTCGCCGCAGCGGCTGAACTGGATCGGGTGGCCGACGATTTGCAGACCGCCGTGATGGGCATGCGCATGCAGCCGGTGGGGCGCCTGTTCCAGCGGTTTCCGCGGATCGTGCGCGACCTGGCCCGCCAGCTCGGCAAGGAAGTGGAGCTGGTGCTGGAAGGCGAGGGCACCGATCTCGATCGCAGCCTGGTCGAGGCGCTGGCCGATCCGCTGATCCATCTGCTGCGCAACGCGCTCGACCACGGCGTGGAAATGCCGGCCGAACGCGAGCAGGGCGGCAAGCCCCGCAAGGGCCGCATCTGCCTGTCGGCCAGCCAGCGCGGCGAACGTATCGTGATCTCGGTGAGCGACGACGGACGCGGCATGGATCCGGACATCCTGCGCCGCAAGGCGGTGGAGAAAGGCGTCATCGATGCGGCACAGGCCGCGCGGCTGACCGAGAGCGAATGCTACGAATTGATCTTCCGCCCCGGCTTCAGCACCGCCGCGACGGTTTCGGACATCTCCGGCCGCGGCGTCGGCATGGATGTGGTGAAGACGCGTGTGGCCGAACTGGGCGGCACCCTGCAGGTGCGCTCCCGCCGGGGCCATGGCAGCGAACTGGAACTGACCGTGCCGCTCACGCTGGCGGTGCTGCGCGTGCTGATGGTGCGTGTCGACACGCGCCTGCTGGCGCTGCCGCTGGGCAACGTGGAAGAGGTCTTTGAACTCGTCGACGGGCAGGATCAACTGCTGGATGGCCGGCTGGTCGCCCAGCATCGTGGCCGCGCGCTGCCGCTGGCCAACCTGGCCGGTTGGGCCGGCGCCACCGGCGGCGCCGGCCGCCACGTGGCGGTACTGCACATCGGTCATCAGCGAGTGGGCTGCCTCGTGCACGAGGTGCTGGGTCGCGAGGACGTCATCGTCAAGCCGCTCGGTCCGCTGTTCGCGGATGTGGCGGGCATTGCGGGCGCCACCGTCACTGGCGATGGCCGGCTGGCGCTGGTGATGGATCTGGCCGGCCTGGCCGATGGTGTCGGCCAACTCTTCACTTCGCTGCAACTGGCCGGCTGACCGTCATGGATATGGTAAGCATCATCGGTACGATCCTGGGTATCCTGGTGATCATCATCGGCACCGTGCTGAAGGGCTCCACCGTCGGTGCGTTGTGGAATCCGGCCGCGTTCGTGATCGTGTTCTTCGGCACGATTGCCGCATTGCTGGTGCAGAACCAGGGCAAGGTGCTCAAGCATTCCTTGTCGATGATGAAGCTGGTCTACCGGCCACCGCAGCACCGTCCCAGCGACCTGATCAGCCGCATCGTCGGCTGGAGCGAGATTTCGCGCCGGCAGGGCCTGCTCGGGCTGGAGCCGCAGATCGAGGCGGAGACCGATCCGTTCGTCAGCAAGGGCCTGCAGCTGCTGGTCGACGGCGGCGAGCCGGACGCCATCCGCAGCGTGCTGGAGGTGGATCTGGAAACGCGCGAAGCGATCGACCTGGCCGGTGCCAAGGTCTACGAGAACGCCGGCATCTACGCGCCCACGCTGGGCATCATCGGCGCCGTGATGGGCCTGATGGCGGTGATGCAGAACCTGGCCGATCCCAGCAAGCTCGGCCACGGCATCGCCGCGGCCTTCGTGGCGACCATCTACGGCGTGGCGCTGGCCAACATGTTCATGCTGCCGATGGCGGCGCGGCTGAAGGGTCTGGTCGGCAAGCAGACGCAGATGCGCGAAATCCTGATCGAAGGGCTGGTGTCGATCGCGCAGGGCGACAACCCGCGGCAGATCGAGGCGCGCCTGCAGGGTTACGTCGAATGAGAAAGCACAAGCATGAGGAGCACATGAATCACGAGGCGTGGGCGATCCCCTATGCCGACCTGATGACCTTGCTGCTGGCTTTTTTCGTGGTGATGTACGCCGTGTCGGTGGTCAACGAAGGCAAGTTCCGGGTGATGTCCGAATCAATGGTCGAGGCGTTCAACGGCTCCAGCCACGCGATCGCACCGCTGCCGGCGACGAGGGTCCGGCCACACAACATCACTCCGGCGATCGCCGTGCCGGCGGGTCAGGCGGGTTCATCGCTCACCCCGATCGCACTGCCGATTCCGCTGCATGCGCGACCGCCGCAAGGCAGCAAGGCTCACGACGGCAGCCATTCGGCGAGCCAGCAGGAGAACCTGGGCCACATCGAGGATCAGGTGCGCAAGGCGTTGCAGCCGCTGATCGACCGCAAGCTGGTGATCGTGCGGCACCAGCCGGACTGGCTGGAGATCGAAATTCGCACCGATATCCTGTTTCCCAGCGGCGTGGCCCAGCTGTCGACGCCGGCCAACGCGGTGCTGCGTGACCTGGCGACCATCCTGGCGCATTTTCCCAACCCGCTGCGGGTGGAAGGCTTTACCGATGACGTGCCGATCAACACCGCGCTGTATCCGTCGAACTGGGAGTTGTCGGCGGCGCGCGCAGCCAGCGTGGCCCGCCTGTTCGCGCTGAGCGGCGTGGCGGCCGACCGGCTGGGCATCGTCGGCTGGGGCGAAGTGCGGCCGCTGGCCGACAATGCCACGGTCGAGGGCCGCAACCAGAACCGCCGCGTGCTGGTGGTGGTGATGAGCAATCGCACGACACCCCAGCGCGAGCAGAGCGATCCCCAGCATCTGGATGGAATCGCCAAACGGGGCACCGCGCCTGCGCCCGAGCCCGACATGCTGCCGACTGTGCGCGCCATCCGCCCCGCGCCTGCACCGATCGAGGATCGTGGCGAAGTGCCGGCGGCGGTGCCGTCGTATACGGCGGATGGAGCCGAGCAACCGGCGTCCTCGCCCGCCGCCGACGCACGGCCCGGCGGCGCGGCACGCCGGGTGAGTTCGATCAAGTGAATCCGATGCCCCCGTCAGCTGACCGTGGAATGCATGCATGAGCGCTCTTGTTTCCGCGTTTGACCAGGCCGGCCAGCATTGGCTGTCGTTCCGCATCGGCATGCAGTTGTATGCAGCGCCGCTGGCGGATGTGAGCGAGGTCATCCGGCAGGGCGACATCACCCCCGTGCCCGGCGCCGCCGCCGACCTGCTGGGTGTGCGCCATCTGCGCGGGCGGATCGTGCCGGTGCTGGATGGACGCAGGCGGCTGGGGCTTCCGGCGTTGCCGGCGGCGGATCCGCTCACGGTGCGCATCGTGATGCTGGCGCACGCCGGTCAGCTGGTTGGCGTATTGGTGGACGCGGTTGGAGAATTGTTGTGCAGCGACGGCATCGAGATCGCCCCGCCGCCTCCGGGCCGGGCCAGCCGCAGCGACGATCCGGTCAGCGGTGTAATGTCCCGGCCGGGCGGCTTCGTGGCGCTGCTCGATGCAGGTCGACTGTGCCGACTGAGTGGAGAGGGTGACCATGTGGCTTGAAACGGGGATGGCGGTATTGCTGCTGCTGGCGCTGGCGCAAGCGGCCCTGCTGTTTCATCTGTGGCGGCAGTCTTGCCGGTTGCGGCAACGCATCGACTCGCTCTCGCACGGTGCGCTGCATGCGTTCACCGATGTGCCGACCTCGATGCTGGTGACCGCGCTGGGGCGGCTGGAGCGGCAGGTGGGCCTGATCGAACAACAACCCGCACCGACCCGACAGTCCTACGGACTGGCCCAGCAACTGGCGCGTGAAGGTGCCGATGTCGAACAGTTGATCGGCCGCTGCGGGTTGTCGCGCGACGAGGCCCGGCTGGTTCTGCAGATGCATCCACTCAATTCGTGAGCCGACCTGCCTGAGCCGCCGACTGTCGATCGCGGCTGGCTATTCTTCCGCCACGTCATAGACCGCCGCCAACACCGAGGCGGCAGCGGCGTAAAGCAACACCGGTACATCGTCGCGCAGCCGCAGCGCCGCCAGCAGCGCGGCTATCTGTGGATCGTGGTGCAGTGGCACGCCCAGCGCCTGCGCGCGGGCCCGCAGGGTTTCCAGCGATTCCGGCGGCATCGGCTTGATCTCGCCGCTGCCGCTGGCCAGCCGCAGGCTGACCCGACGCGGGGATGGCGGCAGCGTGCTCATGCGGTGGCCTGCAACAGCACGGCGCTGTGCCTACCCAGCGGCTGCGGCAGTCCGATCTGGCAGCTCAACTGGTCGAGCAGCACGCCGCAGGCAGCCAGTCGCTGACGCAACGGGGTGAACTGGCGCTCAAGCCGCTGGGCCGTGTCTGCCCGTTCCGCCCACAGCCGTACCGACAGTCGCGGTTCGCGCAATTGCAATTCGCCCTGCACCGGACCCAGTGCCGGCAGATCCAGTGCGAAACCCAGTGTCCAGCCATGGCCAGCATCGGTGGCATCGGTGGTGTATTCCAGCTGGACCTGCAGTACATCGCGGCCACCCTCACCCTGCAGCGGAATTTCGATGACCCAGGCGGACAGCTGGCTGGCGCTGGCCGCCAGTTGGGCTACTTCCACCCTGGCCAGCGCGGCCTTCACGTCGCCATGCAGGCGATCCAGCAGCAGGTCCACGCCGTCCTCGGCGAGAACCGGCGGCAGCGGCAGTCGTGGCTGCGCCTGCAGGCCGCGTTGCAGCAAGGGTGGCTCGGTGTCGCTGCGGTTGTCCGCCGCGGGAGGAGTCGCGCGCCTGTCGAGCAGCCCGGCAAGACGCAGCAATGCTCCTTTCCAGTCGTCCTCGGCCAGCGCCGCCATGTTTCCGTGCGGACTGAGCAGTCTGGATTCAAAGAACATGCCGCTGCGGCTGATCGCTTCGCGCAGTCCTTCGCCGCGGGTAATTTCCGCCGGCGTGCGCAGGGATTGTTCGAGCAGTGCCAGCGCCGCGCGCAGGTCAGCTGGCAACTGTCGCAATAACGGTCGCTGGGCCAGCGCACCCAGCGTGGCGAGCAACGGCGCGTAACCATTCTGCTGTGGCAGGCGTTCGCGCAGAACGCGCTGGAACGTCGACTCGGACGGGGCTGAAAGCACTTCCAGCTGCGGTTGTGCGCCCAGGGTAAGCACGCGCACCTGAAACTGTGCCGGCAGCTGGCCGCCGGACACCTCCGCCTCCACGGTCAGCGCGCCGATCTGCAGTACCAGCAGGCCTTGCGGATTCACCCCCAGCGGCCGCGCCGACAGCACGGTACCGATGCGCCAGCTCTGGGCGGTGGTGCCGGAGGCGGCACCGGCCCAGGTTAGCGCAGCAAGGCTGATCGGTTGGATGTTCAAGATGATTCCTGCGCCGTGCGCGGGTGCTGCGCCAATGGGGTCGTCCTGAAGGACATCGGCCACGCGCCGCCAGACTTTAGGACGAGGCAGCGAAAATCCGACGCAGTGCCCGGTTTTCGCCGCCAAATAGCCGGCACTCATGACTACCGACGGCATTCGGCACTGTCGCTAAAGCGATCAGCCGGGCGGCCGATAAGACCTCGTCAGCGCTCACAGCGCGAGCGGAGTCGTGGCATGGGCGGCAAACGGACAGCGCGTCAGCAAGAGACCGGCGAA
>JBEPVP010000130.1:0-10307 GCA_041690935.1 Rhodanobacter sp.
GCCCCGAAGGTACCGCCAAGGCGTGCTTCTTTCAGAAGCACCCCATCCCCGGCCTGAAGCATGTCGGCAGCGCGAAACTCAAGGAGGAATCCGGCGCGCAGGCGACCTACATCTATCCGCTGGATGCTGCCTCGGTGATCGAGCTGGTGCAGTTCGGCGTGCTGGAATTCCACCCCTGGGGCGCGACCGTCAAGCAGCCGGACCTGGCCGATCGCGTGGTGTTCGACCTCGACCCCGGCGACGACGTGACCTGGGATCGCGTGGTCGCCGCCGCGCGGCTGGTGCGCAAGCTGCTCGCCCAGCTCGGCCTCGAATCGTTCCTGCGCACGACCGGCGGCAAGGGCCTGCACGTGGTGGTTCCACTCAACCCCGGCTGTGCATGGCCGCAGGTGAAGGACTTCGCCCACGCGTTCGCCAGCACGATGGCGCAGGCGCACCCGCTGGAGTTCATCGCGGCCGCCAGCAAGTCACAGCGCAACGGCCGG
Organism: Rhodanobacter sp.; assembly: GCA_041690935.1. Classification (GTDB taxonomy): domain Bacteria; phylum Pseudomonadota; class Gammaproteobacteria; order Xanthomonadales; family Rhodanobacteraceae; genus Rhodanobacter. The sequence goes on from JBEPVP010000130.1 coordinate 486, forward strand.
ATCTACGTCGACTACCTGCGCAACACCCGCGGCGCCACCAGCGTGGCCTCGTATTCGTTGCGCGCGCGCAGCGGCGCGCCGGTCGCCATGCCGCTGCGCTGGAGCGAGCTGGCCAAGTTGAACAGCGGACACGACTTCGACATTCGCTCCACTCCCAGGCGGTTGGCGCGGCAGCGTTCGGATCCGTGGGCCGGCATCGACGAGCTGCGCCAGAATCTGGATGACGTCAGCAAGAAACTGGGCTGAGCGCTGGACCCGATCCCAAATTTTTTCGGGATGTACGAAGCTCGCCTGGGTCCCGTAGGGCCGGCACTGCCCGCCGCACGTACCGAAGTGAGCGGCGCCGTATCGGAAAGCTGGCGGGCAGTGCCCGCCCTACGCCGCCCAGGCAGCAGCTTGCAACACAGTGTTGCTTAAAAAACGCGAAGCGGTGTTACGCGTTGGCGCCGAGCGCGTCGATGATGGCCTCGGCAAACGCCGGAATGTCGTCCGGCTTGCGCATGCAGGCGACGTCAGTTCGTCGTGAGCGGCTCTTCACCACGGGCAGACTGTTGACGCTTCCTGCACCACCAAGCTGCGATGGTATGCAGGTCGCCCCAGGCATGCACTCGGCGCGACGTTCTTTCCACTGCGAACCTGGCCTGAGGTATTCGCTCAAGACAAGGAGTTCACCATGTCGCTTTCACTGATTCTGATCATCGTGCTCGTCCTCCTGCTGATCGGTGCGCTGCCGTCCTGGGGCTACAGCCGATCGTGGGGCTATCGCCCCATGGGCGGCATCGGCGTCATTCTTGTCATCCTGATTGTGCTGTTACTGATGGGAATCATCTGATCCGTGACGTTATGGTGTCGACATCGATAGCCGCGCCTTGCGGCGCATGATGGATGAACTTTCCCGACTGTGGTTGGCGAACGTCTGGGTGAGGGTTGGCTTCGCGGTGGTCATCGGACTGTTGCTGGCCGTGGTGCTGCGTGCGCTGGTCTATGCGGTACTGCGACGGCTGGCGAAGACGCATCCGGTGGCGGCGGACATACTGGGCCGCGCCAGCGCGCCGATGGAATGGCTGCTGCCGCTGCTGACGCTGGCGGTCGCCCTGCGCACATGGCCGCCGACCACGTCCGCATCGTTCGCCATGCTGCAGCACCTGCTGCTTATCGCGTTGCTGGCGGTGGGGACCTGGCTGGTGGTGCGCTGCCTCGGCGCATTCGAGGGCGCGGCGATCCGGCGCTATCCAATGGATGTCGCCGACAACCTGCAGGCGCGCCGCGTGGTAACCCAGGTGCGCGTGCTTGGGCGCATCGCCGACGTCATCGTGGTCTTCATCGGCGTCTCGATCATCCTGCTGACGATTCCTGGCGTGCGCCAGCTCGGCGCCAGCCTGCTCGCTTCCGCCGGCGTGGCCGGACTGGCGATCGGACTGGCTGCCAAACCGGTACTGAGCAACCTGATCGCCGGCCTGCAGATCGCGCTGACCCAGCCGATCCGGCTGGATGATGTGGTGGTCATCGAGGGCGAATGGGGCCGCGTCGAGGAGATCACCGGCAGCTATGTGGTCGTGCGCATCTGGGACGAACGACGCCTGGTGGTGCCGCTGAACTGGTTCATCGAGCACCCGTTCCAGAACTGGACACGCAGCAGTTCGCAACTGATCGGCACGGTCTACCTGATGCTGGATTACCGCATGCCGCTGGCGCCGCTGCGCGAGGAGTTGAAGCGACTATGCGAGGACGCGTCGGAGTGGGATCACCGCGTTTGCGTATTGCAGGTAACCGATGCCACCGATCGCGCGATGCAGTTGCGCATGCTGGTCAGTTCTGCCGATTCGGGACGCAACTGGGACCTGCGCTGCCACGTGCGCGAAGGCCTCATCGCCTACGTTCAGGCCAACCATCCCGAGGCATTGCCGCGCTGGCGCGGCGAGCTGGAAAGAGGCAGCTCCACACCGGAGCAGCCAGCCATGCCGGTAAGTCCCGAACCCCAGCACAGCCCGTCACCGGAGGATGGCGGCCCACGTCGCGCCGACGGATGACGCCGGAGTCCGGTTCAGAGCTGGTGACTCTGCCGCTCACCGCTGCGGGGCTGTGAAAAATTCGCCGACCTGCTGCGTTAACCGTTAACCGTTAACCGTTAACCGTTCTGCCTGAGCGCAGGCCGCAAGGCCGAAGTCGAAGGGTCTCCGGCAACGCTTCGACTCCGTGGCTTGCGGCCGCTACGCTCAGCGCGTGTGAAAAATCCTTTCGAGCATCTTCAACTCGCCGGCACGCAGCGAGTGACGGGCCTCGCAGGGAGGCGAGTCGCCTGCTTTGCTCCCTCCCCTGCGTAGCAGGGGAGGGTTGGGGAGGGGTTGCTCTTTGGTCAAGTCAAAGACAGCAAGAGCTTTACCCCCTCACCTGAAGGACTCCCTTCGGTCGCCAACCTCCCCCTGCAAACAGGGGAGGAGCAAAAGCGTCGGTATCTTTCTATTGATTCACAGCCTCTCAGCGCGAACGGGTAAAGGTATGCGCAGCAGGCAGGCGAATTTTTCACGGCCTCTCAATGGAAATCCCGCGACCGGGCATCGAGTGCGCCAAGCAGCGGGCTCAGGTCCATCAAGCGGTGGGCGATCAGGTGGCTGACGCCATCGACATTCTCCCATTGCCCTTCCACCGCAAGCAGACGGGCTTCGAGCAGCGCGCGGCGCTGCGTTTCGGCCACATGCCGCCACACCACCACGTTGACCAGGCCGTGTTCGTCCTCCAGCGTCAGGAAGATGATGCCGCTGGCCGTCTGCGGCTGCTGGCGCGACGTCACCAGTCCGGCCACCCTCACGTGACTGTTGTGCGGCCGGGTGCGCAACACCTTTCCATCGATGCAATGGGCCGCACGCAGCCTGGTCCGGATCTGCCGCAGCGGATGCGGCCCGAGACTGAGCCCAAGCCGTGCATAGTCCGCCCGCGTGTCCTCGGCCTGCCTGGGCAGCGGCAGCGCGACGGCCTGCTCGGCCGGACTGTGCATGCCGAACAACGGCAATTGCGCCTCGACGCCGGCGACAGCCCAGCGCGCGCGATGGCGATGACCGACCAGCCCGCGCAGCGCGGCCGCATCCGCCAGCAAATCCTGATGCCGATGATCGAGATCGGCGCGCGCGCACAGGTCGGTGATATCGGCGAAGGCATGCTGCTCGCGCGCCGCCATCAGGCGAAGCGCGACGGCTTCGGAAAATCCGCGCACCATGCACAAACCAAGCCGGATCGCACGTGAATCGACCGTGCCACGCGGGTCAGTTTCCAGCGTGCAATCCCAGTCGCTGAAACGCACGTCGACCGGGTGCACGGCCACACGATGGCGCTGCACATCCTGCACGATCTGGCTCGGCGCGTAGAAACCCATCGGCTGCGAGTTGAGCAGCGCGCAGGCGAACGCCGCCGGGTAATGACACTTCAGCCAGCACGATGCGTAGACCAGGTTGGCGAAACTCGCCGCATGCGATTCGGGAAAACCGTAGGAACCGAAACCCTTGATCTGTTCAAAGATGCGCGCCGCGAACGCCGCCGTGTAGCCGTTCTTCAGCATGCCTTGCATCAACTTTTCGCGATGCGGCTCCAACCCGCCATGACGTTTCCACGCAGCCATCGAACGGCGCAGCTTGTCGGCCTCGTCGGCGGTGAAGTCCGCGGCGACCATGGCCAGCTTCATCACCTGTTCCTGAAACAGCGGCACGCCCAGCGTGCGTTCCAGCACATCCTTGAAAGCTTCCGACGGATAGTCGATCGGCTCTTCGCCGTTTCGACGGCGCAAGTAGGGATGCACCATGTCGCCCTGGATCGGACCCGGCCGCACGATCGCCACCTGGATCACCAGGTCGTAGAAATTTTCCGGTCGGTGCCGCGGCAGCATCGCCATCTGCGCGCGGCTTTCGATCTGGAATACACCGACGGTATCGGCACGCTGGATCAATTTATAGGTTTCATCGTCGCCCGGCTTGATCGTCGCTATCGTCTTGACGACGCCATGTTCGCTGGCCAACAAGCCGAAGCATTTGCGCAGGCAGGTCAGCATGCCCAGCGCGAGGCAATCGACTTTCAGCATGCGCATGTAATCCAGATCGTCCTTCTCCCACTGGATGACCGTGCGCCCGGGCATCGCTGCATTTTCCACCGGCACCATCTCGCTCAGCGATGTATCGGAGATCACGAAGCCACCGACGTGTTGCGACAGGTGCCGCGGCATGCCGAGCAGTTCATGGGTGAGCTTCAGCACCCGGCGAATGATCGGGTTGTCAGGATCGAAGCCTTGTTCGCGCAATCGCTCGTCGGCGGTGCTGTCACCCCAGCCACGCGCGAAGACATCACTGAGCTGGTCCACCTGGTCCAGCGGCAGGCCGAGCGCCTTGGCCACGTCACGCACCGCGCTGCGGCCGCGGTAGCAGATCACGGTGGCCGCCAGCGCGGCGCGTTCGCGTCCGTATTTTCCGTAGATGTACTGGATCACCTCCTCGCGCCGTTCGTGTTCGAAATCGACATCGATGTCGGGCGGCTCGTCGCGGTCCTCGCTGATGAAGCGCGCCACCAGCAGTTTGTTGACGTCCGGATCCACCTCGGTCACGCCCAGCGCGAAGCACACGGCGGAATTGGCGGCCGAACCACGACCCTGGCAAAGAATCCCCTGGCTGCGCGCAAAGCGGACAATGTCATGCACGGTGAGGAAGAAAGGCTCGTACTTCTTGAATGCGATCAGCGCCAGTTCGTCATCGATCAGCTTGCGCACTTTTTTGCTGGCGCCCTGCGGCCAGCGCCACTGCATGCCCGCTTCGGCAAGGTGGCGCAGCCAGCTCGTGGGCGTGTGACCCTCCGGCACCAGTTCCGTCGGGTAGCGATATTCGAGTTCGCTCATCTGGAACGTGCAGCGTTCGGTGATGCGCACACTTTCCCGCATCCATACCTCAGGGTAGATATCGGCAAGTACATCGCATCGGCGAAGATGCCGTTCGCCATTGCGGAAGATCAGCGCGCCAGCCTCGGCAATCGGCACGCCATGACGGATCGCGGTGAGCATGTGCTGCAGGGCCAGGCGACGGCGCACGTGCATGTGCACGTCGCCGCTGGCCACCAGCGAAAGATCCAGCGCACGGCCGGTCGCCTGGAGTTCGCGCAGTCGCGCGGCATCATCGGGCCCACGATGCAGTTCCACCGCGAGCCACGCGCGATCACCGAAGATGGCACGCATCCAGCGGCCCTGTGCGATGTCGGGTTGCAGCCCGGGCATCCACAAGGCCAGTGTGCCCGGCAGGCCGCCTTCCATGTCCGCGCGAGTGAGTCGATAAGTGCCTTTTCCCGAGGCCCGACGCCCGCGCGTGATCAACTTGCACAGCTCGGTATAGCCTTGCCTGTTTTCGCATAGAAGCACCAGCTTCGGCCCATCGTCGAGCTGGAACTCGGCACCCACGATCAGCTTCATGCCGGTCTCGTTGGAGGCCTGATAGGCACGCACGATGCCGGCCAGCGAACATTCGTCGGTGATCGCCAACGCGCGATAACCGCAGGCGCTGGCACGCTCGAACAATTCGCGCGCACTCGACGCACCGCGGCCGAAGGAAAAGTTCGACAGGCAATGCAGTTCGGCGTAATCGCTCATGCGAACCAGCCCTGCAGCATCCAGCCGCTCTGCTCGCCGGGCTGGCAGAACGCCCACGCGTGCTGCCCCAGCGACGTCTCCACCACGTAGTAATCGCGGCACGCCTCGGCACCATCCCACCAGCCGGTTTCCAGCCGCTCGGGCCCGGCCAGGATGCGCGGCGCCGAACCGCGCAAGGGCGTCGGCCGATCAAGCAGCCAGGTCGGCCGCGGATGCGGCTCGGCGTATGCGGCCCCGGATTCGGCCACCGCCTGCGCGCGTTCGGGTCGCGGGTCAGTGGTGCTGCCCAGCCGGTAGACCGCGCGGTCGCCGAGACGCGCGCGCAGGCGTTCGCGCAGCTGCTCGATCGGCAAGGCATGAACCGGCCGTTCGTCGAACAGGTCGCGACCGGCCGGCACGAAACTGGGCAGATCGCGCGCGAGCAGGCGCAGGGCCAGCACCGGTTCGGGTAGCTGTACCTGCTCCAGCCGGCCACGCGCCAGTTCGAACAGCATGCCGCCATCGCGTTCCGGCGACAGCAAGCCCACCGGCACGTCGGTTGCCGTGGCCTGGCGATGCTCCAGCCGCAGCATGAACCGCTGCACGCCACCGTCCCGGCCCGCCAGGTAGGCGGCGAGGTCGCCGATCATGCGGCGCAGCGGAAACACCAGCGCGGCGATGTTCTCCACCTCGTGGCTCAGTTCGATCCGAAGATCGAACACATCCGGTGGACGATAGGCATCGAGCCCGGCCGGTATCGCGCCGAGCAGGCGATCGATCGCCTGCAGCAGCTCGGCGCCGAAACGTCGGCGCAGGCCATCGCGCGGCAACTTCAGCAATTGCCCCAGTGTGCGGACGCCCATGCCGGACAGCGCCTCGACCGAAGCAGCTGGCAGACGACTCTTGCGCATCGGCACGACCTGCAGCGCAGGATGCAGCTGGTCGGGTGTCAGCACCGCGCAGCCATCCTTGACACCGGCCAGCACCCAGGCCGCGTGAGGTGTGGGCGCCAGGGTGATGCGATGGCGGAAACCCAGCGCGTTGAGGTCGGCCCGCAGCATCGCCTCGAAGCGCGGCCATGGACCGAACAGGCCAAGGCTGCCGCTCACTTCCAGCACGATCGCATGCGGCAGCAGGCTCACCTCGGAGCTGTAGCCATACGCCACCGCCGCCAGAAAACGCTGCCAGCGTCCGGCGGCCTGATAGTCGCAAGGCAATGCCTCGAATTGCGCCAGCAGCGCACGCGCGGCGAGCAGGCGCTGACCAACGCGCAGGCCCGCGTCGCGCGCCGCGGCATTCGCCGCCACGATGCTGCGCGCATTCACGGCACCATCCACCAGCACCAGCGGACCATCATCGGCGCGACGGCGGAGGACACCATCCAGCGCGAGGTGCGGCAGCAAAATACAGGCCCACAACATGTCCGGCGGCCATCAATGCAGGGCGCGCGAAAGCGCAAACGGCTGCGTCGGCACGGCACCGCCGCGACACTTGCGCACCCACACCCGGGCGCGGGGCGCGGCGTCGATCTCCAGCCGCAATGCCGCCGGTGACGCCGCGGACAGATGCCGGCGATCGCGAAACGCAAACGCCAGTGCCTTGCCCGCATCGGCGGCGACCTGCAACCGGCGCAGCGCGCGATCGTCGGCCTGGCGCGGCCACGCCAGCACCGCGGCGCAACTGCCCGAGCGCAGGCATTGCTCGGTGGCCCACAACACCTGGGCGTCCGCCGCGGCGACGATTTCCACGTGCCGCATGTCGACGCCTTGCTGTTGCCAGCCCGCCACACATGGCGCATACGGCGGGGCCACGATCACCACCGGCCGTGCGCCGCGGCTGAGCCGCGCCAACGTGGGCAGCAGCAGGCGCAACTCGCCGACACCATCGACCGGCAACAGGATTTCCGACAACGCGGCATCCGGCCAGCCGCCCGCGGGCAGCGCCGCATCCAGCGCCAGCCAGCCGGTCGGCTGCTCACCGGCCGGTACCGGCGTGGCCCGCCCGCGCCAGACCTGGCGCGCATCGAGCAGGCTCGACAAGGCCACCAGCGCGCCCATCAGCAACCCCTCAGCAAACCGGCAAACAGGCCTTCGATGGCGAAGTCGTCGCTGGGATCGGGGTCGATCGGCTGATAGTCCGGGCTGTTCGGCAACAGGCGGATCACGTCGCCCTGCCAGTACAGCCGCTTGATCGTGAAACGATCGCCGCCGACCCGGGCCGCCACCACCTGGCCGTGGCGCGCCACCGGCGTGGCGTGCACGCCCACGATGTCCTGGTCGAGGATGCCTTCCCCGCGCATGGAATCGCCGACCACCCGCACCAGGTAATCCGGCTTCAACGGAAACAGCCAGCGCGACACGCGCAGCGTGCGTTCGACCCGCGACCCGGAAAACAGCGGCTCGCCCGCCGCGATGCGGCCGACCAGCGGCAGGTCCATGGTGTCGGCATCGATCGGATCCATTGCGGTCAGCAGGCGGATCCCGCGCGAGCGGTTCGGCTCGATCTGCAGCCGCCCTTTCGCCTCCAGCGAACGCACGTGCTTCAGCACCGCGCTGACGTTGGCCACGCCCATCGCCTGGCCGATCTCCTCCAGCGTCGGCGCCTGCCCGGCGTGTTCGAGGCGATCGCGGATGAAGTCCAGGATGTTGGATTGGCGAGTGGTCAGCTGCAGGCTCATGCCACCATGTTTTCACCTTTTATGGTGAAAATGAAGCCCTGCTGATAACTGTCTTTTCATCCGTCGGCAGATCAAGGACTTGAGCGACACACCTCAGCTTTTACCCCGCATCAGGACGGGGAATCCGCCTGGCTCGCGCACGTCCGCGCGCGTTCCCGCAGGAGTTCGCGCTCACGCAGGTTCTGGGTAAGCGCTGCGGCGCGTTCGAATTCCACGTGCGCCTCGCCGAAGCGGCCGAGCTTGGCCAGCAGGTCGCCCCGCACGGTGGGCAACAGATGGTAGTTCGCCAGCGAGGGTTCGTTGACCAGCGTATCCACCAGCGCAAGGCCGGTGGCCGGACCCGAGGCCATCGACAAGGCCACCGCGCGATTCAACTCGACCACGGGCGACGGCGCCAGTTGCGCCAGCGTCGCATAGAGAGCCGCGATGCGCGCCCAGTCGGTCGCCTCCGCCGTCAGCGCGCGCGCGTGGCAGGCGGCAATCGCGGCCTGCAGCGCATACGACCCGCGTGCGCCGCCCAGCTTTTCGGCGCGCTCCAGCGCCACCAGGCCACGACCGATCAGCAGGCGATCCCACTGCGCGCGATTCTGCTCCAGCAGCAGCACCGGCTCGCCGCTCGGACGCACCCGCGCCTTGCTGCGCGAGGCCTGGATCTCCATCAGCGCGACCAGCCCATGCACTTCCGGCTCTCGCGGCATCAACCCGGCCAGCACCCGGCCCAGACGCAGCGCTTCCTCGCATAGCCCCGGCCGCATCCAGTCGTCGCCGGCGGTGGCCGCATAGCCTTCGTTGAAAACGAGATAGATGACGCCCAGCACCGACGACAACCGCGCGGCAAGCTCATCGCCTCGCGGCACCTCGTACGGAACCTCGGCTTTGGCGAGACTGCGCTTGGCGCGCACGATGCGCTGGGCGATCGTCGACTCCGAGACCAGGAACGCCCGCGCGATCTCCTCGGTGGTGAGGCCGCCGAGCAGGCGCAGGGTCAGCGCCACGCGGGCCTCGACCGCAAGCACCGGGTGGCAGGCGGTGAACATCAGCCGCAGCAGGTCGTCGCCGATCGGATCGTCGAGGCTCGCCTCGACCGCCGACACCTGCTGCTCCTGCTCCGCCTCCAGCTCGTGCATCAGCTGGGCGTGCTTGCGTTCGAGCAGCTTGCTGCGGCGCAGCCGATCGATCGCGCGATGTTTCGCGGTGGTCATCAGCCACGCGCCGGGGTTGTCCGGCACGCCCGATTGCGGCCATTGCTCGAGTGCGACCACCAGCGCGTCCTGCGCCAGTTCCTCGGCCAGGCCGACGTCGCGCAGCATGCGCGCGAGGCCGGCGATGAGCCGGGCCGACTCGATCCGCCAGACCGCGTCGATGGTGCGATAGGTGTCGGTGGTCATGGCCACCGATCACACCATCTGCACCGCGCCGACGCAAGGCTGGAGAACGCCTTTCCCTACCGGGCGACGGTCGGCATGACGAGCCTGCTCTGCAACATGGACATGTGTTGCTGGGTGATCGTCATTCCAGCGGCTCTCAACAGCCGAATGGCTGGTCAAGCTGG
>JBEPVP010000131.1:0-10306 GCA_041690935.1 Rhodanobacter sp.
CATACAGGTTCATCGGCGTGTCGATCTGCTGGATCACGCCACCATCCAGCACCACGATGCGCTGGCCCAGGGTCATCGCCTCAATCTGGTCGTGGGTGACGTAGATCATGGTGGCCTTGAGCTGGCGATGCAGCCGCGCGATCTCCACCCGCATCGACAGGCGCAGCTTGGCGTCGAGGTTGGACAGCGGTTCGTCCAGCAGGAATACCTTCGGATCGCGCACCAGCGCCCGGCCCAGCGCCACACGCTGGCGCTGGCCGCCGGACAGCGCCACCGGGCGCGAGCTGAGCCGCGCTTCCAGTTCCAATGTCTTCGCGACTGCGGCGACGCGCCGGTCGATGTCGGCCCGCTTGTGCCCGCGCAGGCGCAGGCCGAAGCCGAGGTTTTCGGCCACGGTCATGTGCGGATACAGCGCGTAATTCTGGAACACCATCGCGATGTCGCGATCCTTCGGCGCCACTTCGTTGACCACGCGGCCGTCGATGCTGAGCGCGCCGCCGCTGATCGATTCCAGCCCGGCGATCATTCGCAGCAAGGTGGTCTTGCCGCAGCCGGACGGCCCCACCAGCACCAGCAGCTCGCCATCGGCGATCTCGAAGCTGGCGCCGGCCACGCCGACGTTGCCGTTCGGGTAGACCTTGCGCAGCTGATCCAGTTGTACGGCGGCCATGGCTTCTCCGGTGCGGGGTGGCCACGACGGCCGTCGCTGTCGTCGGGTTCCGTCGCAGCATGCACTGGTCTGCGCCGCGGCGGGGCATTCGGCTATTCTGCCGATGTAATCGTTTACATCACACCCCGTCGCAGGTATTCCCATGGCCCGCCCCAGCTTCCGCTTCCCCGACGGCTTCCACTGGGGCGCCGCCACCTCGGCCTACCAGATCGAAGGCTCGCCGCTGGCCGACGGCGCCGGCCCCAGCATCTGGCAGCGCTTCGCGCACACGCCGGGGATGATGAGCAACGGCGACACCGGCGACATCGCCTGCGATCACTACCGCCGTTACAAAGGCGACGTGCAGTTGATGCGCGTGCTGGGCCTGCATGGCTACCGTTTCAGCATCAACTGGGCGCGCGTGCTGCCCGAGGGCACCGGTCGGGTCAATCCGCAGGGGCTGGATTTCTACTCGCGGCTGGTGGACGAATTGCTGGAAAACGGCATCGCGCCGAACGTCACGCTGTTCCACTGGGATCTGCCGGCCGCGCTGGACGATCGCGGCGGCTGGCTCAACCGTGACAGCGCGCACTGGTTCGCCGACTACGCCGCGGTGATGTTCAAGGCGCTGGATGATCGCGTGCCGCGCTGGTCCACCCTCAACGAACCGTGGGTGGTCACCGATGGCGGCTACCTGCACGGCGCGCTGGCGCCGGGCCATCGCAACAAGTACGAGGCGCCGATCGCTGCGCACAACCTGATGCGCGCCAGCGGCGCCGGCATCCAGGCGTATCGCGCGCACGGAAGCCACGAGATCGGCGTGGTGTTCAACATCGAGCCGAAGTATCCGCACTCGGACAGCGCCGAAGACCTCGCGGCAACGCAACGTGCACGCGCCTACATGAACCAGCAATTCGCCGACCCTGCGCTGCTCGGCAGCTACCCGCCGGAGCTCAAGGAAATCTTCGGCGAGGCGTGGCCGGAGTTCCCCGCCGACGATTTGAAGCTGACGCAGCAGCCGGTCGATTTCGTCGGCATCAACTACTACACCCGCGCGGTGGTGAAGCACGACGCGGACGCGTATCCGCTCAAGGCGATAGCGGTGCGCCAGCCAAACAGCACCCATACCGAGACCGGCTGGGAAGTGTTCGCGCAGGGCCTGACCGACATGCTGATCGGATTCAAGCAGCGCTACGGCGACATCCCGCTGTACATCACCGAGAACGGTTCGGCGTTCTACGATCCGCCGGTGGCCGAGGCGGACGTGCTCGACGATCCGCTGCGCACGGATTACCTGCGCAAGCACCTCAAGGCGCTGCACCGCGCGATCGAGGCCGGGGTGAACCTGAAGGGCTATTACGCGTGGTCGCTGATGGACAACCTGGAGTGGTCGCTCGGCTTCTCCAAGCGCTTCGGCCTGTACCACGTCGACTTCGCCACCCAGCAGCGCACGCCCAAGGCCAGCGCGAAACTGTATGCGCAGGTGATCGAGAGCAACGGCGGCGTGCTGGACGAAGGTTGATGTAGCTTGACTACACTTCAACACCGTTCCGGCTGAGCCCTTCGACAAGCTCAGGACAGGTGTAGCGCCGAAGGCGCGAAGTCGAAGCCTCGCGCCAGCCCCTTCGACTTCGTCGCTATGCGACTACGCTCAGGGTGAACGGTGAAAAATCCACCGTTCCCAACCCACCAGACTGTCTAAATCAAATGCGCCCAAGCACCAGCAGATGCCGCTCGGCCGGCAGCCCCGGCACCGTCAGCTCATGCGTGCCGCGTACTTCGAAACCGGCCGGAATACCGGGCAACTCCTCGTCCGGCCGTTTGCCCTTCATCGCCAGCCAGATCCCGTCCGGCGCCAGCAGGTGACCGCCCCAGCCCAGCATGTCGGCCAGGCTAGCGAACGCGCGCGCGGTGATGCAGTCGTACTGGCCTTCCACATTCTCCACCCGCGATTGCAGCGCACGCACGCCGTCCAGTTTCAATGAACGGATGGCCTCGCGCAGAAAGCGCACCTTCTTGCCGTTGGAGTCGACCAGCAGGATCTCGCGCCCCGGCGCGGCGATCGCCAGCACGATGCCGGGCAGGCCGGGTCCGGTGCCGAGGTCGGCCAGGGTCTGACCCTGCACGTACGGCAGGATCGCCAGCGAATCGAGCAGGTGGCGGGTGATCATCTCCGCCGGATCGCGCACGGCGGTGAGGTTGTACGCCGCGTTCCAGCGTTCCAGCAGGGCCTGGTAATCGAGCAGCCGCGGCACCGCGGCGGTCGGCAGGCTCAACCCCAACGCGGCGATACCTTGTTCGAGTCGGGCCTGCAGGGCGTCGCGCGCGGTCATGGCGGTTCCTGGGTGGTGCTTTGGGGTCGGCAGTATCCGCGGCGGAAGGCGGCGATGCCAGCGGCTCTCTATAGTCAAACCGGCAAGAAAAACCCGCCGAAGCGGGCTCAAGACGTTCAAATCCCCTATGGCGTGGGCGTTCTTGGACGCCTCACGTGATTCAATATTCAGGCGGCATCGAGTTCGACCCGGGTCACCATCATGCCGCGCTCGCGCAGCGCGTTGTTCAGCACCTGCTTCAGGTGCGTGCCCAGATCGCGGCCATCGGCGCGATCGATTGGCCGCTCGTCGTGCAACGCGTCGTGGGTGCCGCGGCGGATCAGCTGATCGACCTGCTCGAACACCGCGTCGGCCCGCTCAGGCTCCAGCACCTGCCAGTACACCGTGCCGCGCACTTCATGCGCATCGGCCAGCGGCTCCTCGAAGCGCAACGTCTGGCCGGCCAGATTGATCTTGTGCGCCACCCGGTCCCGCAACGGCAACACCAGGTGCGTCCCCGGCTGCAACAACCGCAATGACTTGCCGCGCCGATGCAGGCTGTACACCTGACCGGCCGGCACAACCTTGACCGCGCTGGCGATCAGCACGGCAAGAATCATCAGTAGCAAGGTCAGGAAAGTGGGCATGACATGAAAAACAAGGAGTTGACCAGGGTTTGTTCGCTTGACGCGGGAGGTTGAGAATACAGTCGTCTGTATGCGCGAAGATTAACCTTGATTTAACGCCCATCCAAATTTTTAACACTCGCGAAGCTGTGACGTGGTTCACATTTTCAGCGGTCAACGACAGCCGGTCATTTTCGCCACGCACGTTGTTGCGTCGCCGCAGCGACCTCCATCGCGCTTTGATCGCTGGATCAGTGGTGTGTTGGGCGGTTTACCGATCCCCCGTCGACCGGTCCGCGAAAACCTTTCGCAACGCAGCAAAACCGCATTTTGCAAAAGCTTTACAACGTCCTATGAAAACGTTTACGTTCGCGCCATGGCAGGGTTTCGGAGCGTTCGGATCATTCAAAATGGCGGCAGTAACCATCAAAGATGTGGCGCGTGAGGCCAAGGTTTCGGTAGCCTCGGTTTCGCGTGCCTTGAATGGCGGTGTCGGTGTCAACGCCGACACCAGCCAGCGCATCCGTGAAGTCGCCAGCCGTTTGCGCTATGTGCCGCATGCCGCCGCACGCACCCTGATCACCCGGCGCACGAACACCATCGGCGCCCTGCTGCCGGATCTGTACGGCGAATTCTTTTCCGAGCTGATTCGCGGCATCGACCTGGCGGCGCGCGCGCGTGGTTTGCACCTGCTGGTGTCCAGCTCGCACGACAGCGTCGAAGATGCGGCAGCGGCGTTGCGCGCGATGCAGGGTCGGGTCGATGGCATGTTGATCCTGTCGGCGCACGTTAATGCGGCGTTCCTGCACGACAACCTGCCCGAAGCCTTGCCCGCCGTGCTGCTCAACAGCGCGGTGAAAAGCACCGACTATACCGTTCTCAATATCGACAATGTTGCGGGCGCCTGCGCGATGGTGCGGCATCTGCTGGGTGCCGGCCACGCCACCGTCGCCTTCATCGCCGGCCCGGCAAGCAACTTCGACGCGCAGCAGCGCGACAAGGGCTATCGCGCGGCAATGAAGAAATACGCGCCGCACGTGCCGCTCAACGTCGTCTCCGGCGATTTCAGCGAGGAATCAGGTTACCGCGCCGGGCGCCAGCTGCTGGCGCAGAAGCTGCGTCCGCGCGCCGTATTCGCCGCAAACGACATGATGGCGGTGGGTTGTCTGTATGCCTTCAAGGAAGCGGGGCTGGACGTGCCGCAGGATATCGCGCTGGCCGGTTTCGACGATATTCCGATTGCGCGCTACGTCACGCCGTCGCTCAGCACGGTGCGCGTGCGCATCGTGGACCTGGGCCGAAGCGCGCTTGAGCGCCTGGCCGAGCTGCTGGAAAAACCCGATCACGTAACCGCATCCGCGCACACGCTCGGCTGCGAAATCGTCGTCCGCGATACCTGCGGCGCAAACCTCAACACAGTGTCACCCAGAAATATTCGCAGTTCGGGGAATCGTTAAGTCGACATGGGAGGGCGTCATGAAAGCACCACTGCACTTCAGAAAGAAATTGCTTGCAAGCCTGATCGCCGCATCGGTGGGCGCCATTGCCGCCGCGCCGACGATGTCCTGGGCACAGACCGCCCAAGCCAACTTGCGCGGCAAAGGCCCGCCCAGCACCGTGATCACTGCCAAAAACGTGGCGACCGGAGCGACCCGTCGCACCACCACGTCCGCCGATGGCAGCTACGGATTGATCGGCTTGCCGCCCGGCACCTATAGGGTCGACGCCGGTGCCGGCACGGAAAAGACCGTTACGCTGACGGTCGCATCGACTGCGACGCTGAATCTTCTACCCGCCGCTGCTGCGCCGGCCGGGCCGGCCACCACGCTTGCCGGCGTCTCGGTCACGGCCACGACGCTGGCGGAAGTAAAGACGTCCGAAGTCGGCTCGACGATTTCGCTGCACCAGATCAACACCATCCCGCAGGTGTCGCGCAACTTCCTGGAGTTTGCCGATACCGTGCCCGGCATGGTCTTCAACGTGGATGCTTCGGGTCATACCTCGCTGCGGGGCGGTGCCCAGAACAACAGTTCGGTCAACGTCTTCATCGACGGCGTCGGCCAGAAGAGCTACGTCAAGGAAGGCGGCGTCAGTGGCCAGTTCAACAGCCAGGGCAATCCGTTTCCGCAGCTGGCGATTGGCGAGTACAAGGTCATCACCTCGAACTACAAGGCCGAGTACGACCAGGTCTCCAGTGCCGCCGTGACAGCGCAAACCAAGTCCGGCACCAATGAATTCCACGGCGAGGTATTCGGCGACTACACCCGCGACAGTTTGCGGGCCGAAACGCCCTCCGAACAAGCCGCGCACAGGAAGACTCCCTCGCACGAGAAGGAATACGGCTTCGCCATCGGTGGTCCGATCATCCAGGACCAGATGCACTTCTTCTTTACCTATGAGGCGAAGAAATTCAATACGCCGGTCACGGTGGTACCGAACGGATCGGTGCCGAACGCGGCCGCCCTGCTGCCCGCCGATGTCGCCGCACAGATCGGCCCATCGAATCTGCCGTTCAACGAGGACCTCTACTTCGGCAAGATCGACTGGGAGCCCACCGACAAGGATCGCTTCGAGTTGAGCGGTCAGATCCGCAAGGAGTCTCAATACGACAACATCGGCGATCAAACGGCGGCTTCCGCCGGCATCGCCGTACTCAACAACGACACGCGTCTTTCCTTGCGCTGGCAGCACAGCGGCGCGGCCTATTTCAACGAACTGCTGTTCACCCATGAAAAGGCGTACAACAACCCGACGCCGCTGAATTTCGGTAACGGCTCCGCTTACACCTACGGGCCGCAACAGGACGCGACGATCCTGATCACCGGCGCGGCCAATGCACTGGCGACCCAGAAGAAGGGACAGTCGGGACCGGCCCTGCAGGACGACCTGACTTTCAACGACTTCGAGTGGCACGGCGACCATGTCATCAAAATGGGGGTCAAATACAAGGCGGTGGATCTGAACGCGCAGGATGCCGGCGATACCAATCCGCAGTTCTATTACGACGTCGAGCCCAACGGCACCCAGACCCAGCCGTATAAGGTGTTTTTCCCCAATCCGGTGCCCGGCCTGAATCCGGTCGCGACATCGAGCGACAAGCAGTTCGGTACCTATATCCAGGACGACTGGGCGGTCAACGACAAGCTGACCTTGAACCTCGGCGTGCGCTGGGACTACGAGAAGAATCCGTCCTATCTCCATTACGTGACCCCGGCCAACGTCATCGCGGCCTACAACAGCCCGAACCCCGATCCCACCGCGCCCGCTGGTCAGACGTATGCCCAAGCCTTGGCGCTGGGTGGCGTCAACGTCAACGACTACATCAGCAATGGTCACAATCGCAAGGCGCAGAAGAACGAGATCCAGCCACGGCTTGGTTTTTCCTATGACCTCAACGGCGATGAGGAGCATGTGATCTTCGGCGGCGCCGGTCGTGCCTATGACCGCGACCTCTACGATTACCTGCAGGTGGAGCAGACCAAGGCCTCGCTGCCGCAGTCCACGGTGTATTTCATGGACCCCTCCACCGGCCAGTGCCACGGCAACAATGCCACGCCGTGCATCGCCTACAACCCAGCCTTCATGAGTGGACTGGGCAACCTGCAGTCGCTGCTGTCGACCACCAATGCCGGCAACGAAGTCGACGCGATCAACAACAATCTGAAGGCGCCGTATTCCGATCAATTCAGCCTCGGCATGCGCAACACCATCGGCGACTGGAACACCAGCGTGGCCGTCACGCGCATTCTCACCTACGACGGTCTTGCCTTTACGCTGGGCAATCGCTATCCCGACGGGGCGTTCTTCAAGAACAACAGCCAGCCCTGGGGCAACGGCGTGCCGGGCTTCGGTGCGCTCATCATCGGCAACAACGGCATCGAGACGCGCACCAGCCAGCTGCTGTTGTCGGCCGAAAAGCCGTATACCAAGGAATCCGGCTGGGGTGCCACGTTCGCCTACACCTACACCCGCGCCAAGCAGAACCGCGATATCAACGAGCACTACTCGTTCGACGAAGAGACGATCCACCAGTATCCGTTCATCGTGTCGAATGCAGCGGCACGGCACCGCTTTGTCGCCACGGGCAATATCGATGTGCCGTGGGGCGTGACCCTATCGGCCAAGCTGACCCTGTCCACGCCGATTCCGGAAAACGGCCTGTCCTGCTACCAGTCGCCACCAGTGGAATTCCCCACCGGCAGCAATTGCATACCGACCGCCGTCACGCCTGGCGGCACCGGCAAGTTCCTGATTGGAGGCAAGGTATTCGGTTATCGCGATATCGACTTCCAGGCGACCAAGGACTTCGATCTTGGCCACGGTATCGTTCTGTACGGTCGCTTCGACCTGCTGAACGCATTCAACTGGAACAACTACAACGATATTGTGGCCACCATCCCGGACGGCACCGTCGTCCGTACGACAGCCGCTTACAACCGCACCGGCAACATCACGTTCGTGCCGCGAACGGTCAAGTTCACATTGGGCATGAAGTTCTAGGCACCCTCGCACCGGAGGACAGATATCGCTGTTGGCATCGATACCAGGCCCGCCAAAAGCGGGCTTTGTATTGATGCCGAGGAACAAAATTTTTTTCTTGCGAAACCCGGGTTTCCCCATGGCTGATCCACGCATCAAGAACATCGTCATTGTCGGTGGCGGCACCGCCGGCTGGATGGCGGCGGCCGCATTCGCCAAGGTACTCGGACACGGTTATTCGATCCGCTTGGTGGAGTCCGAGGAAATCGGCACCATCGGGGTCGGCGAAGCGACCGTGCCGCACCTGAAGCTGTTCAATAATCTGCTCGGCATCGACGAGATCGAGTTCGTCAAACAGACCCAGGCCACGTTCAAGCTCGGCGTGCAGTTCAACGACTGGGGCCGCTTGGGCGATTCGTATATCCACGGTTTCGGTCAGCTCGGCCACGATGTCGGGCTGCTGCCGTTCCACCAGTACTGGATCAAGGCGATGCAGGCGGGCCAGGCGGCGGCTATCGGCGCGTACTCGCTCAATACCGTGGCAGCGACGCGCGGCAAATTCATGGCCTCGGCCACGGATGTGCCGCCCAGCTCGCCGCTGGCGAATATCGCCTACGCCTACCATTTCGACGCGGGTCTGTATGCGAAGTATTTGCGCGGCTACGCCGAAACGCGCGGCGTGCGCCGCACCGAGGGCAAGGTCGCCCAAACCCTACTGCATCCCGCTACCGGTTTCGTCGAGGCGATCGTGCTCGACAGCGGCGAAAAGATTGAGGGCGAGTTGTTCATCGACTGCTCGGGCTTTCGCGGCCTGCTGATCGAGCAGGCGCTGGCTACCGGCTACACTGACTTCACACACTGGTTGCCGTGCGATCGCGCTCTGGCTGTGTCGACCGAAAACGTCGGGCCGCCGACGCCGTACACGCGCTCCACCGGGCGCGCCGCCGGCTGGCAATGGCGCATCCCGTTGCAGCACCGCACCGGCAACGGTTACGTGTATTCGAGTGCGCACATCAGCGACGACGAAGCGGCCGCGACGCTGCTCGGGAACCTCGACGGACGCGCGCTGGGCGATCCACGGCTGCTGCGCTTCACCGTCGGCATGCGCAAGAAATTCTGGAACAAGAACGTGATCGCGCTGGGTCTTGCCAGCGGCTTCATGGAACCGCTCGAATCGACCAGTATCTACCTGGTTCAGTCAGGCATCTCGCGGCTGCTCAACCTGTTTCCGCAACGCGATTTCAGCCAGGTCGTGATCGATCGCTACAACGCGCAGGGCACCTTCGAGTTCGAGCGTATTCGCGATTTTCTGATCCTGCATTATCACGCAACCCAGCGTGATGACTCTCCATTCTGGAACCACTGCCGCACGATGCCGATTCCGGCGCAACTGCAGGAAAATATCCGCCTGTTCGAGGACAGCGGCCGGTTCTTCCGCGATGCGGAGGAAATGTTCGCGATCGTGAGCTGGGTGCAGGTGATGCTCGGCCAAGGCATCGTGCCGCGCGGGTATCACCCGCTGGTCGATCAGATGCCGGATAAGGACCTGGGCGAATTCATCGCCAGCATCGGCAAGGTGATCGAAAACTGTGTCGATGCGATGCCCCCGCATGCGGCGTTTATAGATCGCCATTGCGCCGCCGAAAAGATCGCCGTTTGATCGCTATTTGAAATTGATTGACGTCGAAATCAGTCAACCGAGAAAACCTCCGTAGCTTACTTCGTCGCCAATCAGGCATCCGAATACCGGCAAGGAAGCTGCAAAGTTGGCGAAGACTGGATTCGCATTCATTCGAAAAATATGAGCAGTCTTGAAGATGAGCAATAAATTTTCTCGGGCATTCGCCGTAAACGTTCTCGTCGCGTTGCTGGTATTTGGCGCCGGCTGGCAGCCACCCGCTTCGGCGAAGACGCTGCCCCACCAGTTCGTCGCCTCGACCCAGCAACACGCGCTGATCAACGACCTCGAACAGCGCACCTTCCGCTACTTCTGGGACAGCGCGAACCCGGTCAACGGGTTGGTGCCCGATCACTATCCGGGGGAATCGTTCTCCAGCATCGCCGCGGTCGGCTTCGGCCTGACCGCCTACGGCGTAGGCGTGGAACGTGGCTACATCACGCGCAAGCAGGCGATCGAACGCACCCTGGCCACGCTGCGTTTCTTCGACGCCTCGCCCCAAGGCGACAGCGAGGACGACGACAGCGGCTACCACGGTTTCTACTACCACTTCCTCGACATG
>JBEPVP010000132.1:0-10303 GCA_041690935.1 Rhodanobacter sp.
GCTGGTGCGTCGGCCCGTCTTCGCCGAGGCACAGGCTGTCGTGGGTGAAGACGTGCACGACGTGCAGGCCCATCAGCGCCGCCAGCCGGATCGGCGGTCGCATGTAGTCGGAGAAGATCAGGAAGGTCGAGCCGTAGCCGATGAAGCCGCCGTGCGCCGCCAGGCCGTTGACGATCGCGCCCATCGCATGCTCGCGCACGCCAAAGTGGATGTTGCGCCCGGCGTAGCTCCAGCCGCCTCCATCGGATCCCTCGCTGTCCTCGCCGGGTTCGAGCGGCGGGTTGAAATCGCCCAGGCCTTTCAGCTCGGTGAATGTCGACGGGTCGAGATCGGCGGAGCCGCCGAACAGCGCCGCGAGCTTCGGTGCGATCGCGTTCATCACCTTGCCGCCGGCGACGCGGGTCGACAGACCCTTGGCGTCGGCGGGGAAGGCGGGGATTTCGGCATCCCAGCCGCTGGGCAAGTCGCCCTGCAGGCGCTGCTGCAGCTCGCGTGCTGCATCGGGGAAAGCGCCGGCATAGGATTCGACCCTTCGATTCCAGTCGGCTTCGGCCTTCTCGCCGGCAGCGAGTGCTTCGCGAAAATGCGCGAGCGCCGGCATGGGCACCAGGAAATCGGGCTCGGTCGGCCAGCCGAGCTTTTCCTTTGTCTTCTTCACGTCGGCGACGCCGAGCGGCGAGCCGTGTGCCTTGAAGCTGTCCTGCTCGGGCGAACCGTAGCCGAGATGGGTGCTCACGAGAATCAGCGACGGGCGCGAGGTCTCGGCACGCGCCGACGCGAGTGCCGCGTCGATGGCCGCGAGGCTGTTGCCGTCGTCGACCGTGATCGTCTGCCAACCGTAGGCCTCGAAGCGCTTGGCGCGGTCTTCGGAAAATGTCATGTCGGTGCCGGCCGACAGTGTCACCGAGTTGTTGTCGTAGAGGCAGATCAGCTTGCCGAGTTGCAGGTGGCCGGCGAGCGACGCGGCTTCCGAAGCGACGCCTTCCATCAGGTCGCCGTCGCTGACGATCGCCCAGGTGTGATGGTCGACGACGGTCTGGCCGTCGCGGTTGTAGCGAGCCGCCAGATGCGCTTCGGCGACCGCCATGCCAACCGCATTCGCCAGCCCCTGGCCGAGCGGCCCGGTTGTGACTTCGATGCCCGCGGTGTGGCCGCGCTCCGGATGGCCCGGCGTCTTGCTGCCCCACTGGCGGAACTGCTTGATGTCGTCGAGCGAGAGGTCGTAGCCGGTGACGTGCAGCAAGCTGTAGAGCAGCGCCGAGCCGTGCCCGGCAGAAAGCACGAAGCGATCGCGATCAGGCCAGAGCGGCTTGGCCGGGTGGTGCTTCAGAAAGCGCGTCCACAGCACGTAGGCCATCGGCGCGGCGCCGAGCGGCAGGCCGGGATGGCCGCTGTTGGCCTTCTGCACCATGTCCACCGACAGGAAGCGAAGCGTGTTGATGCATTGCTGGTCGAGCTCGCTGGACATGGTGGTCTCCGATGGGTGGTGGGCGCGCGCTCCATGCGCGAATGGTTTGCTTCGTAGGGCGGGCACTGCCCGCCGCACTTGACGATGGGCGATGTGTCGAAGAGCCGGTGGGTGGTGCCCGCCCTACGACGCGGTACGCGCCGACGCGTTACGCGAGCGCGGCGTCGACGATGCTCTGCGCTTCCTTCAGCAGGCTTTGCAGGTGGGCTTCACTCTTGAAACTCTCGGCGTAGATCTTGTAGATCGCCTCGGTACCGGACGGTCGCGCGGCGAACCAGCCGCTGGCGGCGATCACCTTGATGCCGCCGATCGCGGCACCATTGCCGGGCGCCTTGTCGAGCACCTGTTCGATCTTCTCGCCGGCGAGTTGGTCGCTCTTCAACTGGTCGGGCGACAGCTTGGCCAGCTTCGCCTTCTGCGCCGGGGTGGCGGCGGCTTCGACCCGGTTGGCGTACGGCTTGCCGAGGTCCTGGGTCAGCTGCGCATACAGCTCGCCCGGATCGCGGCCTTCGCGCGCGGTGATCTCGGCGGACAACAGCGCTGGCACCAGACCGTCCTTGTCGGTGGCCCACACCGTGCCGTCGCGGCGCAGCAGCGAGGCGCCGGCGCTTTCCTCGCAACCGAAGCCGAGCGCGCCGTCGAACAGGCCTTCGGAAAACCACTTGAAGCCGACCGGCGCTTCGTAGAGCTTGCGCCCGAGCCGCTTCACCACACGGTCGATCAGCGCGGTGGTGACCACGGTCTTGCCGATCGCCGCGTTCGCGCCCCACTGCGGCCGATGGCGGAACAGGTAGTCGACCAGCACCGACAAATAGTGGTTTGGCTCCATCAGTCCGTTGCTGCGGGTGACGATGCCGTGGCGGTCGTGGTCGGTGTCGCAGGCGAATGCGACGTCGTAGGTATCCTTCAGTCCGATCAGCCGCTGCATCGCGTATTTCGAGGACGGATCCATGCGGATCCTGCCGTCCCAGTCCACCGTCATGAACGCGAACTGTGGATCGACGTCCGCGCTGACCACGGTGAGGTCGAGCTTGTAACGCTCGGCGATCGGCGCCCAGTAGTGCACGCCGGCACCACCCAGCGGATCGACGCCCATGTGCACGCCGGCGCTGCGGATGAGGTCGAAGTCGATGATGTTGGCGAGGTCGACGACATAGCTGTTGAGGTAGTCGTGCGCGTGCGTGGTCGCCGCCTTGCGCGCCTGCGCGAACGGCATCCGCTTGACGCCCTGCAGGCCCCCTTCCAGCAAGGCATTGGCGCGGTTCTGCACCCAGCCGGTGATGTCGGTATCGGCCGGGCCGCCGTTCGGCGTGTTGTACTTGAAGCCGCCGTTGTCCGGCGGGTTGTGCGACGGCGTGATCACGATGCCGTCGGCGAGACCGGCTGTGCGCCCCTTGTTGTAGACCAGGATCGCGTGCGAGATCGCCGGCGTCGGGGTGAACTCGCCGCCGCTGGAGATCATCACCTGCACGCCGTTCGCGGCCAGCACTTCCAGCGCACTCTCGAACGCCGGCTGCGACAGCGCATGCGTATCCGCGCCGATGAACAGCGGGCCGTCGATGTCTTTGGACTGGCGGTATTCGCAGATCGCCTGGCTGATGGCGAGGATGTGCCACTCATTGAAGCTGCGCTCGAATGAACTGCCGCGATGGCCGGAGGTGCCGAACGCCACGCGCTGCGCCGGCACCGACGGATCGGGCTTCAGGTCGACATAGGCGGCCAGCAGTTTCGGCACGTCGACCAGGATCGAGGGCGGTGCCGGCTTGCCGGCGAGGGGACTGATCTGCTGGGTCATGGACGTTCCGTTGTCTGGCCATCGCGCAACTGGCGATAGCGGCGTATCAGGTGGTTGGTGGAGCTGTCGTGCGCCAGCTTCGGCTCGTCCGCCGCGGTCAGTTCGGCGATGGTGGTTTTCGCCAGCTGCTTGCCCAGCTCCACGCCCCACTGGTCGAACGAGTCGATGTCCCAGATCACGCCCTGCACGAACACGCTGTGCTCGTACAGCGCGATCAGCGTGCCCAGCGTATGCGGGGTCAGCTTCTGCGCGAGGATGGTGCTGCTGGGGCGGTTGCCGGCGAACGTGCGATGCGCCACCAGCGCCGCCGGCACGCCCTCGGCGCGCACGTCCTCGGCGCTCTTGCCGAATGCCAGCGCCTCGCCTTGCGCGATCAGGTTCGCGATCAGCAGGTCGTGTTGATCGCCCTTCGGTTGATTGGCGCCGTCGTGAACCGGCAACGGATTCAGGCTCTGGCCGAAGCCGATGAAGTCGCACGGCACGAGGCGCGTGCCCTGGTGCAGCAACTGGTAGAACGAATGCTGGCCGTTGGTGCCCGGCTCGCCCCAGTAGATCGGCCCGGTGGCGTAGTCGACCGTCGTGCCATCGAGCGTGACGTGCTTGCCGTTGCTCTCCATCGTCAGCTGCTGCAGGTAGGCCGGGAAGCGTTTCAGGTATTGCTCGTACGGCAGCACCGCGACGGTGGCGGCACCGAGGAAGTTGTTGTTCCAGATCGCCAGCAAGCCCATCAGCGCGGGCAGGTTGCGTTCCAGCGGCGTGTGGCGAAAATGCGTGTCCATCGCGTGGAAGCCGGCCAGCATCTGGCGGAACGGCACGGGCCCGATCGCCAGCATGGTCGACAGGCCGATCGCCGACTCCATCGAGTAGCGCCCGCCGACCCAGTCCCAGAAGCCGAACATGTTGGCGGTGTCGATGCCGAACTTCGCCACGCCCTCGGCGTTGGTGGAGACCGCCACGAAATGTTTCGCGACCGCGCGCTCGTCGCCCAGCGCCGCCACGCACCACGCGCGCGCCGCCTGCGCGTTAGTCAGCGTCTCCAGCGTGGTGAAGGTCTTCGAGCAGACGATGAACAGTGTCTCGGCCGCATCCAGGTCGCGGGTGGCCTCGACGAAATCGGTGCCATCGACGTTGGAGACAAAGCGGAACGTCATGTCGCGCCGGCTGTAGTCGCGCAATGCCTCGTACGCCATCACCGGGCCGAGGTCGGAGCCGCCGATGCCGATGCTGATCACGTTGCGGATGCGCCGGCCACTGTGGCCCAGCCATGCGCCGCTGCGCAGCTTGTCGCAGAACGCCGCCATGCGGTCGAGCACCGCGTGCACGTCCGGCACCACATCGTGGCCATCGACCAGGATTTGCTCGCCGGCCGGCGCGCGCAGCGCCACGTGCAGTACCGCACGTTGCTCGGTGGTGTTGATCTTGTCGCCGCGGAACATCGCCTCGATCCGCTGCGGCAGCTGGCGCGCCGCGGCCAGCTCGCGCAGCAGGCGCAGCGTGTCGGCGTCGACGCGCTGCTTGGCGTAGTCGAGATACAGGCCGACATCCTCGACCGCGTAACGCTCGCCGCGGTGCGGATCGGCGGCGAACAGTTCGCGCAGATGGCGCTGGCCGACCGCGTTGAAGTGCTGCTGCAGCGCCTGCCACGCGGGCAGGCTGGTCAGTCGCGGTTCGCTCATGGCAGCTCGGATCCGTTCGTGGTGACGGCCAGCGCGCCGGCCTTGTCGGCGATCCGCTGCAGCAGCTGGTTCCACGATTTGACGAATGCGTCGGCGCCATCCTGCTGCAGCTTGCGCGCCAGTGCGTCGATGTCCACGCCGGCGGCGCCGATGCGCGCCAGCATTGCGCCGGCTTCGCCGCCGTCGGTCGCCATCACGCCGTGCAGCTGGCCGTGATCGGCGAATGCATGCAGGGTCTTCTCCGGTATCGTGTCGATGGTGTCGGGCGCGGCGAACGCGCTGATATACAGCGTGTCGGACGCGGACGGATCCTTGGTGCCGGTGCTGGCCCACAGCAGGCGCTGCGGCAGGGCGCCGGCGGCGGCCAGTTTCTGCCAGCGCGGCGAGGCGAGCAGCTCGCGATAGGCGCGATAGGTCTGCTGACCCACCGCGATGCCGAGCTTGTTGTGCAGCTCGTCCGGCAACTGCTTGTTGCTGGCCACGTCCCAGCGGCTGATGAACAACGACGCCACCGAACCCACCTTGGGATCGAGACCTGCCTCGATGCGCCGTTCGATACCGCGCAGGTACGCCTCGGCGGCGGCCTGGTACTGGTCGCGTGAAAACAGCAACGTCACGTTGATCGGGATGCCCAGGAAGATCGACTCCTCGATCGCCGGCACGCCCTCGGCGGTGCCGGGAATCTTCACGAACAGGTTGTCGCGGCGGCCCTGCGCATGGATCTTCCTCGCCGCCGCGATCGAGCCGGCGGTATCGGCGGCCAGCAGCGGCGAGACCTCCATCGAGACCCAGCCGTCGACCTGGCCGGTGCCATCGAACACCGGCCGGAACAGGTCGGCGGCGCGGCGCAGGTCTTCCAGCGCCAGCTCGATGAACAGCGCCTCGCCGCGCAGCCCGGCCAGCGTCTTGGCATGGATGCCGGCGTCGTAGGCATCGCCGTCGCCGATCGCGGCATCGAAGATGCTCGGGTTCGAGGTCAGCCCGGTGATCGAGTCCTCGGCGATGTAACGGGCCAGCGTGCCATCGTCGAGCAGGCTGCGGGTGATGTTGTCCAGCCACAGGCTCTGGCCGAGTTCATGCAATTGGCGGGTCGCGTTCATGCTTGCTCCGTGGATATTCAGTGTGCCGGAAGGCTGATGGTGGGCGTGCTCGGCAGGAAATCATCCAGCTTACGCTGGCGCAGATCGCCGATGCACGCGATGGTCAGGTCCGGTGCCGGCTCGATCGAGCCGGCCGCGTCGGCGTAGTGGCCCTGGCGCACGAACACCGTAGTCAGCTTGCGGCCAAGACGCTGCTTCATCTCGGCCAGCAGCTGCGGCTTGTCGTCGACCATCACGTAGTGCGCGGCCGGATAGCGCTGCTGCATCGCCACCAGCATGTGCTGCTTGTGCAGGTAGATCAGCACCTCGCCGCGCAGCGCCGCCCACAGCCCGGCGCGCTGGATCTTGCGCGGCTGGAACACCACGTCGCCATCGGACAGGATTACCGTGGGGCCCAGCGTGCGCAGGTGCGCCACGGTGTCCAGCGCGTGCGGATACAGCCGCTCGGCGAACGGGTATTCCAGCAGGTAGTTCGACATCTGCAGCAGCGCCGGATCGTTGTCCAGGCCGACCCGGAAGCGCTGCAGCGTGCCCAGGTAATCGGCGAAGCCCAGTTCGTCGCGCAGCTGCGCGTAGATCGCCCAGTAGCGCTCGCGCTGGGCCTGCCCGAACGCCTGCGCCAGCGTGTCGCCGAGATCGGCGGCGAAGCGGTCGTTGTCGAGCAGGGTGTTGTCCACGTCGAGCAGAAACACCACTGCCGCGGCATCGGAGGCAGGGCTGTTCAACATGGAGCGCTCTCCTCGGCCTGCGGGTCGTGCCAGCCTTCGGCGCTGGCGACGACCTTGGCCGCGGCGGCCGGACCCCAGCTGCCCGGTTCGTAGAAACTCACCGCATGTTCGTGGCTGAGCACCTGGTCGACCACCGCCCACGCCGCCTCCACGCATTCGTCGCTGGTGAACAGCGCGTTGTCGCCGCGGATCGCGTCGCCGAGCAGCCGCTCGTAGGGCGACTTCTCCGGTGCCGACGCATGCCGCGCCACCAGCTCGACGGCTTCACCCTGCATCGCCTCGCCCGGTTTCTTGACCCGCGCGCCCTCGGCAATCACCACCTCGGGGCTGAGCCGGAAGCGGAAATAATTCGACTTCGGCAGGGTGATTTCGTCGAAGATCGACAGCGGCGGCGTCTTCATGTCCACCATCACCTGGGTGGTGGTGATCGGCAGGTTCTTGCCGGCGCGGATATAGAACGGCACGCCGGCCCAACGCCACGTATCGATGTGCAGGCACAGCGCCACGAACGTCTCCACGTTCGAGTCGGCGGCCACGCCCTTGACCTTGCGATAGCCGTTGAACTGGCCGCGCACCACCTCGGCCGGATCGAGCGGGCGCATCGCGCGGAACAGTCGCAGCTTTTCCGCGCGCAACAATTCGGGGTCGCTGCCCACCGGCGAATCCATCGCCAGCAGCGAAGTCACCTGCAGCAGGTGGTTCTGCAACACGTCGCGGATCGCGCCGACCCCTTCATAGAACGCGCCGCGGCCATCCACGCCGAAGTTCTCGGCCATGGTGATCTGCACGCTGTCGATGTAGTTGCGGTTCCACACCGGCTCCAGCACGGTGTTCGCGAAACGGAAATACAGCAGGTTCTGCACCGGCTCCTTGCCCAGGTAATGATCGATGCGGAAGATCGACGTCTCGGGAAACACCTGATGCAGGGTGTGGTTGAGCTGTTGCGCCGATTTCAGGTCGCGACCGAACGGCTTCTCCACCACGATGCGCGCGTCGGCCGCGCAGCCGGACTGCTTCAGTCCCTCCGTCACCACGCCGAACAGGACCGGCGGTATCGCCAGGTAGTGCAGCGGGCGTTTCGCATCGCCCAGCACCTGCTTCAGCTGCGTGAACGTGGCCGGGTCGTTGTAGTCGCCATCGACGTACTGCAGCCGTGCCGATAGTTGTGCGAACGCGGCCTCGTCGACCTCGCCGCCCTGATCCTGCGCCGCCTGCGCCAGGCTGTCGTGCGCGCGCTGGCGCAACTTCGCCGTATCCCAGCCCGAATGCGCCACGCCGATGATCGGCAGGTCCAGCCCGTCGCGCAGCACCATCGCCTGCAGCGCGGGATAGATCTTCTTGTATGCCAGGTCGCCAGTGGCGCCGAAAAAGACCAGGGCATCCGAGCGGGGTGTCGGCATAGGGTTGCTCTCTTCATGGGGCGGTCAGGTCGCGCTCGCCGGGCGCCGTGCGTAGCGTCAGACCGGCACAGAACGCCGATGTTCCTGCAGCGTCGTGATTACGTCCAGCATGGGCGCTTGCGGGTGAAGTCCGCGCAAAAGGAAGGCGGCGGCAGATTGGCGATCCCCGCTCGGCGTCGAAATTCAGCCGGCGGGGCACCGCGCATAGCCCGGAGTTGTCGTCGTTCCGGCGCCTCCCGGAAAGTTTTCCGAGACCCACGCTAACGCCGAACGTGATCAGCAGCGCACCGTCAGCACGCTGCCGCATGCAGGCGACCGGCCAGTGACCAAATCAAGCGCGCGGCGTTGACAGAAAGTCTCTCGTAGCATTCTCAGGCCCTTGCCGATTGCGCTGCAGTCCAGGCATGGCCGCAAACAGCACGAGCATGCCCAAATACACGCTGCCGGACACCGGATCTCGCGAGGCCACATACCGTGCTGGTGATTGACCTTGGAGAAGGAAGGCAAACAACAGCTCGCTTGCTGCAGCAAGCAGCAAAGCCGCCAGCCCAACGCCGAAGCGGGCGGGCCGGGACAACGGCGCGTAACGGTGCACGATGTAGCGCGCAGAGCAAACGATCACCAAGAGCATCAGCGGCATCTCCAGCAACTCTGCCAGACGAACGCCGAGGCGAGGAACCAGGAACGGCACGCGAACCAAGCCCATGAGAAAGCCAGCCGAGAACACCAGGGCAAAATAGAGGAAGCTGGCTTTGAGTTTGTGCATTGTTGGTTGGTGCCGGACGTCTGGATCAAGCGGCGACGAGGCTGGTCATCTGAGTGAATGGACGTCCGGACTCGTTGTCGCACCCGAAGCGGGTTCGGCTTGAATGAATTGCTGGACCGGGATCTACGCTACACGCTTGCTAAGCAACTCTGCCATTCGGGTTTGCCAACCCGGACCCGTTGCTTTCCACGTGGCAAGCACCGACTCAGGCAGCCGAATCGTGACTTGACGCCGTGGGTTTGTTGCGACGGGACGGCCTGCGCGCTTGACCGTGCCACGCTTGAGCATGGCATCTGTCAGCTCCGGAAGATCCTTGTATTCGCTCGACTTGACCTTGTGCGCGTCAACGCGGTTGAGGTCAGACTTCAAGGTACGGGCCGATGCGGGCTTGTTCGCGTTCATTGGCTTTTCTCATGCTGAAGATATGGCGGACTGCTCCTCGTGACGTATAGCCGATCACCACCATGCGACCGGCAAGATGGCCGAAGCAGATCGTGCGTGTTTCGCCATAGTCCTGGCGGGTGTCCTCGACCTCAAAGGTGAGGCCGGCGAAGACGGTGGGAGCATCCTCAAAATCAAGGCCGCGCTCGTCAAGCGTCTTCTCACGCTTGGCCGGATCGTAGCTGATACGCATGATTTATTGTAGTTACAACAATAGGCCGACGCAAGCCGTCGCGCCCACTGGACGTCGGTGCACACGCGCGAGAGGACGAGCGGTGCGTGCGGTTGCGCGCGATCACCGGCATCGGTCCGATCACCGCCGACGCGGCAGTCGCCACGATCGGTTCCGCCCACGAGTTCAGGAACGGGCGGCAGCTGGCGGCGTGGCTTGGCCTGGTGCCGACCCAGCACTCCAGTGGTGGTCATACGCGACTGGGCACGATCAGCTGTCGCGGCGACGCCTACCTGCGCACCTTGCTGATCCAGGGTGCACGCAGCAGCCTGCAACGGGCCAAGGCCGCGGCCGTCGAAAAGGCCTCGCCGGAGCAGGTGTGGATTCGATCACTGGACGGACGGATGCCGTTTGGCAAAGTGCCGGTGGCCATCGCCAACAAACACGCCCGGCAGATCTGGGCGATGCTGGCGCACGCGGTGGACTACGACCCCTGCGCCCGCTTGCACCATCCGATGCACCAGCAAGCCCACGTGGCTTAGGTACAAGGTTTCGATTCATCGTCAGCGCGACGCGGTAAGCAACGGGTCGGACCACCCCGGAGAGAACCTGACTAACTAGATGGACGTCCAAACGGTGTGCCGGCCGATTCCCGGCCACCGGACAGTCCGATGAACGAATGAGGTCTTCGGGTGCGGTTTATACAGAGGTCCGAGTCAGCGGCATCGACTCAACAAGACCGGTTACGGAAATGCAG
>JBEPVP010000133.1:0-10273 GCA_041690935.1 Rhodanobacter sp.
GCAACTCCTGGTGCTGCTGCTCGTGCTGCAGGCCCAGCTCGACCAGCGCAGCCAGCTCGGCGTCATCGTCGCGCTCCAGCAACTCGCTCACCGCGTCGTCGATGTAGTGCCGGTAGCCGCGCACTTCGTCCAGCGAGGGTCGCGACAGCAGACCGCGCTGCGGGCGCGCGTGCATCGGCCCGATCGACTGGTAGTAGGAGTTGAACAGGAAGTCCCATGCCGGGTCGCGTGGCCGATACGCCGGATCGCGGCCCAGCACGAATTGCTCGAAGAACCAGCTGGTGTGCGCCAGATGCCACTTGCCGGGGCTGGCGTCGGGCATCGACTGCAGTTGCAGGTCCTCGGCGCTCAGACTGGCGCACAGCTCCAGCGTGCGCTGGCGCACCCGCCGGAATCGCGTCGTCATGCGGGCCGTGGCGGGCGACGGGCCAGCGGTCATCGCGGCTGCTCCGACAGGCCAGGCAGCACGCTGGCGGGACGGGGCATCGGGGCGGGTGGATTGTTCGAAGACATGCCCATCAGGATGCCGTGCCAACCGTTCACTTCTCGTGATAAGAAGATGGCAGATACTTTGCACTGCCCCCTCCCCATCCCTGCCACGGTATCGGCCGGCATGGCCTTCCCCGTGAATCATCACGGCATGCGTTCAGTCCGACCCGATGAGGTAATGCCCATGAAAATGATCGCCCCCATCCTGCTGCTCGCCCTCACCATCGGCGCCGGTGCCGGCGCCGCGCAGGCATCCGACACCGCGCCCGCACGGTCGCCGCTGCCGGCGGCCGATTGCATCGATACCACCCAGATCAACGAGTGGCACATCATCGATGCCCGCACCGCCATCGTGCGTACCGGTCCTAAGCGCTACCTGGTGACCTTGCAAAATGTCTGTCCGCGGCTGGGCATGGCGCCTGCCGGACTGATCTTCCGGCCCAATCCGTCGAACGCCGCGGTCAATCAGGGTCGCATCTGCGGCGAGGTTGGCGAGACCGTGCGCTCGCGTTACCAGCCGCCCTGCGCGATCGAGTCGGTCAGCAAGATCGACAAGGCGCGCTTCGAGGAACTGAGCGCTCAGGCCAAACGCCATGGCAGCGGCGCGGACCAGCCAACCACCATGCCCGCCCACTAGGCATGCCAGCACGCTGAAACGCAGAAGAGCCCGGACATGCCGGGCTCTTCTGCTTCAACGGGTTCGGCGGCGTGACTCAGTCGCCGTAGCCGTCGTCCTGATCGTAGCCATCGTCGCGGATGTAGCGCGTCTGCTGCTGATCGTCGTACACCACCGTGCGGGTTTCGACCACGCGGCGCTGCACGATCGGCGGACCATCTTCGTAAATCACCGTACGCGGCTGGCGATAGACCGGTGCGCTGTAATACACAGGAGCGGGACGCATGGAATCGGCAACCAAGCCTAGCACGGCGCCGGTGACGATGGCGCCCGCGATCCAGCGGCCACCGCTCCAGTGACCGCCGCCGTGACCACCGTAGTAGCCACCGTGACCACCCCAGGAACCGCCGTGATAACCACCGCGGCCGCCGTCGTGATAGCCATGGCCATGACCACCGCCCCAGCCGTGCGCCGACGCGCCGACCGGCATCGCCACGGCTGCCACGATCGCAAAACTGAGTGCTGCCAGTTTGCCTGCACCACTGAAACGTTGGGTCATCATCTTTCTCCGTTGTACGGAATGGATGCTCGGCTGATTACGCTTAATGTGGACTGAAGGGTTTACTTTTTGATCCGGGCGCTATCCCACGGGTTGATCCCCGGGTCAGCCTTGCGCCGACGCAACAGCCAGCAGCCATGGATATCGGCGCGACGGGCGAAGTCGAACGGGATGCTGGGCGCGGTCCAGTCCTCGATCTCGAAGCGCTGTTCCAGCTCGGCCCGATCCAGCTTGAAGCGGCGAAAATTGTTGGAGAACACGATCACACCGTCGCGGGTCAGCCGCTCGTTGCAGGCATCGAGCAGCTTGACGTGATCGCGCTGCACATCGAAATCGTCGGCGCGCTTGGAGTTGGAGAACGTGGGCGGATCGACAAAGATCAAGCCGTAGTGGCCGCGGTCATGCTGCAGGAATTCCAGCGCATCGAACTGCATCAGTCGGTGGCTGGCACCGCTGAATCCGTTCAATGCGAGATTGCGCGAAGCCCATTCCAGATAGGTGGCCGACAGATCCACGCTGGTGGTCTCCAGCGCGCCGCCGGCCGCCGCATGCACGCTGGCGGTGGCGGTATAGGCGAACAGGTTGAGGAAGCACTTGCCGTCGGCCAGTTCGCGCACCTTCGCGCGCACCAGCCGGTGATCCAGAAAGAGGCCGGTGTCGAGGTAGTCGGTGAGGTTGACCAGGAACTTCAGGCCGTCCTCGTCGACTTCGATGAACTCGTTGCGCTGATCGAGCTGGCCATATTTCGAGCCGCCCTTGCCGCGCTCGCGGGTCTTGATCGCGATGCGTTCGCGCGGCACGCCCAGCACCTCGCCGGCGACGCGGGCGATCTCGCGCAGGCGCAGGCGGGCGATGTCGGCCGGCACATCGGCCGGTGCGCGGTATTCCTGGATGTGCAAATGATCATTGCCGCCGGTATCGCCGTAGACATCGATCGCCGCAGCGTATTCGGGCAGATCCTGGTCGTAGGCGCGCCAGCAGTGGATGGCTTCACGGGCCAGCCGCTTGCGCAGGTGCTTGACGTTTTTTTCCAGCCGGTTCTTCAGCATCTGCGCGCCGGCCGACAACGGCTTCGGCTCGCGTGGTGCTTCGTCGCGCTTGCTCAGGTCGAACGTCAGCAGCACGGTTTCCAGCGCGCCGTTGTACAACGCGTAACGTTTGTCCGCATGCAACTGCATCGCGCGACCCAGTTCCACATCGCCGGCCAGCACGGCGGCGCGCCAGCCGGTGAAGCGCGCGCGCAAGGTATCGCCCACGGCGCGATACAGCTTCGGCATTTCGGCGCGCTCACCGAGCCGTTCACCGTACGGCGGGTTGGTGATAACCAGGCCATACTCGACGCCGGGCGGCGGCGCGGCGTGCGTCACGTCCTGCTTGTCCAGGGTGAAGAAACCGGCCACGCCGGCCTCCTGCGCATTGCGTTTGGACGTCTGCACCATGCGCGGGTCGGCGTCGCTGCCGAAGAACACACTGCGCAATCCGCGCAAACCGGTTTCGGCACGCAGGTTCGCTTCGTCCAGCAGACCACGCCACAGCGCGATGTCGTGCTGCTGCCAGCCGAGGAAGCCAAAATATTCACGGCGCAGGCCCGGCGCCACATCGGCCGCCATCAGCGCGCCTTCGATCAACAAGGTGCCGGAGCCGCACATCGGATCGAGCAGCGCGCCGCCGGCGGCATACACCTCCGGCCAGCGTGCACGCAGCAGCATCGCGGCGGCGAGGTTTTCCTTCAGCGGCGCTTCGCCCTGCACTTCGCGCCAGCCGCGCCGATGCAGCGGCGAGCCGGCCAGATCCAGCGACAGCGTGGCGCGGTCGCGGCGCACGCGCACGTTGATGCGGATGTCCGGCTCGTCGGTGTCGATGCCGGGTCGGTTGCCGTCGCGCTGGCGGAACTGATCGACCACGGCGTCTTTCACCCGCAGCCCGATGAACTGGCTGTGGGTGAGCTTGCTCAGCGCGGTGCCCGCATCCACCGCGAAGGTGGCATGCGCGGCCAGGTGCTGGCTCCAGTCGATGTCCTGCACGCCGCGATACAACGCGTCGTCGTCGGCCGCGTCGAACTCGGCCAACGGCAGCAGGATGCGGCTGGCCAGACGCGACCACAGACAGGCCTTGTACGCCGTCTCGAGCGTGCCGGAAAAATGCGCGCCGGCCAGCGCCTCGCGCACGTCGCTGGCGCCGATCGCGATCAACTCGTCGCGCAGCAGGTATTCCAGCCCCTTCGGGCAGGTCGCGAAGTAGTGACTCATGCAGCACCCGCCAGTTGATCGAGCAGCAGCCGGAACTGCGCAGCGATCGCATCCATGCTGGAACCCAGCCGATGGTCGTCGTCCAGCACCAGCAACGGCAATCGATGCTGGCCGGCGAACGCGTGCACGCCCGCCAGCGGACACACCTCGTCACGCCAGCCGTGGATCAGCAGCGTGGGCACATCCGGGCGCAGATCGAACTGGCGCGCATAACCGGGGATCCCGCTCGGCGTGGCCAGCAGCAACAGGCCGGCCACCGGCACATCCAGCGAGACCAGGCCGGACACGAATGCGCCCATGCTCGATCCCACCAGCAGCGGCGGCGCGTCCAGCGCCTCGACCGTGGCGCGCAGGCGGGCGATGCGCGGCGCCACGGAGCCAGCATGGCCACGTGCGTCGTCGTCGCGATAATCCGGCCGCTGCGTGCGCCAGCCCAGCGCTTCGGCCAATGCCGCCAGCGCGCTGACCTTGGTGGCGTCCGGACTGGAGTCCGAGCCGTGCGAAAGAATGATCTGGCCGCGCATGGCGGTCTCCATGAAAGCTGCATGATGCAAGCCGTGCATGGTAACAGGCGGCGTTTCCGGCGACCTTGCAGCATGCGAGACTGCCGCCCATGCGCCTGACCATTCACGACCAGCCACTGCCCTACGTCGACCACCTGCCCGAGCGCCGCGCCGATGCAGTCGAGCTGGTGGTGATCCACTGCACCGAGTTGCCGGATCTGGCCACCGCACGCGAATACGGCGAGAAAGTGCTGCACGCCAGCGGGGTCGGCAACAGCGGCCACTACTACATCGACCGCGACGGCGCGGTTTACCGCTATGTTCCGGGCACCCGCGTGGCCAACCACGTGCGCGGCCACAATCCGAACTCGATCGGCATCGAGCTGGTCAACCTGGGCCGTTATCCGCACTGGTGGGACTCGCGCCAGCAGCAGATGACCGAGCCGTACGCCGCGGCGCAGATCGACGCGTTGCGCGCCTTGCTGGCGCAGTTGCGCCGCGATTTTCCGCAGCTTCGGCAGATCGCCGGGCATGAGGATCTGGACACCGCGATGATGCCGGCCAGCGACGATCCCGCGCTGGAAATCCGCCGAAAGCTGGATCCCGGCCCGCTGTTTCCGTGGGCTGACGTATTGGACGGCAGCGGGTTGGCGCGAATCGGCATGCGCTGAATCGAGCGCCGGTCGCGTGCGGCACTTCGACTTCGCCATCCTGCGGATGGCTACGCTCAGCACGAACGGTTGCGAGGAGAGCCCTCAGCCCCGCATGCCCGCGGCCACGGCGATGGTGAAGCATCATGGATCCGGCCGGCGCCCCGTATAATCGCGCCTTCGCCGTCGCAGCCAACAAGGTTCTCCATGCCGCCCAACCACGTCACCGAACTGGCCCAACTGCTGCAGCTCGAACGGCTGGAGGACAACCTGTTCCGCGGCCAGAGCCGTGACATCGGCACCCGATTCGTGTTCGGCGGCCAGGTGCTGGGACAGGCGCTGGCGGCGGCGCAGCAGACGGTGGACCCGGCGCGCGAGGCACATTCGCTGCACGCCTATTTCCTGCGCGCCGGCGATATCGATGCGCCGATCGTGTACAGCGTGGAACGCACCCGCGACGGCGGCTCGTTCTCCGCGCGCCGGGTGGTGGCGATCCAGCACGGCCAGCCGATCCTGAATGGCTCGGTGTCGTTCCAGGTGCCCGAACAAGGTGTGGAGCACCAGACCACGATGCCCGAAGTGCCCTCGCCGGAGGATGTGGAAGGCATGCACCCGCTGCCGCCGGACGAACTGGCGCGGCTGCCGGTGAAGCTGCAGCGCTGGCTCGGCATCGACGGCCCGTTCGAGTTCCGCCAGGTGTGGCCGCGCGACGAACGCCATCCGGCCAAGCGCCCGCCGATCCAGCACATCTGGTTCAAGCTGACCTCGCCGATCAGCGATGCGGCGATCCTGCATCGCGCGCTGCTGGCGTATGCGTCGGACTTTCACCTGATCGGCACCGCCATGCTGCCGCACGGCATTTCCTACCTCACCCACAACGTGCAGGTGGCCAGCCTCGATCATGCACTGTGGTTCCACCGCGCGTTCCGCGTCGACGAATGGCTGCTGTACTCGTTCGACAGTCCCACCGCGCAAGGTGGCCGCGGACTGGCTCGCGGACAGATCTTCAGCCGCGATGGGCGGTTGGTCGCTTCCACCGCACAGGAAGGCCTGATCCGCGTCCGCGGCGATTGATCGCGTAGACTTCCCGCATGCGCCAGATCTATACCTCACCCCGCCAGGAAAACATCGACCGCGTGATCGCCCTGATGGCCGAACACGGCATCGAGACCAGCGTGGCCAACCGTTCCAATTACAACCGCTCGACCTGGCAGCGTTTCAGCTACTCGCAGCGGCAGGACGACCGCGCCAGCTGGCCTCAGGTGTGGATCACCCACGCCGACGACTACACAAAGGCACGCGCCTTGCTGCTCGAGATCGGCATCCAGCCGGTGATTCGCTACGGCGAGGAGTTGGCCGCCGCGCGCAACCCCACGCCGGCCATGCGGCGACAGCACACGGTGGAGCGCGTGCGGCGCATCGTGCTGCTGCTGGTGCTGGCCGCCTTCGCGATGGTGGCGTTGCGTTATCTGCACGTGATCTGACAACCCGATGGTGCGCTGCCGCCGCACGGGCATAGAATCGGGCCATGAGCCGTTCCGACCAAGTCCGCTTGTTCCAGACCCTGCCCCACGCGTGCGGCTACTACGGCGACCGCATCGCGCAGAACCTGGTGCTGGACCCGGCCGCGCCGCAGCTTGACCAGCTGTACGGTCCGGCGCTGGAACGCGGCTTTCGCCGCGCCGGCGGCCACCTGTATTTTCCGCACTGCCCGCAATGCCATGCCTGCACGCCGTGCCGCATCGACGTGGCGAACTTCCAGCCCGATCGTGCCCAACGCCGTTGCCTGAAACGCAATGCCGACCTCAGCGTCAGCGAGTCGATCCCCGGTTACAACCGCGAGCGCCATGCGTTGTACGAACGCTACTTGCAAAGCCGGCATGCCGGCGGCGGCATGGACGATGCGGAACCCAGCGACTTCCGCCGCTTCCTCACCGCGCCGTGGAGTCCGACCCTGTTCCTGGAACTGCGTCTGGCCGAACGCCTGCTCGCGGTAGCCGTGACCGATGTGTGCCTGAACGGCATTTCGGCCGTCTATACGTTCTTCGACCCCGACGAAACCAGCCGCAGCCTCGGCACCTGCGCGATCCTGCACCAGGTGGAACTGGCACGGCGCCGCGGCATACCGTGGCTGTACCTGGGCTTCTGGATCGACGGCCACCCGAAGATGGATTACAAGCGCCGCTTCAGGCCGCTGCAGGTGCGCACGGCGGATGGCTGGCAACCGATGCCGCGGGAAGTCCACCGAGCGCCCGCATCAGGCCTGGACTGACGGTCGCGGCTGCGGAAACAACTTCTCCAGCGGAATTGACAACCCGTCATCGCCGACCACGTGACTGTGTCCGCGGTTGAGCTGCCGCGCTCACAGTTCGATGCGCAACTTCCCCGCCGCGCGTATCGCCTTGCCGATCGCCGCGTCCAGGGTTGCGGCCCGCGCCAGGGTCACGGCCATGCGCCGGCGCCCCTTCACTTCGGGCTTGCCGAAGATGCGCAGTTGGGTATCCGGCTCGGCCAGCGCCTCGGCCACGCCGTGGTAGCGCGGGCCAGTGCCCTCGCCCTCGACCAGCACCGCGCACGATGCCGATGGTCCGTATTGATGGATCACCGGGATCGGCAGGCCGAGGATGGCGCGCGCATGCAGCGCGAACTCGGAGAACTCTTGCGAGATCAGCGTGACCAGGCCGGTGTCGTGCGGGCGCGGACTGACCTCGGAAAAAATCACCGCATCGCCCTTGACGAAAAACTCCACACCGAACACACCCCAGCCGCCCAACGCGCCGGTCACCGCCGCAGCCTGTCGCTGCGCCTCGGCCAACGCGGCATCGCTCATCGGCTGCGGCTGCCATGATTCGCGGTAGTCGCCGTCCTCCTGGCGATGGCCGATCGGTGCGCAAAAACTGACGCCATCGACATGCCGCACGGTGAGCATGGTGATCTCGTAATCGAAATCGACGAAACCTTCAACGATCACCCGGCCCTTGCCGGCGCGCCCGCCGGATTGCGCGTAGTCCCACGCGTGCTGCAGATCGGCGGCGCTACGCACCACACTCTGGCCCTTGCCGGATGAGCTCATCACCGGCTTGATCACGAACGGATAGCCGATCGCGGCAATTGCTTCGCGATACTGCACCTCGTCGTCGCAGAAGCGATACGGCGAGGTCGGCAGCCGCAGTTCCTCGGCAGCCAGCTTGCGAATGCCTTCGCGATCCATCGTCAGCCACGCTGCGCGGGCGGTCGGGATCACCCGCTGGCCTTCCTTCTCCAGCTCGATCAAGGTTGCTGTGTGGATCGCCTCGATCTCCGGCACCACCAGGTCGGGCTTTTCCAGCTCGATCACCGCGCGCAGCGCCTTGCCGTCGAGCATGTCGACGACGTGGCTGCGATGGGCGACCTGCATCGCCGGCGCATTCGCGTAGCGATCCACCGCGATCACCTCGACCGCGTAGCGCTGCAGCTCGATCGCCACTTCCTTGCCCAGCTCGCCGGCGCCGAGCAGCAGGACGCGCAGCGCGTGGGGGGAATGAGGGGTGGCGAATGGCTTCATCGGGTTCTCCGGCGCGGGCAAATCGGCATTGTAGGTGGCCAAGCAACTCCTGCACCGAGCCGCAATTTCCGTCACTGGGGACGGCGCCAGATCAGGGCTTGCATATGATATCAATTTGATATCTAATTTCCGCACCTCAGGGAGACGACACATGAACGAACGCAATGGTTTTTCCGTCGCCGGCATTCCCTTTATCGGGCTGTGCCTCGTGCTGGCTGGCATCGGTGTGGCACTGCTGGTCTCGGCCATCCACGCCCAACCGGACATGCCCGCCGTGGGGCCGCTACTGACCGGCATAGCCTTGCTGGTCATCGATGCGTTTCTGCTCAAGGGCTATTTCCAGGTCGCGCCGAACGAAGGCCAGGTAGTGCAGTTGTTCGGCAAGTACGCCGGCACGGTGCGCCAGGAAGGCCTGCGCTGGACCAATCCGTTTTACAGCCGGCGACGCATCTCGCTGCGCGTACGCAATTTCGAAAGCGGCAAGCTGAAGGTCAACGACAGCGACGGCAACCCGATCGAAATCGCCACCGTGGTGGTATGGCAGGTGGTCGATACCGCCGAGGCCGTGTTCTGCGTCGACGACTACGAAAACTACGTGCACATCCAGAGCGAATCGGCGCTGCGGCAGATGGCGCAGAGCTATCCCTACGACGCCCACGACGACGACAAGCCGTCGCTGCGCAGCCATGGCGACGTGATCAACTCGCACCTGCGCGACGAGATCCAGACCCGCCTCGGCAAGGCCGGCGTGGAAGTGGTCGAGGCGCGCATCAGCCATCTTGCCTACGCCCAGGAAATCGCCCAGGCGATGCTGCAGCGGCAGCAGGCCGGCGCGATCATCGCCGCCCGCACCAAGATCGTCGAAGGCGCGGTAAGCATGGTCGAAATGGCACTGGACCAGCTCAGCCAGCGTGGCGTGGTGCAACTGGACGAGGAGCGCAAGGCGGCGATGGTCAGCAACCTGCTGGTGGTGCTGTGCGGCGAGCGCGGGACCCAGCCGGTGCTGAATACCGGCACGTTGTACTGACGCGTCGCGATGGCCGTCGAGAAGAAAGCCTATCCACTGCGCATCAGTGCCACCGTGCTGGACGCGATGCAACGCTGGTCGGACGACGAGCTGCGCAGCGTCAATGCGCAGATTGAGTACGTGCTGCGCGAGGCACTGCGCAAGGCTGGCCGGCTGAAGCCCGGCAAGAGCGAACCGGTGACGGACGACGACAACTGATTTCATCGAGGAGAACCCGATGTCTGCGACGTGGGAATACAAAGTGACAACCCTGAAACACGGCGGTGGCGGCCTGCAACTCACGCTGACGCCGACGGATGACGAGGCCATGACCGTGCTCAATCGCGAAGGTGCGCAGGGCTGGGAACTGGTCACCGCCGTCTGCGCCGGCCTTGCGCAGCCAACCCTGCTGTATTTCAAGCGACCGCGCTGAGCGAACCCATTCGAGAGCACCCGCATGCCAGCCACTCCTCCTGCGCTACCGACCCGCAGCCCGAACCTGAAACTTGCACTGCTGCTTGGCATCGCCGGCATGCTCGCAACACTTGCGCTACTGCCCTATCTGCTCGTGTTGATGCCCCAGAAATTTGCCGCATTGCCGTTGCCACTTCCCGTCGTAATTGCAGCGCAGACCGTACAGGCCGGTGTGCTGTGCTG
>JBEPVP010000134.1:0-10229 GCA_041690935.1 Rhodanobacter sp.
ACGTGATGCAGTCCAACGGTGTGATCTTCGTGATCGACAAGGTGCTGATGCCGTAGTCCATCTATACGCTGCAACCCTCCGGCCGCCCCGACGCCTTCGTGGGGGCGGCTTTTTTTGCAGCGGCCGCAGCGCTAAGGTGTTCACCACGTTTCCGTGAGCATCCCCGCATGGCCCTGCTGCCGCCGCTCGATCTGCACCGCTGGATCGACGAACACCGCCACCTGCTGAAGCCGCCGGTCGGCAACAAGTGCATCGTCGATGGCGACTTCATCATCATGATCGTGGGCGGTCCCAATGCACGCACCGACTACCACCACGACGAAGGTCCCGAATTTTTCTACCAGATCGAAGGCGAGATGGTGTTGAAGGTGCAGGACGAGGGCCAGCAGCGCGACATCCCGATCCGCGCTGGCGAAATGTTCTACCTGCCACCGCGCGTGCCGCACTCACCGCAGCGCATGCCCGCATCGATCGGCCTCGTGATCGAACGCCGCCGCATCGCCGGCGAGCCGGACGGTTTGCTGTGGTTCTGCGAACGCTGCAACCACAAGCTGTTCGAGGAATACTTCGTGCTCGACAACATCGAACACGACTTCCCCCCGGTGTTCGAACGCTTCTACGGCTCGCGTGAGGCGCGCACCTGCGATGCCTGCGGCCACCTCAATCCAGCACCAGGAAAATACCTGTAGGAGCGCACCTGAAGGGCCCAGCCACTTCAGGTGCGCCCCTACAACGAACGCGCCAGCCACTTGCGCGCCATTCGCCGCAGCGAGTCGTCGAGGTTCTCGTCGGCAGCCACGTCAGCTACCGAACGCCATGCAAGAGCACGGGACTCCTGGTTCACCGCAAAGCGTTCGTCCGCGACCGCACGCGCCACGTACCGCACGTCGTAGTGCCAATGCTCCGGTTCGTTCATGCGCGCCGGAATGCGGTGCCGGTCGATGTCGAAGATGTCGCCTTCGACGCGCAGATCGACCAAGCCGGTTTCTTCCTGCGCTTCGCGCAACGCCACATGCGCGAGGTCAGCATCGCCGTCGGCATGACCGCCCGGCTGCAGCCAGCGATCCAGCTTGCGGTGATGCATCAGCAGTACGCGTTGGCCATCCGCGCTGGCCAGCCATGCCGAGCCCGTGAAATGGCCCATCGGGTTGCTGCGCTCAAACGCATCCGCGTGCGTATGCAGGAATATTTCGAACTGCGCGGCCTCCATCGCCTGCCCCTGCCATTGGTCACAGTAGCGCCGGAGCGCATCAATCAAGAAGATAGTTGGTTGCTGCATGGACATCCGTTGGATGTGGACGAAAGCCAGTCGCGACAAGTTTGGATGCGACCCGCACGAAACTTGTGCAAGCCTGGTTGCTGGGCTATGTTGGCCCGCCATAGCCTACCCGTACAAGCCACCGCCACAGAGCGGAAACGGGCACAAAATCACCGAAGGGGAGCCAGATGATAAAAGGTCTATTTGCCACTCACGCCATCGAGGCGATGCCTCACGTGGCCGCGGGCGAGCCGGTTGAAGGCAGCCCTACCGGTGAGGTCACGCTGAAACGGGTGCTGACCGCACGTCATCTGATCATGCTGGGTATCGGTGCGGTGATCGGCGCTGGCATCTTCGTATTGACCGGTACCGCCGCCGCACAATTCGCCGGTCCGGCCTTGGTAGTCAGCTTCCTGATGGCCGGCTTTGCCTGCGCCCTGGCTGGCCTGTGCTACGCCGAGTTCGCCGCGATGCTGCCGGTCTCCGGCAGCGCCTATTCGTATTCCTACGCGACCCTGGGCGAAGTCGTCGCCTGGTTCGTGGGCTGGAACCTGGTGCTGGAATATCTGTTCGCCGCGTCGACCGTCGCCGTCGGCTGGTCCGGCTATTTCAACGAAATGCTACGCATGCTCAGTTCGCTGACCGGGATGAATTTCACGTTGCCGGCGGCGTTGGCTTCGGCCCCGCTTACCTTCAACGCCGCCGGTCATCTGGCCACCACCGGCACGCTGATCAACCTGCCGGCGATTCTGATCGTCGCTGCGATCAGCTGGCTGTGCTACCGCGGCATCACCCAGTCGGCGACGGTCAACGCGATCATCGTGGCGATCAAGGTGATCGTGATCCTGCTGTTCCTGGTGGTGATGTTCAATTACATCAACACGGATTTCTGGCACCCGTTCGTACCGGCCAACGAAGGCGGCTCGAAGTTCGGCTGGAGCGGCGTGATCCGCGGCGCCACCCTGGTGTTCTTCGCGTACATCGGTTTCGATGCGGTCTCCACCGCGGCCGGTGAAGCGAAAAATCCGCAGCGCGACATGCCGATCGGCATCCTCGGCTCGCTGTTCGTCTGCACCCTGCTGTATATCGCCATGGCCGCCACGCTCACCGGCGTCGCACCGTTCCGGATGCTCAACACGCCCGAGCCGGTGGCTACCGCGCTGAACTACGTGCTGGGTACGGTCGGGGTCGGCAGCAACGCGAGCTATATCCTGGGCACGCTCAAGGTGCTGGTGGTGTTTGCCGCATTGGCGGGCCTGAGCTCGGTGGTGCTGGTGATGCTGATGGGCCAGCCGCGCATCTTCTACGCCATGTCGCGCGACGGCCTGATGCCGACGGCGCTGGGCCGTTTGCACCCGAAACATCGCACCCCATATATCGGCACCATCATCGTGGGCGTGATCGCCGCCACGCTGGCCGGCCTGTTCCCGGTGGACGTGCTCGGTGACCTGGTCTCGATGGGAACCTTGCTGGCGTTCGCCACCGTGTGCATCGGCGTATTGGTGTTGCGTCGCACCCGACCGGAACTGCCACGCGCTTTCCGCGTACCCATACCCTGGGTGATCTGCCCGCTGGGTGCCGCTGCCTGTCTTTTTCTGTTCTGGCAGGCGTTCGAGGTC
Source organism: Rhodanobacter sp. (assembly GCA_041690935.1). Taxonomy (GTDB): domain Bacteria; phylum Pseudomonadota; class Gammaproteobacteria; order Xanthomonadales; family Rhodanobacteraceae; genus Rhodanobacter. Next base: position 2,878 of record JBEPVP010000134.1, read on the forward strand.
CGTTGGTGGCTGATCCTCGGCTGGACCTCGATCGGCTTCCTGATCTACGGCTTCTACGGCTATAAACACAGCAAACTTCGCCAGAACGCAAACTGACGAACGGCGGCCGGCCTTCCACACGCCGGCCGCCGCGTTGGTGACGTTACCCGCGTAGAGCTCGACGCCCCGCTTCCAAAGACGACCGCCCATGCTCAAGCAGTTGCTCGCCCGCAAGACCGATTTCACGAACGACGACAGCGCCCACGGCCCGGCGTTGCGCCGCACCCTGGGACCGTGGGGAATCACCGCGCTGGGCATCGGCGCCGTCATCGGCACCGGCATCTTCGTGGTGACCGGCACCGCCGCAGCTGAACACGCCGGCCCGGCGGTGCTACTGTCCTTTGTCATCGCCGCGATCTGCAGCGGCTTCAGCGCGCTGTGCTACGCCGAGTTCGCCACGCTGATTCCGATCTCGGGCAGCTCGTACTCCTACGCGTATGCGTCGCTGGGCGAACTGGCGGCGTGGTTCATCGGCTGGAACATGGTGGCCGAATACGGCATCTCGGCCTCCGCGGTGGCGGCCAGCTGGACTGGCTATTTCACCAGCCTGCTCGATCACATGGGCATCCATCTGCCCAGGGCGCTCACCGAAGCACCACTGGCCTTTACCAACGGCCACCTGGTGACCACCGGCCATCTGTTCAACCTGCCAGCGGTCGCCATCGTGCTGGCGCTGACCTGGCTGTGCTACATCGGCATTCGCGAATCGTCGGGCCTCAACGCGCTGATGGTTCTGGTCAAGGTCGGCCTGATCGTGATCGTGGTGATCGCTGGCTATCGCTATGTGAATCCCGAGAATTGGCACCCGTTCATCCCGGAAGCACAGGGCGACGGCAAGTACGGCTGGTCGGGCATCATGCGCGGCGCAGCCATGGTGTTCTTCGCCTATATCGGCTTCGAAGCGACGTCCACGGCAGCGCAGGAGTGCAAGAATCCCCAACGCGATCTGCCGTTCGGCATTCTGGTCTCGCTGGTGATCTGCACCGTGCTTTACCTGGCGATGGCGGCGGTGTTGACGGGCCTGGTTCCGTATACCGTGCTGGACACCTCCGAGCCGGTGGTCACTGCGGTCGCGGCGCATCCGCAACTGGACTGGCTGCGCCTGATCGTGGAAATCGGCGCGATGATCGGGCTGTCCTCGGTGATCCTGGTGATGATCATCGCGCAGCCGCGCATCTTCATGATCATGGCGCGTGACGGCATGCTGCCGCGCGTCTTCGCCAAGGTGCACCCGCGCTACCGCACACCGCATATCAACACCCTCATCACCGGCGCGATGATCGCCGTGCTGGCCGCGATATTCCCGCTCGACCTGCTGGCCAATCTGACCTCGATGGGCACGCTGATCGCGTTTTCCGCGGTCTGCGGCGGCGTGCTGATCCTGCGTCACACCATGCCCGATCTACCCAGGACCTTCCGTGTGCCATGGGTCTGGTTTACTTGTCTCGCTGGCGTAGGCAGTTGTTTCGCGCTGCTGTTCAGCCTGGACTGGTTCAACTGGGCCATCCTGGGCATCTGGACGCTGATTGGTTTTGCGATCTACTTTCTGTACGGTCGCCGCCATAGCTACTTGCGGCATCGGAAGGCTGCTGCCCTCGATCGGCAGTAGTCACAAGTTCGCCGAACAATCCATAATTTCGCTCAGCTTCGGTGAAATGTGGAGTGTGAGTCGCCGAAGTCATTCAGTCCAGTCAGACACCAAAATTCCACAAATTCGGCATCAAGTCATTGTTTTCGTTAGATTTAACGAGAATTTTTCAAGAGAAATTTGGCCGACGGTCGCCCATTCACCAATCCCGGGAGTATCATCCTCATTCCGCGGGTTGATCACTTGGCAGTGGGCCCCGGATCGCGGCTCGGCGCGTCAGGTGGGTAAGCTCCTCAGCCTGATGTGTCCGGGCCGCACTTTTGTCTCGCCGCCCTGCCGTCATCCGTGATTGCGTGAACCAGCCGCAAACGAAAGCCGGGCAAACAAAAGGCCGGCGATGAAGCCGGCCTGTTGATGAAGATGGATCGACGCTCAGGCGTCAGGCTTTTTTCGGCGTATGTGACACGCACCAACCTTTCGCATTCACCGATTTGCCCGGGAACAACTGGCATGGGCCGCGGCCCGTGGGCCCACCGGTATAGAACTGGCAATTGGAGCAATCGTTGCCAGCCTTGTGCTTGGCATCGGCTGTCTTGCTGGCGTCCTCCACATAGCCCAGCGCTTTCGCGGTCGGGTCCGCTTCGGTCAGTGCCGGCAGATCGGCCGCACGGGCAAAGCGCGGCAATCCGCCCATGACTACTGCAGCCACGGTGGTGCCGGCGGCTACCTTGAGGAATCGGCGACGCGATTCGATATCTTGTTCGTTCGACATGGGCAAAAGCCTCCATCGGTATCTATCCAGCGCACCCTAGCCCTGGATTCGGGCCGATGTTACGCCTGCCTCCGCAATCTTTCCTGACTGGCGAGAATGGCTCTCATTTGGAGCTGGCGGTCATCCCTCGCATGCTATGATCGGTGCTCATTTGGACGTCCAAACCGCATGAGTCAAATCCTGCCAGGCACGATCCCGGCCAGCCTGTTCGAGGCATGCGCCGACGCCATCACGGCGACCGCGCGTGAACTGGCGGCATCCGGCTGGACGCCGGCCACCAGCAGCAACTTCTCGGTGCGGGTCGATGCGGATCACGCAGCGATCACCGTCTCCGGCCGGCATAAGGGGCGGCTCGGGCGCGAAGACATCATGCTGATCGACCTGGACGGCCACGCCGTCGGCACCGATGCGCGCCCAAGCGCCGAAACGACTCTGCATACCCAGATTTACCGGCGCTGGCCCGAGATGAACGTCGTGCTGCATACCCACTCACGCACGCAGAGCGTGGCCTCGCGGCTATTCGCCAGCGATGGCGTTGTCCGCCTGCAGGGGTGGGAATTGCAGAAGGCGGTCACCGGCTATCACACGCACGAGAGCACGCTGGAGATCCCGGTGTTTGCGAATACCCAGCACATGCCCGACCTGGTCGCCCAGGTGGATGCGTGGCTGGATGCGGGCAAGCCGCTGCATGCCTACCTGATCGATGGCCACGGCATCTATACCTGGGGCCGCGACATGGCCGAGACCCAGCGTCATCTGGAAGCACTGGAATTTCTGCTCGGCTGCGAGCTGGATCTGAGAAAGTTGAGGGCATCATGAGTCGCTTGCGCATCTTCGACGAGACCCAACCACAATCGCCGCTGGCGGTGCTCGATGAGCATGCCGCGATTGCCGCTGAACTGGGCAAGGTGGGCGTCCGCTTCGAACAATGGGAGGCCAGCCAGCCGATCGTCCCCGGCGCCAGCCAGGATGAGGTGATCAACGCCTATCGCAGCGACATCGACCGGCTGATGAGCGAAAAAGGCTATCAGGCAGTGGACGTGATCAGTCTCACCCCCGATCATCCCGAGCGCGCCACGCTGCGCCAGAAATTCCTCAGCGAACACGTCCACAGCGAAGACGAGGTGCGCTTCTTCGTCGCCGGGTCGGGCCAGTTCACCCTGCACATCGACGACAGGATCTACGACATCCTGTGCGAACAGGGCGACCTGATCGGCGTGCCGGACGGCACCCGTCACTGGTTCGACATGAGCGAGTCGCCGTACTTCGTGGCGATCCGGTTGTTCACCAACAAGGACGGCTGGGTCGCGAACTTCACCGGCGACGACATCGCCGGACAGTTTCCGCGGATGCAGCCTGCGGCGAGGGGCGAGTGACGAGGAGTGAGAAACGAGTGACTTCTCCGTCGGCACCTCTCCGCCAAACCGGCGCTATGCTGGCCTCATTCCTTCAGCTGCCATCGCCATGATCGAAATCCGCGCCATCGTCACCGACATCGAGGGCACCACCAGCTCGATCGACTTCGTCCGCGACGTGCTGTTCCCGTATGCGCGCAAGCGTCTGCCGGCCTTCGTCGAAACCCATGGCGACAAGCCCGGCGTGCAGCACTGGCTGCATGAGGCCGCCAGGGAAGCTGGCCTGGTCGAGGCCAGTCGCCAGGAAATCATCGAACTGCTGTTGCAATGGATCGATGCGGATCGCAAATCCACCGCGCTGAAGGCGCTACAGGGCATGATCTGGAAGGATGGCTACGAGGCCGGCGACTACCGCGCGCACCTGTATCCCGAAGTTGCCGCGCGACTGCGCGACTGGCGGGCCGATGGATTGCGCCTGTATGTCTACTCCTCCGGCTCGGTGACTGCGCAGCAGCTGTTCTTCCGCTACAGCGAGGCGGGTGATCTGAGCGCACTGTTTGCCGGTTACTTCGATACCGAAACCGGCCCAAAGCGCGAAACCGAATCCTACCGGCGAATTGCCGAGGCGATCGACGAGCAGCCCCGGCACATCCTGTTCCTGTCCGACATCGTGGAGGAGCTCGACGCCGCGCGAGCGGCCGGCTTCCACACCGGTTGGCTGATCCGTCCGCCGCAGCCGTTGCCCGATGCGCCGCGCCATCCCGTGTTCAGCGATTTCAACGCGATCACACCTTCGACCTGACCCACGGATGCAACCATGCGTAGTGTCCTGAGCCTCCTGCTCGCGTTCGGCGCCGGGGTGTTGCTGATGGTGTGGTGGCCGGGCCATCCGGCGGCACCGTCGATCACCGTGCGTCCCGCGTCCGCTATCCCGGCTGCATCCGTCCATGCCGTGGCGCACGCGTCGACAGTCGCCGACGACAGTATCGACAATGGCGATGACTGGCCCGCCCAGGACCCGACCCCGGAACAGGTGCTCTACGCACAACCGCGGATGATGCGCGACGCGCTCGCCGAACTTGCCCCGCGTGTTGCCGGCAAACCGAATCTCTACGTGCTCGCCTTCGCCGGCGACGGTGGCGAAGACGTGTTTCGCAATGAGGCCGAATACATCGCGCCGCTGTTCGCGCGACGTTTCGGCGCCACCACCCATACCCTGGTACTGGAAAACAATCCGGCCACGCTGACCACTCGTCCACTGGCCAGCTGGAGCAACCTGGAAGCGGCGCTCGCCGGCCTGGACAGGCTGATGGTGCCGGACCAGGACATCCTGCTGCTGTACGTCACCAGCCACGGCAGCGAAGACCACACCCTGCTGGTCGACATGGATCCGCTGCCACTGGACCAGGTCGGCGCCAGCGACCTGGCCGGCATCCTGGCGATGCATCGGTTCAAGTGGAAAGTGGTCGTGGTAAACGCCTGCTATTCCGGCGGCTTCGTGCCGCCGCTGCGCAGCCCCGGCACCCTCGTGCTCACCGCCGCCCGCGCCGACCGCAGCTCATTCGGCTGCGGCAGCGATTCGGACGTCACCTATTTCGGCAAGGCCTGGCTGGTCGATGCGCTTAACCGCACCGACAATTTTGTCGACGCGTTCAAGCGCGCGAGCGGCGAGATCGCCAAGTGGGAACAGCAGGACAAACTCACCCCGTCCGAACCGCAGATCGACATCGGCAGCGGCATCGCCGCGCAACTGGCGCTTTGGCGCAAGGGCATCACGCCCGGTCCGGCGGTGCCGTTCAAGCCGGCGGCGCCGGCATCGGCCGGCTCCACATCCACGCGCTGATCTGTTGATGCCGCGAAATCCTGCTTGTCAGGCGGCTCGTATCACGTCCGACATGAATGGCACTTGCTACGGGCCGATCCCTCAAATGCTGTCATTCCCGCGAACGCGGGAATCCAGTGACTTCAAAGTTGCTGGATAAGGTGAAACACAATGGATCCCGCGCTCGCGGGGATGACGGCGCTCAAGCAAGTGACATATCCCGTCCGGCATCAGCTCCTGGGCCAGCGCCACGCGTAAACCACGATCAGCAGCGACAACACCACCTCGATCACGCCAAGGGTGATGTAGAACCACCAGGCGCCGGGCATGGTCATCAACATGATCGCGGTATAGAACACGCCGAGTGCGAAGTTTAACCAGCGACAGAATCGCGGCGACAGGGCCAGCGACAGGAAAATCATCAGCCCCGGTACCGCCAGCAACAGCGCCGTCGCGACCAGCGAGCCTTCGCTCACGCGCCCGACCGGACCTTCGCCGCCCAGCATGCCTTTCAGTTTGCCGGGCACGTAGAGGCCAAAGTAATCGCCATAGATGTAGCAGAACATCAGCGCCGCCCACAGCGCCGACAGCTTGAACCGCACATGCAGCTTGATGTCGCTCAGCAGTGGCGTAGTCATGTCGGGCTTTGCTCCTTCGTATGCCATGGACCCTGCCCGCGAAGGACGCGCATTCCCATCACCGGCAGCCACAGGCAGGTACCCACTTCGCCCGCTACCGCCACAGCCTTGCCCAGCGAGCGAGCCTGATTTCGTTTGTCATGGGATGTCCCTGCGATCCATCACGTCGCCCGATGGGCATGTCCGGGCAGTGTCCGTGCAAGGAAGCCGGCGTCATGAGTGCCGGAAGTAACGCAGCGCACGTGCTGCTCCATCCAACAACTCCGGCAGCAACACTTGCCACGGCACGACTCCGGCATCACTCGCCCATGGTCAAGCTGTCGACGGCCCGAATGCAAAGGAGCCTCTTGCATGATGATGCGACGCGCCCCGCTGATCGCCTTGGCCCCTCTACTGTCCGGCTGCCAGACACCCACCCCCACCGGACGGCGAAGGCCCTGTCCTATACCTGCGACGACGGCTGCACCGTGCAGGCGGTCTATCCCGATGCAGACACCGCCGTGCTGACCCTCGACCGGCACACCCACCGCCTGCACACCGCCATCTCGGCCGATGGCGCGCGCTACGTCGGCGATCAGTGGCAATGGTGGACGAAGGGCATGCATGATGCCCGGCTTGCGCCACTCCAGTCGGGAGAGACGGTTGCGTCGGCCAGCGGCGTATCCTGCACGGCGCCCTGACAAGCCATGCTCGCCCGCTTGCAGCGATGCGTTGGCAGCCATCGTCACGAGCGATCGGCCTCAGCCGATCCACCGACCACTGCGTTCTGCGCTTACCGCGAAGTTCTCGCGCATGGCTGAGGCGGGTGTCGACGGACAGGCTCGCGCTTGCGTCTGTGCTGATAACTGAACCTGGCCCCCGCTCCTGCCTTGCGATGATCACTCCGCAACGCCACCGCCCCTCGACGCACGCGTCCCCACCTCCACGCGCGGGCCGCCCACCACCTCCCGCAACGGTTTTCACTCCGGGTCCAACCCGCCGACCTCCGCCCGCACCCGCACCATCACCGCCGGCAACCGAAAAACCCCGAAGCGCAAGGTCAAAAGTCCTGGATCGCGAAGGTCACCCACAGCAGACGCCGGGGGGTCCTTACCCCCTAGAGTGATACCACCGAAAAGTGGAGACTTTCCCCAAGGAG
>JBEPVP010000135.1:0-10053 GCA_041690935.1 Rhodanobacter sp.
ATCGCGATCCGATGGTCGGTCCGTGGCAGGTGCCGGTGGCCGATTGCGCGGTGACCATCGCCGATTTCGACGGCTACGCCGGCGAGGCGATGGCGATGGCCGAGCGCGCGCCGGTGGCGTTGCTGAACAGTGCCGACGCGGCGCGTCTGGCGGTGGGCGAGGCGATCACCAACATGGCCGCCGCGCCGATCGCGAGTCTCGGCGAGATTCGCCTGTCTGCAAACTGGATGGCGGCGGTCAACCATCCGGGCGAAGACGCCGCCTTGTTCGATGCGGTCAAGGCGATCGGCATGGAGCTGTGCCCGCAACTGGACATCTCGATCCCGGTCGGCAAGGACTCACTGTCGATGCAGACCGCGTGGCAGGACGGCGATACGCTGCAGCGGACGGTGTCGCCGGTGTCGCTGGTGATCACCGCCTTCGCGCGGGTCAGCGACGTGCGCCGCACACTCACGCCGCAGCTCAAGCTCGACCGCGGCGACTCGATGCTGTGGCTGCTCGACCTGGGTGCCGGGCGCGATCGCCTCGGCGCCTCCGCGTTGACCCAGGTGTTCAACCGCAGCGGTGGCGTGCCGCCGGACCTGGACGACCCCAAGCGCTTGCGCGCGCTGTTCGAGTTGATCCAGGAAGCGAACGCGAGCGGCCTGTTGCTGGCCTATCACGACCGCTCCGATGGCGGCGTCATCACCACCTTGCTGGAGATGGCGTTCGCCGGCCATTGCGGCCTGGAAATCCATCTGGACGGCTGGGCCGAGGCGACCCTGCGCGCGCTGTTCAACGAGGAACTCGGCGCGGTGGTGCAGGTGGCCGAGGCGAACCGCGAGGCGTTCGAGGCGCTGCTGGTCAAGTACGGTCTGGCCGGCATCAGCCATCGCATTGGCCGGCCGAAGGAAAAGCTCGGCATCAAGCTGTTCCTCGGCGACGAGACCTTGCTGAAGTGGAACTGGAGCACGCTGTTCAAGGCGTGGAACGAAACCAGCCATGCGATGCAGCGCCTGCGCGACAATCCGTTGAGCGCCGATGCCGAGTCGGAATGGCGGCTCGACGATGCGGATCCGGGCATCACGCCGAAGCTCAGCTTCGATCCGGCGCACGATGTCGCCGCAGCGTTGATCGGCAGTGGCGCGCGTCCGCGCATCGCGATCCTGCGCGAGCAGGGCGTCAACGGTCAGGTCGAGATGTCCGCCGCGTTCACCCGCGCCGGCTTCGATGCGGTCGACGTGCACATGTCGGACCTGGCCAGCGGCCGAATCAGGCTGGCCGACTTCCGCGGCTTCGCGGCGTGCGGCGGATTCTCCTACGGCGACGTGCTCGGCGCCGGCCGCGGCTGGGCCACTTCGATTCTCTACAACGACATGCTGCGCGAGCAGTTTGCGGCGTTCTTCGCCGACAAGACGAAGTTCGCCCTGGGCGTGTGCAACGGCTGCCAGATGATGGCGCAGCTGAAGGAGATCATCCCCGGCGCGCAACACTGGCCGAAGTTCCTGCGCAATGCGTCGGAGCAGTACGAGTCGCGGCTGGTCACGCTGGAAGTGCTGGATACGCCGAGCATCTTCTTCAAGGGCATGGCCGGTTCGCGGATTCCGGTGGCGGTGGCGCATGGCGAAGGCCGGGTCAGCTTCCCGCAGGTGTGCAGTCCGTCCAAGTCGAACGGTGCGCTGCGCTTCGTCGACAACCGCGGCAAGCCGACCGAGAACTTCCCGCTCAACATCAACGGTTCGCCCGGTGGCCTGGCCGGCTTCACCGCCGCCGATGGCCGCGTGACGATCATGATGCCGCACCCCGAGCGCGTGTTCCGCAGCGTGCAGCTGAGCTGGCATCCCGAGCAGTGGGGCGAGGATTCACCGTGGATGCGCATGTTCCGCAATGCCCGCGTGTGGTGCGGCTGATCGCCCACCGCGCGACGTGACGGGGCGCCGCGCGATGGCCCGGCGCCAGTCGCCGACGTGGGATCGCGTGCTGCCGATGCTGGCATGGCTCGTGCTGCTGGCGTTGCTGCCGTGGTGGCTCGGGCTGCCCTTGCTGCTGGCGCTGGTGGCCGCGCTGCTGTTGCTGCAGCATCGCCTGGCTGGGGAGCATGTCGCGCTGATCCGGCGCGGGCTGCGCTGGGGTTTGCCCGGCGCGCTGTTTGCCGTGCAGCGGGCGCTGGGCGGCGATGCCTTCGCCTGGGGCGCGGCGTGGCTCGGCGCGCTGGCCGGATACACCTTGCTGGCCGGGCTGGAGGCGTGGCTGGATCGGGATTTGCGTCGCGACATCACGTCAGCTGCTGCAGCCGAATGGCCGGAACTGGCGATGGCGCCGATCGGTCCCCCTGCTGAAATCATCGAGCTGCAGCCGCCGCTGTGGCAACAGGCCGATGACGCGCTGATCGACCCGCGCGCGAACCGTGTCGACTATCGCGACGGCTGCTATCTATTTGTCGATGGCAGCGCGATCGACGGCGCCGGGCCGCATGCGACGTTCAGTCCCGCCGGGCGCTGGTTTGTGGCGCGCAGCGACAACGGCCGCGGCCTCGTGCTGTGGGATCGAGAACATGGTCATCGACATCGCCTGCGCGGCTGGCAATTGTGCGGCTGGCATCGCGAGCAGCCGTGGCTGATCCGGCGCGAGGGCGACATGCCGCAGGCTTTGCCAGCCGTGCTGGGCCAGCCCGATGAGGAGTGATCGCGATGCCTTCGGTTTCGCCGCCGCATGAAGTCTGCCGTTCATTCTTGCCGACAGCGGTTCTCCCCTTGGGGATCTCCGCGCATACTTGCGCGGTGACCATGGACTCAAACCGCTCACCGTTTTCGCTGGCCATCATCAGCGTGATCGTGGTGTCCGCCGACAGCGGCCCCGCCCTGCGCGAATGCGTGCGCTCGGTGCTGGACAGCGCCGTGTCGCTGGAGCTGATCCTGATCGACAACAACTCCAGCGACGGCGTGGTGCCGGCGATCGAGCGCGCACATGCGCACGATGCGCGGCTCAAGGTGATCTACAACCACCGCAACCTGGGCTTTGGTCCGGCGGTGAACCTCGCCGCCAAGCGGGCGCAGGGCCAGGCGCTGCTGGTGCTCAATCCCGATTGCGTGCTGCGCGAAGACGATTTGCGCCGTTTGCTCGCCCTGCTTGCCGCCAGGCCGAAGGCCGGCCTGATCGGCGTGGCGGTTTGTGACGCCGCCGGCCACGTCGATCCCGCGTCGTGGCGGCGCGATCCGCTGTTGCAGCGTTCGCTCAACAGCCTGCTCGGGCGCTCCGGCGAGAAGATCAACGTGGAGCAGGAAATCCCCGCCGAGGTGATCGAGGTGGAGGCGGTGTCCGGTGCGGTGATGCTGTTGCCGCGCGAAATGTTCCAGCGGCTCGGCGGTTTCGACGAGGGCTATTTCCTGCACTGCGAGGATCTGGACCTGTGCCGGCGCGTGCGCGACGTGGGCTATCAGGTGCTGCTGGCCGGCGACATCCGCGTGCAGCACGGCAAGGGCGGTTCGAGCCGGCATCGGCCGGTGTTCGTCAGCCGCTACAAGCATCGCGGCATGTGGCGCTGGTTTCGCCGGCACGATCCGGCGGCGCGCAATCCGCTGCTGGCCGGCGCGATCTGGCTGGGCATCTGGTCGCATTTCCTGCTGCAGGTTCCGGGGCAGCTGTGGCGGCTGATGGCGGGGAAGAAGAGGAACGGGCAGTCCCGCACGGAGACTCCCTGACGGTCGCAGGGAGCGCGTGTGGATCGAGCATCGAACCTGCGCTTCGATACCCTAGAACACGGTCTGCACATTCCGTTGCGGCGTCCTCCTCCGCCTGACCCCAAGCTCCGCTTCGCTTATGTCATTCCCCGTTCCCGGCCCAACCATGCCCGCTCCGCGCACCCTCACCACTCTTGCCACCCTGGGCCTGCTCGCGATGACCGCGGTCTGGGGCTCGACCTTCGTGCTGATCAAGGACGTGGTCGGGCGTATGCCGGTGGCGGATTTTCTGGCCGTGCGTTTCGTGATCGCCGCGCTGGTGATGCTGGCGTTGTTCGCCCGGCCGGTGCTGCGGCTCGGCCGGCGTCAGGTGCTGCGCGGCCTGCTGCTGGGCGTGGTTTACGGTGTGGGTCAGCTGCTGCAGACCTGGGGGCTGTCGCTGATCGCGCCCAGCGTCAGTGGTTTCGCCACTGGCATGTATGTGGTGTTCACGCCGATTCTGGCCCTGCTGCTGTTGCGTCAGCGCATGGCCGGCGTGGTGTGGCTGGCGGTGGCGCTGTCCACCGCGGGGCTGGCGTTGCTGTCGCTCAACGGCGTCTCGATCGATCTGGGCGTGTGGCTGACGCTGGCGTCGGCCGCGCTGTATGCGTTGCACATCGTCGGGCTCGGCCAATGGTCGCGCCAGGGCGAGGCGTTTGGTCTGTCGGCGGTGCAGATGGTGGCGATTGCGCTGGTCTGTCTGCTGGCCACCGCGCCGCACGGACCGATGCTGCCGCCCGATCGCAGCGCGTGGTTCGCGGTGCTGTACATGGCACTGGTCGCCGGCGCCGGCGCGATGCTGATGCAGACCTGGGCGCAATCGCACCTGCCGGCCGCGCGTGCGGCGATCGTGATGACGACCGAGCCGGTATTCGCCGCTGCCTTCGCGGTGGCGTTGGGCAGCGACGTGCTGAGCTGGCGCATGCTGCTCGGCGGCGGCTTGATCCTGGCGGCGATGTATCTGGTCGAATTGCTGCCGCGGCGCGGCGCCGCTGCCGGCGAACTGCCGGCGGAGGCGGTGCATCACGAGGTGTGAGGCTCAGCCCCGCGCTCGCGGCTGCAGCGCGATGCGCACCAGATAGATGATGATCGCCACGTTGCCGACCAAGGTGGCCAGCTTGAGCCAGCCGAAACGGTGCAGCGTCTCGTACAGTTCCAGCGGGATCAGCGAACCGGTGGCGATCACCGTGAACCATTCCGCCCAGTACTTGCCGAGCCACAGGCCGATGCCCTCGATGCCGAAGACCACCGCGTAGCCCAGCGCCACCACGCCGATCGCGACGAACTTGCTCGGCCCCATCTGCTGCAACAGGTTGACCAGTTGCCAGCGCAGGCCGTCGGTGTCAGCCAGCGAGAGGTGTTCCAGCCAGTGCATCAGATGATCGAAGTTCTGCGTGCGATTCAGATGGAATGCCGCCAGCGCCACCAGCACCAGGCCGATCGTCTTGACCGCCTCATAGACCGCGATGACGCGCAGGCCCACGCCGTGGCGGGAATCGCGGGCGGGGATCAGCTGCATCGGGGCACCATCGGCGTGCGGGGGGACATGGCGGGTAACCGGGGAAGCGAACCACCCATTGTCGCTGCCGCCGCGTGATTGGTCGAGGCTGGCCTGCCGGCATGGCTTGACGCCACCGCGGGTGGTCGTCACGCTTCGGCGATGAATCTCTTGCTGCTCCGAAATGCGCAGGTCTACGCGCCCGAACCGCTGGGGCTGCAGCATCTGCTGCTCGGCGGTGGTCGCATCCTGTGGATGGGCGCAACGCTGTCCGAGCTGCCCGCCACGCTGGCGGTGCACACGATCGACCTGGAAGGGCGCCGGTTGATCCCGGGCTTGATCGACGCGCACGTGCACGTGACCGGCGGCGGTGGCGAGGCGGGTTTCCGCACGCGGGTGCCGCCGCTGGGCGTGTCGCGTTTCACCCGCGCCGGCATCACCACGGTGGTCGGCCTGCTCGGCACCGACGATGTGGCGCGCGGCCCGCGCGACCTGCTGGCGACGGTGTATGCGTTGCGCGAGGAGGGCCTGACCGCGCTGGCCTTCACCGGCGGCTATCACGTGCCGCCACGCACCCTGACCGGTACGGTGCGTGGCGATCTGGTGTTCATCGAGGCGCTGATCGGCATCGGCGAGGTGGCGATCAGCGATCACCGTTCCAGCCAACCCACCCTCGATGAACTGCTGCGGCTGGCTTCCGACGCGCATGTCGCCGGGTTGATGACCGGCAAGGCCGGCGTGCTGCATCTGCATCTGGGCGACGGACCGCGCGGGCTGGAGCTGGTGCGTCGCGCGCTGGACGAAAGCGAATTGCCGTCGCGGGTGTTTCATCCTACCCACGTGAACCGGCGCAAGGCGCTGTTCGACGAGGCGCTGGAACTGGCCCGGCGCGGCTGCACGATCGACCTCACCGCGTTTCCGGTCGACGAGGGTGAGGACGCCTGGAGCGCGGCCGATGCGCTGCTGCGCTATCTCGACAGCGCTGCGCCGGACGAACGCATCACGGTCAGTTCGGATGCCGGCGGCTGCCTGCCGGTGTTCGATGCCGAAGGCCATGTCTGTCGCATGGGCGTCGGTGAATCCGGCGCGCTGCTGGAAACCCTGAATGAGCTGCTGCAGCGTGGCGTTCCGCTGGAACGCGCGCTGCCGGCGTTCACCAGCAACCCGGCGCGGCTGTTGCGGCTGCCGGCCAAGGGCCGGATCCGGGTCGGTGCCGACGCCGATCTGCTGGCGCTGGACGAGGCCGGCGCCGCGCATGCTGTAATGGCTGGTGGCGTCGTGCACGTGCGCGACGGCCAGGTCGAGCATCGCGGCACGTTCGAGAACGCCATCTAGACGTTCGATGCGTCAGCATGGATCGGATGATCCGACCGACTCAGAGAACCGCATGAAATCGAAAGAAATTGAGAACCAAATGAGTCCCAGCAGGGTAGTGGAAGGGGAGCAGCGCGGATGGATCGTGCCGATCGGCGGCGCCGAGGAGAAAGAGAACGATCCACGCATTCTTGAGCGCTTCGTCCAGCTGTGCGGTGGCAGCGACGCGAACATCGTGGTGATTCCCACCGCCAGCCAGCTCGCCGATACCGGATCGCGTTACGAAAAACTGTTCCGCGGGCTGGGCGCGGGCGAAGTCGGCGTGCTCGATTTCGACATGCGCCGCGATGCGGTGGAACAGAACCGGCTGCAGCGGCTCGACCGGGCCACCGGCATCTTCTTCACCGGCGGCAACCAGCTGCGGCTGTCGACCCTGCTGGGCGGCACGCCGGTAGCACAGCGGATTCGTGCGCTGAATGCGCGTGGCGTGCACGTCGGCGGCACCAGCGCGGGCGCCAGCATCCTCAGCGAACACATGATCGCGTTCGGCAAGGAAGGCCTGTCGCCCACCGCCGGCAGCGTGCGGCTGGCGCCGGGTCTGGGCCTGACCAACCGTTTCATCATCGACCAGCATTTCAGCCAGCGTGATCGGCTCGGCCGGCTGATGGCCGCGCTCGCGTACAACCCGTATGCGGTCGGCATCGGGCTGGACGAGGACACCGCCGCGTTCATCCGCCCGGACAACACGCTCGAAGTCGAGGGCAGCGGCGCGGTCACCGTGCTGGACGCGGGCAACCTGCAGTTCTCCTCGATGGCCGACGCCGGCGAGCACGACACCGTGTGCATGCTGGGCATGACCATCCATGTGCTGATTGCCGGCGCCACCTTCAACCTGCAGACGCGCCACGCCTCGGCGGGTACGCTGGCGACACCGAAGCAAACGGCCTGACGCGAGCCTTGCACGCCCCGATTCACTGAAGCGCATCCGCGGCTCAGAACCTCTTAAAAGCGAGCCTCCGGGCTCACTTCACAAAAGCGAGCCTCCGGCTCAAGGACCAAGCCCATGCGCATTCTGGAACGTTCCGTTTTTGTCGGCCCGTCGTTGTATGCGCATTTTCCGGTGATCCGGCTGGAGCTGGACCTGGGCGAACTGGAGCAATGGCCGACCGGCAAGCTGGGCCCGGCCTTTGTCGATGGCCTGGTCGCCGCGTTGCCGGGACTGGCCGAACACGGTTGCTCGTACCGCGAACCCGGCGGCTTCATCCGGCGCATGCGCGAAGGCGAGGGCACCTGGCTCGGCCACGTGCTCGAACACGTGGCGATCGAACTGCAGAACGTGGCCGGCGAGGATGTCACCTTCGGCAAGACCCGCAGCGCCGACAAGCCGGGCGTGTATTCGGTGGTCTACGAATACGTGCAGAAGGAGGAGGGCCTCGCCGCTGGCGAGCTCGCGCTGCGCCTGCTGTCCTCGCTGCTGCCAGCGGAGTTGCAGACGCGCGGCGGCGTGCCCGAAGGCTGGGAGTGGTCGAGCGCGCGCGACGAGTTCATCCGCTATGCGCAGCGCCGTGCGCTGGGCCCGTCCACCGCCTCGCTGGTGCGTGCGGCGGAGGAGCGCGACATTCCGTGGCTGCGCCTCAACGAGCAGTCGTTGGTGCAGCTCGGCCACGGCAAATATCAGCAACGCATCCAGGCCACGGTGACCGGGCGCACGCCGCACATCGCGGTGGAACTGGCCAGCGACAAGGAAGAGACCAACAAGATCCTCGCCTCGCTCGGCCTGCCGGTGCCGAAGCAGGAGCTGGTGCAGAGTGAGGACGGTGCGTTGCGTGCCGCACGCCGGCTCGGCGTGCCGGTGGTGACCAAGCCGTTCAACGGCAATCACGGCCGCGGCATCTCGATCCATCTGATGACCGACGAAGACGTCATCGAAGGCTTCAAGGCCGCGCGCGAACACTCGCGTTCGGTGATCGTGGAGAACTTCCTCAGCGGCGACGACCATCGCCTGTTGGTGGTCAACGGCGAGCTGGTCGCGGCCACGCGGCGCACGCCCGGCCATGTGGTGGGCGACGGCGAGAAAACCATCGCGCAGCTGGTCGAGGTGGTGAACGACGATCCGCGCCGCGGCATCGGTCACGAGAAAGTGCTGACCCGACTGGTGCTGGATGCGCAGGCCGAGATGATGATGGGACGCGTCGGCTACACCGCCGAGTCGGTACCGCAGGCCGGCGAGACCGTGTTCCTGCGTTCCACCGCGAACCTGTCCACCGGCGGCACCGCCACCGACGTCACCGACATCATCCATCCGGACAACCGCGACATGGCGGTGCGGGCGATCCGCGCGATCGGGCTGGACGTGGGTGGCGTGGATTTCCTGTCGACCAATATCGCCGAGAGCTACAAGACCATCGGCGGCGGCATCTGCGAGGTCAACGCCGCGCCGGGCTTCCGCATGCACGTGAGTCCCAGCGAGGGCACGTCGCGCGACGCCGCCGGGCCGGTGATCGACATGCTGTTTCCGCCGGGCTCGCCGGCGCGGGTGCCGATCGCCGCACTCACCGGCACCAACGGCAAGACCACCACCGCGCGCATGCTGGCGCACATCACCAAGATGGCCGGCTATACGCCCGGCCTGACCACCACCGATGGCGTCTATATCGACGGCCAGCGCACGGTCGAGGGCGACATGACCGGGCCGGTGTCGGCGCGCATGGTGCTGTCCGATCCGCAGATCGACATCGCCGTGCTGGAGACCGCCCGCGGCGGCCTGCTACGCGCTGGCATGGGCGTGGCGACGGTCAACGTCGGCGCGGTGCTCAACGTGCAGTCCGATCATCTCGGCCTGAAGGGCATCGACACGCTGGAGCAACTCGCCGAGGTCAAGCGCATCGTGGTCGAGGTGGCCACCGACTGCGCGGTGCTGAACGCCGACGACCCGCTGGTGCTGAAGATGTCCGGCTACACCGACGCCAAGGTGATCTGCTACGTCACCATGAATCCGTCGCATGCACTGGTGCGCGAGCACGTGCGTGCGGGTGGTCGCGCGTGTGCGCTGGAGGCCGGCGTCAACGGCGCGATGATCACCCTATACGACAAGGGTAGCCACATCCCGCTGCTGTGGACGCACCTGATTCCGGCCACGCTGGAAGGCCGCGCGCTGCACAACGTGCAGAACGCGATGGTCGCCGCCTCGATGGCGTTCTCGCTCGGCATCAAGCTCGATGCGATCCGCCAGGGCCTGCGCACGTTCGACACCACGTTCTTCCAGGCGCCGGGGCGCATGAACGTATACAGTGAGCATCCGTTCAAGGTGCTGTTCGACTATGGTCACAACGCGCACGCGGTAGCGGTGATGGCCGATCTGGCCGGACGTCTCGATGTGACCGGCCGCCGCATCGTGGTACTGGCCGGCCCCGGCGATCGTCGCGACGAGGATCTGGTGGCGATCGCCGAGGCGGTCGCCGGTCGCTTCGATCACTACATCTGCCGCCGCGACGATGCGTTGCGCGGCCGCGATGGCGACGAAGTGCCGGGCATCCTGGCGCG
>JBEPVP010000136.1:0-9979 GCA_041690935.1 Rhodanobacter sp.
TTGCGCAGGATCAGGTCGATGCCGCCGTCGGCGCCGCCGAGGCCATTCTCTTCTACCCGATAACCCTGTCGACGGAAGGCTTCGCCGGCCAGCTGCTCGAATTGTTGCCAGGACATGTGAGCCAGGCTGTCGATGCCGGTCTGCTTGTCGAGCAGTTTTCGTCGGCTTCGACGGCCGATGAAGGAAACGAGGGCAGCGATCCAGCAGCCGATCAGCAGCATCCAGCCGAGCGGCGCATAGATGCCGCTGGCAGCCATCTTGCCCAGCCCGGACAAATACAGGTTGTTGGTCGAGCCGAAGCACCAGCCGATGCCGTGGCGAATCGCGATGTAACCGACCAGGCCGAGCACGATGCCCGCTGGCCATGGCATCGAGGCCACCACCTCGACGCCGCTTTGCTTGCGCTTCGCCATATCAATCCCCCTGAGCATTCCCTGGCTGCTCGACGATAGCCCGAAGGTCGATGGAAGAGAACGTCCGTGGTGTCGAAGTGAATCGGCCGCCCGTCGAAAGCATCGCGCCATGGCAAGGCGTATCGCGACAAACGGCAGCGCAGGTGCCCCGAGTTCACGTCGACGTCATCTGCGTGAAACCCGCGCATCACGATGGACCTTCCACGTCACCCATGGCCCATTTGCGCATCCCGCCCACGCCACCTTGGCAAATGTCTGGCAAGAAGACTCGATTCGTGTGACGTTGCGCACGGTTCCGTCGATGGCGCGGATCTTGAATGACTGAAGCAGTCACCCGGATTCGAGGTTGCGTGATGTTTTTTCATGATGTGCCATACGAAAGCGATCCCACGGGCGTGTGGGTGTTGAAAACGGTGAACGGTTTCGCCCGGCGATTCACGTCTCGCTTCGCGGCACTGGCCTTTGCCACGGACGATGCCGCCGAACGCACACGGGCCGGTGGCGCCGTGGTCATCCGCGTGGAAGGGGCCGACGGCGTGTGGCGCGCGTTCGATGCGCAGATGAAAGGCGTACCCTGCCTGCCCCTGGCCCGGCAGGGTTAGACCGATAGCCCGGCGCAGCGTGGCCGGCAGTTTGAATCCCGGGATTCAACGCGCCATGCGACGCACACCACGTCCGATACTTTTTTCCCCAAGCGCGGCGCTCCAGCGTGCCGAGGCCAGCTGGCGTTGTGTCGCACGAGCGTCCTTTTGTCCCGATGCCGGGACTTCTCGATCCAGCGTCGATGCCAGGGAGTCCCGGCCGCGAGGCTTTTGGTCCGGCGTCTGGCTCTCTTTCGTTCGAGGCCGGGTCTTCGGAGTCCGCGCATGACCCGCTGAGAGCCGCACGCCACGCCGTGAGTGCGGATCGCGGCTCTCTTTCAGTCGATACCGGGACTTTTTTCCGTGCACGCGGTGGGTCGAGACCGGCGTCGACGAGGATTTCTGCGGCGGTGTCGGCTCACCTTGTCACCACCCATGATCTCCGCTAGCTTGCGCCGACTGGCTTTGCGGGATAACGCTCTTGAGAGTTTCCATCGGCAAACGTCTGTTCTTCGCCGTGCTGTTGTCGATCATGACGGTAGCGGCGATCGGCGTGGAGCTGGTTCGCTGGAAGCTGTCCGACAATTTTTCGACGCATACGACGCCCATCGAGTTGCAAGGCCTCGACGGCCTGATGAGCGAGTTGTCCATGCGGTATCGGCAGCATCACGACTGGTCGTTTCTGCCCACGCGATCCGGCGAACAGAAAGCCTGGCTGCGCAACGCGCTTGTGCTTACCCAGGCCAGCCAGGCTCCGACACTCGGTGCCACCTCGATGTCGCCCAGCCTCGGCTATCGCATCGGCTTGCTGGATCAGAACCGGCACTACCTCGCGGGAACGATCGCCAATCCGCTCATGATCGCGGTGGCATCCATCGACACCATCCAGCGGCCCATCGTCGTCGACGGCGCCGCCGTCGGGCATCTGATCGTTGCCACGCCGCACAATCCGGATAGCGAACTGGCCGTCGCGTTTCTGCTGGAGCAGCAGAAAAGCCTGTTGCTGCTCGCCGCCATCAGCGTGCTGCTCAGTGCGCTTGCGGCGGCGCTGCTGGCGGCCCATTTTCGCAGGCCCGTCCGGCAGCTTGTCGCCGGTGCTCGGCGGTTGGGGCAGGGTGCGTTCGCTACGCGCCTGCCTATCCAGCGCAGTGACGAACTGGGCGAACTGGCCGATACCTTCAACCATGTCGCGGCCCGGCTGCAGGACACCGAGCGCTGGCGCCAGCAATGGGTGGCCGATACATCGCACGAATTGCGCACGCCGCTTTCCGTGCTGCGCGCGCAGATGGAAGCGTTGCAGGACGGCATCCGCACGGCCACGCCCGACACCATCGCGCTCATGCTGCGGCAGGTGCTGGCGCTGACCAAGCTGGTCGATGACCTGCATGAACTGGCGCGCGCGGACCAGGGCCAACGCCACTACGACAAGGCGTCGATCGACGTGTGGCAACTGGTCGGCGATGTCTGCGAAAGCTTCTCCGAGAAATTCCGCGTCACGGCGCTGGTCGTTTCGATCGGTGACCCGCCGCCATGTGCGATCGTGCATGCGGACGCGGAGCGGCTGCGCCAGGTGGTCGCCAACCTGCTCGAAAACGGCGTGCGCTACACCGACGCTGGCGGTCGTATCCACATCGGCGGCACGGTGCTCGGCCGCGAACTGCACATCGCGATCGACGATTCCGCGCCGGCCGTTCCCGCGCATCTGCTCGAATGCCTGGGTGAGCGATTCTTCCGCGTGGAATCCTCGCGCAACCGGCAGTTCGGTGGCGTGGGCCTCGGCCTCGCACTCAGCCGACACATCCTCGCGGCGCACGCCGGCCGCCTGGAATTCGCCGCGTCGCCGCTGGGCGGCTTGCGCGCCACGATCGTCCTGCCGCTGGAAGATTGATGCCCGCCACCATCCTCATCGTCGAAGACGAAAGCGATCTCTCCTCCGTCATGGCCGACTACGTCACCGCCGCCGGCTACGAAGCGCAGGTGATCGCCGATGGCCGCGAAGCACTCATCAGCGTGCAGCGCGCCGTGCCCGACCTGATTGTGCTGGATCTCATGCTGCCGAACCTCGATGGCGTGTCGCTATGCAAAGCGGTGCGCGGGTTTTCCGAGGTGCCCATCATCATGGTTACCGCCAGGGTGCAGGAAATCGATCGACTGCTCGGCCTGGAAACCGGCGCCGATGACTATCTGTGCAAACCCTTCAGCCCGCGCGAGCTCGTCGCGCGCATCAAGGCCATTCTCCGTCGCTCGGGCAAACCGGAACAGAGCGCGCCGCTTGTCGATATCGACAATGACGCGCGCAGCGTACGCATTCGCGCGCAGTTGCTGGACCTGACGCCGACCGAATTCAGCCTGCTCGCCGCCATGGCGAAACGTCCGGGCACCATCTTTTCGCGCGCGCAGTTGCTGGATATGGCAAGCCGCGACAACCTCGACGTTACCGACCGCGCGATCGACAGCCACATCAAGAACCTGCGCCGGAAACTCGCGGTGCCGATGCCCGACGTCGAAGTCATCCACTCCGTCTACGGACTCGGCTACCGGTTCGATCTCTAGATCGCCGTCGCACTGCGTTCCATCCCCACAATGTCTCCACATTCCCTTGTGACGCTGTGCTCATCGACCACCGATGAACCCAACGAGGAGTGCAGAGATGAACGCGAAACGAAAAACCGGAACACGCATCGTCGCACTGGCCGGCGCCGTCGTGTTGTGCGGCGCAGGGCTTGCGCTGTTCGGCATGGCCGGTCATGCGCAGTCGGGGCCACCACAGAAAGACATGGCCGTGGACAACGCCATCCGCAGCGAGGTGATCGAAAGCACGATCGCCAACCTCGATCGCGCCTACGTTTTCCCGGACAAGGCTGCCGTGATGGGAAAGAGCCTGCGCGCGCAGCTGCAGCACGGCGACTTCGACTCCATCACCAGCGCCGAGACATTCGCCGACACCCTCACCGAAACCCTGCAACGCGACAGCCACGACAAGCACCTCGAAGTGCGTTACTTCGAACACGCGATAGCGCCGGGGGAGGATCAGACCGACTCCCCCGACGCGAAGGCCGCGGAGCTGACCGAACGAAAACGCTTCAACTTCGGCATCAACGGTGTCGACCGCCTCAAAGGCGACATCGGCTATATCGACCTGCGTCAGTTCGACCGGCCCGCAATGGTAGCTACGCGGATCGCCGCGACCATGACCCTGATGGGCGATACCAGCGCCCTCATCATCGATCTGCGCCACTGCGGCGGCGGCGATCCGGAAAGCGTGATGCTGTTTGCCAGCTACCTGTTCGACAAGCCCACCCATCTCAACGATGTCTACTGGCGCGACGAGAACCGCACCGAACAACGCTGGACGCAGGCCACCGTGGTGGGCCAGAAGTATGGCGAGACGCGCAAGCTCTACCTGCTGACCAGCAGCGATACGTTCTCCGGCTGCGAAGACTTTGCCTATGCGCTGAAAAACAACAAGCGCGCCACCGTGGTCGGGGAGACCACCGGTGGTGGCGCACACGCAGGCAACCCGCATCGCCTGGCTGCGCACTTCATGATGTTCGTCCCCTCCGGCCGGCCGATCAGCCCGATCACACACACCGACTGGGAAAACGTTGGGGTAGTGCCGGATGTAAAGACCTCGGCGAAGAACGCGCTCGATGTTGCGCAGGTCGGCATTCTGAAAGAGCTGATCCCGGCGGAGAAAGATCCGCAGTGGCGGCAGGGGTTGCAGAAGCGGTTGCACGATCTGGATTGAAGCGGGGTTCGTGCAGCGGACGCATCGGGTATTGCCGGGGCGCAAGCCTGGCGGATCCATTCAAGTGAAGAAGAAAGCCCGTCACATGTGACGGGCTTTTGTGTTGCTGCTTGCTGCGATTCGCCGGCAGGAGCACCGCGTGTCAGCGTGCCGGGCGAGTTGCCTGACTCAATGCCCGCGTGCCGGTGGGGTGCTGGGCGCACTGCGGGAAGTGTCTTGGATGGGTGAAGTCGATGTACGCGAATAGTTCGCTTCCCGGTTCATTTCCCGGTCGTAGTTGAAATGCGAGCGTTCCACGCGATCGAAGGAATCTCTGCTCGCGAGCGCCAGCCGATGGCCGTCGATATGTACCCAGTACCACGATCCCGAGGGCACCGGCGAACTCGATACGTAGGCGAACTGGGCGTCGTAGTCGCCCTCCTGGCGAGGTGATGCCTGCAGGGCGACGTTGATGACGAACTGGCTGGACATGGGGCGCCCGTGCTTGTCCGTCGCCGGCTTGCTGATCAATTCATCCAGGTTCTTGCGCAGCAACCGGTTGAGCGCCGGCGAGAGCTCGGTGGCCGGCGAAGCATCGGTAACCCTGCCGTGGGAGTTCACCTGCACCAGGACTGGCAAGACTCTGGAGGGGAAGGAGTTGAGCGAGCCGGAGTCGGCTATCGCCGCGTTCGCGCCGACCGACAGCATTCCGAAAAGCAGGATGGTTTGAAAGCGTTTCATGACGACCTCCGTTGAGCCGTGCTGATCACGCGGAGACGGGCGTGTGGGGCCATCTCTCCGGTGCCACCACTGTCCTCGCCGAGGGGTGCGCCGTCAACGAAAAATATTGTTATGGACCGTTCCCACAACCGCGCCACTGTGCCTACTTCGAGCTTCGCGTCGGTGAGGTCCCGGGCAACCCCGCCAGCCACTCCAATACCGTCTGCGACAGCTCGGTGCGCTGATCGGAATAGGCGTGGTCTGTGGGCAGGTGCGCGGTGGTGACGTGGGTGTCGCCGGCGGCGCCGCCGGATTGTGCTTGCGCATGGAGGGAACCCCAAGCCAGGCCGCACAAGAGACAGGCAGCCAGCATCGGATGGATCGAACGTGGTTTCATGTTTTTCCTCTTGCGTCGAGAGTGTTGATGCCGACGGCTTTCCGGTGCGCGGACCATAGGCGCTTCGCTGGAAACGGAGCCGCGCTCAATCGGCCTTCAACACTTCACCCGACCACCGGCTAGCTGGGTACAGGGGTGGAAGACAGGTTCTTTCGACGGCGGCGGATACCCTTCGTTGTCGTGATCGTCGCCGTCATGGTGATCGTGATCGCGATGACCGCCGCGGTAGCGCGGGGTCGCGCCCCAGTAGGCCGGTGGCGCGTTGTAGACCGGCTGGGCCAGCTGGTCGCGGTATTGGTCGTTCTGCTGGCGCAGCGCATCGTTCTCGGCGCGCAGCCGCTCGCGGTTGGCGGCATCGTCGGCCAGCGCCTGCTCGTGCGCCTGGTACTGCGCCTGCTCATCGCGCTGGCCCGCCGCGATGGCCGCGTCGGTCTGGCGCTGGGCTGCGTCTTCCCGTGTCTGCTGGTGCGCGGCAAGGCGCTGTTCGTACAGCGCCTGCAGGTGGTGCGATTCCGCATAACGCTTTGCCAGCGCGTCCTGACCCAGACGCAGGTACTGGTCGATGACCTCACTGTCATCGGCTTCATGGATCAGTTCGGCATGGGCGCCGGGGCAGGGATGATCGGTGTATTCCACCTGTCCGGCACGGGTGCACTTGTAGATGTTCTGCGCAGCGGCCACCGGCACCGCAGCCAGCAACAACAGGGCGACAGCTGAGAGTAAAAGGCAGGCAGGCGAGGTTTTCATGGTGACCATCATTTTGCACTGGCGGCGTAATGAAAGTGTTGGGGCTGGCGGCGCCGGCGGGGCGTTCGGTTGTTCTCTTTCAGTGCGCCATCCCGGCGACCACTTCTTGCGCAATGCGCCGGGCCTCGATGCCGATCTCGCGCAGTTGCCCGGTCGGCGAGGCGATCAGGCCGCAGAAGAACAGGCCGGGTTCAGCGGTGGCCTGGCCGCAGACCCGTGGCATGCCGTGGTCGTCGAGAACGCCATGTACTTCCGGCAGCAGCGGGCGCAGGTCGGGGCGGAAGCCGGTGGCCAGGATGACGCCGTCAAACGGTTCCGCCGGCGAATCGACAAAGGCCACGCCGTCGCGGGTGAACTGCGCGATACCGCCGCGCACCTTGATCGAACCGTCGCGGATCCTGGCCAGCGTGCCGACATCGAGCAGCGGCACGCGCCGATCCTCCTCGATCATGCGGCGGGGCCCCTTGCTGGCCCGCTTCAGCCCGAGGTTTTGCAGCGAACCGACGGCCAGGCGGATCGCGGGTGCATTGATGAAATCGGCTACGCGCGCGGGCAGGCGCGACTGCGCAATCGCCCAGGTGAGGATGGGCAGGCCGAGCAGTTCGCGCGGCAGGATTTGCACCGGACCGCGCACGGCCAGGCTCACGTCGATGCCGGCCTCGGCTAGATCCAACGCGATTTCGCCGCCCGAATTGCCGAACCCGACCACCAGCACGCGCTTGCCCGCCCAGCCGTCCGGGCGTGTGTAGGCGCTGCTGTGAATCACGTTGCCCGTGTAGATGTCGAGTTTGGGCCAGCTCGGACGGTGGGGGAAATCGGCCCATCCGGTGGCGATGATCACCATCGGCGCCACGAAGTTTGCCTGTCCGGTGTCGACGCGCCACTCGTTGCCGTCGCGACGGATGCTGCGCACGGTACGTCGGAAGATCGGTCGAAGGTCGAAATGTGCGGCGTAGCTTTCGAGATAGTCGATGACCTGCGCGCGCGAGGGATACCTCGGATAGCTTCGCGGCATCGGCATGCCGGGCAAGCCGGAATGGCCCCGGTCCGTATGCAGGTGCAGCCGCTCGTAGTGGCGTCGCCAGACCGGGCCGACCGCCTCGGCTTTCTCCAGCATCACCACGCGCAGGCCGAGCTGCCGCAGGCTCGCGGCGCAGGCAAGGCCGGCGGGGCCCGCGCCGACAATGATCGCGTCCGCGTCATTCATGAGTGTCGTCCTTCGCAGGGTCCGCTTATACGACATCTGCAGACACGGGAGTATCAGCTGCCGGCTATTCTGCGCTCTTGCCGGAGGCACCGGCGGCATGAGCGTGCCGGATGATCCGGCCATCGACCACGTGGTTATTCATGGGTGCACAGCATGACGATGACGGCCGTACCGTTCCGCATGAACCGCATCCTGGTCATCGGCTCCGGCGGTGCCGGCAAGTCCACCTTCGCCACGCGGCTGGCGCAGGTGACGGGCTGCCGCTGATTCATCTGGATGCGGCGTACTGGAAGCCGGGGTGGGTCGAGCCTTCCGCGGAAGAATGGCAGTGCACGACCGATCGCCTGCTCGGCGGCGGGCGCTGGGTGATGGATGGCAACTACGGCGGCACGCTGGCGCGGCGGCTTGCCGCGTGCGACACGGTGGTGTTTCTCGACATGCCGCGGCTGCTTTGCCTGCTGCGCGTGGTCCGGTGCTTTCTGCGCTACCGCGGGCGCAGCCGGCCGGGCATGGCGGCTGGCTGCCATGAGCAGCTGACGTGGAGTTTCCTCTGCTGGATCTGGCAGTACCCGCGGCGGCGTTGGCCCTAGCTGCTGCGCCAACTCGCCGCGCTCGGTGCAGGACAACAGGTGGTCGTGTTGCGATCACCCGGACAGGTCGAGCGCTTTCTGGTCGCGCTGGGTGCGGCGAGCCGACGGTTGAGTGCGTGCGCGGATCCGGTCGGCGGCGTCAGTCGCGGGCGGCGCGCGCCCGCCGGGGAGCCTGCCGCCAGCTGCGCAAGCCGATCGCCGCCAGCACGACAAACCCCGCATAAAGCACCGAGGTGATCAGCAGCGCCTTGTAGATGTATTCGCCGACGTAGATCACGTCGACCACGATCCACAGCCACCACGCGGCGACATGCCGCTTGGCCTGCCACCACTGGGCGACCAGGCTGAACGCGGTCAGCGCGGCGTCCAGCCAGGGCAGCGCGGCGTCGGTCCAGCTATGCATGGCGGCGCCGAGCGCCATTGCGCCGAGCGTGCCGATCAGGATGTGGCGGGCGGCCTGTCGCCGCAGCAGCGCGGCCACCTCGACGCGGCCATCCTCGCCCATGTGCTGCAGCCAGCGGGACCAGCCGTAGATGATCAGCACGGCGAAGGCCAGTTGCAGCAGCGCGTCGGAATAGAGCTTCGCGTCGACGAACACCCACGTATAGACCAGTACCGAGACCAGACCCACCGGCCAGCACCACGGCCGGCGTCGGGCGGTGAGCCAGACGCCCCAGGCGCTGACCAGCGCGGCGAACAGTTCGACCAGGGTCATCTCAGAAGGCAACCGTCAGCGACAGCCGCGCCAGCCGCGGCGCGCCCGGGAACAGATAGCTGTCGCCACCGGAGCTGCCGGTGTCGCGCCAGTAGAAGTGGTTGAAGACGTTGTCGATATTCAAGCGCCAGGTCAGCGCGTGATTGTTCCAGGCGCTGACGTAGCGCAGGCCGGCGTCGAACACGTGGTAAGCCGGCACGCGCGTCGTGCCGTCCGGCGTGGCGACGTTGCTGCTGGCGTAGCGCCAGCCGCCGAGCAGGCTGAGGCTGGGCGCGAACGGCAGCCGGTAATCCAGATAGACGGCCGAACGCAGGCGCGGCACGTTGGCGACCTGATGACCTTCGTAGCCCGGCGTGCCGGTGCCCTGCGCACGTGCCTGGATCAGGTTGAGGCTGGCGGTGAGGCGCAGATTGTCGCTCACGCGGCCGGCGGCATTGAGTTCCAGACCGGTGTGCACTTCGTCGCCGCGCTGGACGAAGGTGAAACCCGCGGCGGAAGTATCCGGCTGGGCGAACTGATAGGGCTGGCGGATGCGATACAACGCGGCCTGCAGGCTGAGCGCATCGCTCCAGGCGTACTTCACGCCGACTTCGCTCTGGCGCGCCAGCAGCGGGGCCAGTGACGTACCGCCGTTCGTGGTCCAGTACGGCGCCTCGTTGCCCAGCGCAAGGCTTTCGCTGTAGCTGAGGTACGTGGTGAGTTGACTGGTAAGCTGCCACAACACGGCGGCCTGCGTCAGCGCCTTGCTCAGGCGGGTATCGCGTTCCGGTGTGCCGACGTCGTCGTAGCTACGCTCAAGCAGGCCCACGAAGCGACCGCCGGCCAGCACCAGCCAGTGCTCGCCCAGAAGCACACGTTCGAGCGCAAACACCGAATGCTGCC
>JBEPVP010000137.1:0-9907 GCA_041690935.1 Rhodanobacter sp.
CCTGGCCGAGCAGTTCCTCGCGCAGCGAACGGTTGACCGCCGCCGCGTCGCTCAGGCGCTGATTGAGGCTGCTGCGTTCACCGCTGACGCCCGCCAGCGTGATTTCCAGCGTGCCCACGCGCTGCTGCAGGCTGGCCACGCCTTCGCTATCGGCGGCGCTGCCCTGTGCCTGCTGCCATTGGCGCCAGCCGATGTAAGCGCTGGCGCCCACCGCGATCAGCGACAGCAACACTGCGAGGGCCACGCTGCCACCGCGTGTCCGCGGCACCGGTCGCTGCGCGGCTGGTCGCAGCGGACGCGTCGGCAGCGGGTCGACCCGCAGCGGGTCGGGACGGGCGCCCTCGGGCGCGGCGGGCTCGTTCGGCTGGTCTGCGTTGCTCATGCGCGCATGCTAACAGCCCGTACGCCTGCGTTCGTAGCACGCCGGCGTGAAGGAGATCAGCCCGCCTGCGCCGCCGCGTCGAGCAGATCGGCCGACAGCGCCGAGGCGGCCAGCGCGACGTGGACGAAACCGGCGACGCGGGCGGCAATGGCCAGTCGCTCGCTGCTGACCACCGCGGTCGCCGCACACAGGCGCAGCCATGCCGGCGCGGGCAACCGCTGCTGCAGGTTCTGCAGCGCCTCCGCACTGGACAGCAGCACCCGCGCCGAGGCCGGCAGCTGCAGCAGGGCATCGACGTGACGACGATCCAGCCGTGGCGGCACCCGTCGGTACACATGCAACTCGCGCAGTTGCGCGCCGCGCGCGGCCAGCTGCTCGCGCAACACGCCGCGACCGCCAGCTGCCCCGATCAGGGCGACGCGGCGACCGCGCAGATCCTGCAGCGCCGGATGGCCGAGCAGGCCTTCACTATCCTGCTGTTGCGGGATCAACGGCGACCGGATGCCGCACCGACGCAGGCTCCGTGCCGTGCCCTGACCCAGCGCCAGCACGGTTGCGTTCGTGTGCAGCGGCGCCAGCGCGGCGGCATGGCGTACCGCCGCCGGGCTGGTGAAGATCAGCAGTTCATCGGCCAGCGCGGCGCGCAGGCCCACACGCGCAGCCGCCGGATCGTCCACGCGGCGCAAGGCCAGGCCGGGCAACAGCAACGGCACGCCGCCACGGGCGCGCACCTGTCGCGCCAACGCCGCGGCGGTACCGGCGGGACGGGTGATCACCACGGTCTGGCCGTCCAGGGCCTGGTTGTTCGCTCGGGGTTGTCGCTGCATCCGCGCACCGCGTCCGGTCATTGCCTTGGCCTCAGTGTAGCGGCCGTCCTACACTGGGAGGTCTCGCCTTCCCCACGGATCCCCCACGTGACCTCCACCGACGACATGACTGAACACGCGCGGCAGCTGACTGCGTTCATCCGTGACGAGATTCCGCTCGCGCACACCATGGATCTGCAGCTGGCCCACTACGACGACGACATGCTGAGCATGCGGGCGCCGCTGGCGCCGAACGTCAACGACAAGGGCTGCGCTTTCGGCGGCAGCCTGGTCAGCCTGATGACCTTGAACGGCTGGGCGCTGGTGGAGCTGGCGCTGCGTCGGCGCGGTCACGACTGCGACGTGTTCGTGGCCGAATCCCGCGTGCGCTATTTGTCGCCGCTGTGGCGGGACTTCCACAGCGAGGCGCGGCTGGCCGCGCACTCCGACTGGACCACGTTCTTCAACACGCTGGCGGCGCGCGGCCGGGCGCGCATCGAAGTCGCCTGCGTGGTGCCCGACGACGACGGCAAACCCGCCGCCACCTTGAGCGCGCGTTTCGTCGCCAAACGGCGCACCTGAGTCGCCAGCGCCCGCATGAGGCAGAATGGGCCGGTATCCATCGGGGAGAAACCACCATGCGCCGCATTCCGAGCCTTCTCGCCGTGCTATGCGTGCTGTTGCTGGCCGGCTGCGCCACCAAGACCCGCAGCGACGCGCTGACCACCACGGTCACCGCCTACGGCAGCACGCTGCGCTGGGGTGATTTCCAGAGCGCCACGCAATTCATCGAGCCGGCGCTGCGTGCCGCCCACCCGCTGACCGCACTGGATCTGGCGCGCTACCAGCAGGTGCGCGTGACCGAATACGACAACGGTGCCGGGCCGGTGCCCACCGGCGATTTCGATGTGCAGCAGACGGCGCAGATCAGTCTGGTCAATATCCACACCCAGTCCGAACGCACCGTGGTCGACCATCAGACCTGGCACTACGACGAAAAGACCAGGCACTGGTGGCTGACCAGCGGTCTGCCGGATATCACGCAGGACTGAAGGATGCCCTGATCTTTTCAGCGCGGGCGTCGATGCGCATGGCGACCGTGCGCTGCCCGTATAATCGTCGGTTTACCCGAGTTGGTGCGATCAACGCACCTGTGGACTGACGATGAACGATGTTCTGCACAAGCTGCCCGACTTTATCGGCAATCATGTCGCGCTGGCGGCCCTGTTCGCGATCCTGCTGCTGGCGGTGATCGTCACCCAGGCCATCGCGCTGTTCGGCAAGACCCGCGAGCTGACTCCGGCCGGGCTGACCGGGCTGATCAACCGCGAAAACCCGTTGCTGATCGACCTGTCCTCGCTGGCCGAGTTCGAGAAGATGCACGTGCCCGGCGCGCGGCACGTGGCGATGAGCCAGTTCGATCCGGAAAAGAAGGAGCTGGCCAAGGCGAAGGAGCTGCCGGTGGTGGTGATGGACAAGGACGGCCGCGGCAACTCGGTCAAGGCGGCGCAGCGACTGGTCAAGGCCGGTTTCAGCAAGGTGCATACGCTGGGCGGCGGCGTGCTGGCCTGGCATGCGGCGCAGTTGCCGGTTGCCAAAGGCAACAAATAGGCACGCGCCCCTGGGTCGCGGCTGCAGCCGCGACTGCCTTTCGCGCAGCGGGAAAGAAAATCAGCGATCGTGGATGCCGGCGCGCCCGGCCATGATCTGCGCCAGCACGTCCGGCGCGTATTCGAACGAGTCGTAGTACAGCCGCTCTTCCGGCAGCCCCGCATCGAGAAAGCGCTGGTGCGCGGCGTCGATCATCGCCGGCGGCCCGCTCATGTACAGGTCGTGGCCGGACAGGTCGGGCTGGTCCGCCAATACCGCCTCATGCACCAGTCCCGTACGCAGGCCCGCGGCCTGCTCCCCCAACGTAAGTCCCGGGTGGGATACCACCGGGTGGAACTGCAGGTTCGGCAGTTCCTGCGCCCAGCGTTCGGCCAGCGGGCGCAGATACAGATCCGCCGCCGTGCGCGCGCCCCAATACAGCTGCATCGGCCGGCGCGTGCCCAGTGCGATGAAATGTTCGACGATCGCCTTGACCGGCGCGAAGCCGGTGCCCCCGGCCATGAACAGCAGCGGCCGTTCGGAATCCTCGCGCGGCACGAAGGTGCCCAGCGGCCCCTCGACACGCAGGTGATCGCCGACCTTCAAGGTGTCGTTGACCCATGAGGTGAAGCCGCCGCCGGCGACGTGCCGCACATGCAGTTCGATCATGCCGTCGGCCTGTGGACCATTGGCGATCGAGAACGGCCGGCGCCTGCCGTCCTCCAGCAACACATCCACGTACTGGCCCGGCAGCCGGTTGAGCCGGCGCTCGCCGTGGGCGGGCAGCAGGCGCACGCCGGTCACGTCCGATGCCAGCGGCCACTTCTTGGTCACCACCATGCCGAGCTGGCGCCGCGCGATGTCCTCCACCGAAGTCACCTCGCGCGCCTCCAGCAGCAGATCGCTGGTCGGCACCGCCTGGCACAACAGCACCGCATGCTGCGCCAGCGCGCTGGCGCTCAACGCCAACGGCGGGTTGCGCGGGTATTCGCAGTGCCCCTGCAGCAAGGTCGCCTTGCAACTGCCGCAGACGCCCGCGCGACAGGAATACGGCAACGCCACGCCCGCCCGTTGCGCCGCTTCCAGCACGGTTTCGCCCGGCGCCACCGAGAACTGGCGGCCCGAGGATTTGAGGGTAACGGTAAGCACCAGGTGCATTGTCGTTGCGATCGCCGCGGACAACAATGCGGGCTGGATCCGCAGGAATCAACGATGAGCATCTGGACCACTCCCATCTGGAAGCAGCCGACCGACCTCGCCCGCCTCAACGCATGGAGCGCCAACACCATGATGGAGACGCTGGGCATCCGCCTCACCGCGATCGGCGACGACTGGCTGCAGGGCACCATGCCGGTCGACCATCGCACCCACCAGCCGTACGGCCTGTTGCACGGCGGCGCTTCGGTGGTGCTGGCCGAGACCTTAGGCAGCACCGCCGCGATGCTCACGCTCGACCCGGAGAAGGAAGCGGCCGTGGGCCTGGACATCAATGCCAACCACCTGCGCGGCGTGCGCAGCGGCAACGTCACCGGCACCGCCCGGGTATTGCACCTGGGCCGCACCACCCAAGTGTGGGAGATCCGCATCGAGAACGAGGACGGCGCCCTGGTGTGCATCTCGCGCCTCACCATGGCGGTGATTGCCTCGCGTGTGGTGAACCTGCGTTGAGCCACGACACGCCGTACGCCAATCTCACGCCGGACCTGGTACTGGACGCGGTCGCTGCCTGCGCGCTGTGGCCCGACGGCCGCCTGCTGGCGTTGAACAGCTACGAGAACCGGGTGTGGCAAGTGGGCGTGGAACAGGCTGGATCGGAGCGGACCGCGCCGGTGATCGCGAAGTTCTACCGACCCGGCCGCTGGAGCGATGCGGCCATCATCGAGGAGCACAGCTTCGCGCAGGAACTGGCCGCTGCCGAACTGCCGGTGGTCGCGCCGCTCATCTTCGGCGGCCGCACCCTGCTGCATCACAGCGGCTTCCGTTACGCGCTGACGCCGCGCCGCGGTGGCCGTGCGCCGGAGCTGGAAGCGCTCGACCAACTGCAGTGGCTGGGCCGGTTGATCGCGCGCATGCATGTCGTCGGCGCACGCGCGCCGTTCGCCCATCGCGGCACGCTGGATCGCGACACGATGGTGCGGCAGCCGATGCAGGCGGTACTCGAATCCTCGCTGCTACCCGCTACGCTGCAGACCAATTACCGCGCCGCGGCGACCCGACTCGATGCGGCCATCGCCGCCCGCATGCAGGCGCTCGGCCCCGTGCGGCAACTGCGCCTGCACGGCGACTGCCACCCCGGCAACGTGTTGTGGACCGACGCCGGCCCGCACTTCGTCGATTTCGACGACGCCCGCACCGGCCCGGCCGTGCAGGATCTGTGGATGCTGGCCAGCGACGAGCGCGCGATGAAAGCCGTGCTCGACGGCTATCGGCAGTTCCGCGATTTCGACGACGGCGAGCTGGCGCTGATCCCCGCGCTGCGCGCGATGCGCCAGCTGCACTACGCCGGCTGGATCGCCGCGCGCTGGCACGATCCGGCGTTCCCCGCCGCGTTCCCGTTCGCCGCCGAATCGCGCTGGTGGGAACAGCACCTCGCCGACTTGCACGAGCTGGCCGACGAGCTCGGCTAGATCGGCTCCCGCAAGTCGCACTCGCGCAGGAACTTTCCTAGGCGAAGCCGAACAGGCATGCTTGCCCGATCTCCCGCGCGAGTTTTTCCATGAAGCGATCCAAAACCGCCGCCCTGCTGCTGATGAGCGCGGCGCCGCTGCTGCTGACCGCCTGCGACCGCAGCGAGAGTGCGTCGCGCGAGGGCCTGTACACCTCGGTCGAGGCATGCGTGGCGCAGACCAACGACAGCGCCACCTGCAAACAGGCCTCTGACAAGGCGCAGCAGGACGCGCAGTCCAGCGCGCCGCGTTTTGCCAATCGCGAGGCGTGCGAGGCCAGCTACGGCAAGCAGCAGTGCGCCGAGCGCAACGACGGCGCCAGCCATTCCTTCTTCGGTCCGTTGATGACCGGCTTTTTCCTGTCGCAGATGCTGCGCAACGGCTCGCCGATGAACGGCTTCAACAGCGCGCCGGCGTTCCGCGACAGCAACGGCGGCTGGCAGCGACCGGCGGCCGGCGCGGCCAGCGGCGGCGTCTACCGCAGCGGCGCCGGCACCGCGATGGTGCCGCTCACTGCCACGCCGAACCGCGCCGTCACCAGCAGCCGCTCCGGCTTTGGCAGGTTCGGCAGCAGCCGCGGCTTCGGCAGCTGATGCGTCGTGTGGCGCTGGCCGAGCGCCCCGACTGGCGCAGCAAGGCCGCTGCGTGCGGCTTCGGTTTCCACACCATCGACGATGCGCCGTACTGGGACGAATCGGCGTACTACGCGTTCAGCCTGCGCGAGATCGAGGACGACCTCGAAGCACCCAGCGAAGAGCTGCATGCGATGGCGCTGGACCTGGTCGAGCGCATCGTCGGCAGCGAGCAGCACATGCAGCAGCTGGCGATCCCGGAGCCGTACCGCGACTGGATCGCGCAGAGCTGGCGCGAGCGCCAGCCGCACTTGTACGGGCGCATGGATTTTGCCTACGACGGCCACGGCCCGGCGAAGTTGTACGAACTGAACTACGACACGCCGACCTCGCTGTTCGAGGCCGCGTTCTTCCAGTGGCAATGGCTGGAAGACCAGCTCGCGCGCGGCCAGCTGCCGCCCGGCAGCGACCAGTTCAACTCGATCTACGAGTCCCTGGTGGAAGCGTTCGGCACGATCGCGCGCGGCATCGCGCGGCCGTTCCACTTCGCCGCCGTGCGCGGGTCGCTGGAGGATCAGGGCACCATCGCCTACCTGCGTGACTGCGCCGTGCAAGCCGGCATCAACTGCGGCACGCTGGCGATCGAGGACATCGGCATCTCCAGCGACGGCCGCTTCACCGACCTGGACGACCACGTGATCGGCTGCCTGTTCAAGCTGTATCCGCTGGAGGACATGTTCCGCGAATCGTTCGGCGCGTACCTGCCGCGCGCCGGCCTGCAGCTGATCGAGCCGCCGTGGAAGGCGCTGCTCAGCAACAAGGGCATCCTGCCGCTGTTGTGGGATGCGCATCGCGGTCATCCGAACCTGTTGCCGGCCGAGTTCGACACCGGCGGCGAGCTGCCGCGCGGCTGGGTACGCAAACCGCTGCACTCGCGCGAGGGCGCCAACATCGCGATGCATCTGGACGACGGCCGCGAACTGCGTACCGGTGGTCCGTACGACGGCCCGTGCATCCGCCAGGCCTGCCATCCACTGACCGGTTTCGACGGCCACTATCCGCTGATCGGCAGCTGGGTGGTCGGCGACCGCGCCTGCGGCATCGGCATCCGCGAAGACAGCTCGCTGGTTACCCAGGACAGCGCCCGCTTCGTGCCGCATGCGATCGTCGAGGCAGCGCGCGGCGTGCTGATCGCCTGACGGCTCGGCTAAGCTGGCGTCTTTTTCGAACGAGACCTCGCATGCGCATCATCCTGTTCCGCCTGATCGGCGTCCTCGAAATCGCCGGCGGCTTTTACGGCGTGATGGCGATGCTGCATCGACTGCTGCCGTTTGGCGCGCACGACAGCCTGATCGCGCTGATCGGCCTGGCGCTGTACGGCTTCGTGCTGGCGGCCGGCGTGCAGCTGGTCGCCGGCAGCGAGCACGGCGTGCGCATGTCGCGCTGGGCGCAGCTGCTGCAGCTGCCGCTGATCGCGCTGCCGGTATTCAGCTACGCGCTGCATTGCGGCGCCTTCGTCAATGTATTCGCCACGCTGCAGTCGACACCGCGGCTGGGCATCGACTGGCATGTGGGCTCGCAGGGCTTCGTGCTGGCGGTCGCCGGCCCGTCCGTGTCGCGGCTCGGCATCAACCTGCTGGCCCTGCTGTCCTGGCTGGTGCTGCGCCTGCGCTGACGTTCTGCGCCCTCCCCTGCATCGCAAGGGAGGGCTGGGGAGGGGCTCGCTCTTGATCTTCCTCGCCCGCGCGAGCAACCCCCACCCTACCTCCCCCTGCACGCAGGGGGAGCAGCAGGACAGCAGCTATCATGCGCGTATGAATACTTCCGCAGCGCTCCCCGTCATTCGCCTGAAATCCGATCGCAACCCCGGTCATCCGTGGGTGTGGTCGGCGCAGATCTACAAGCCGGAATCGAAACTGCCGCCGGGCAGCCTGGTCGACGTGCACGACGCGAACGGTCGCTTCGTCGGCCACGCGTTCTGGAACGGCCATGCGCGCATCGCGCTGCGCCTGCTCGACACGCATCCGGAGGCCACGATCGACGCGGAATGGATCGCCGCACGCATCGCCCGCGCGGTGCAGCTGCGTCGCGAGTGGCTGCAGCTCGACAGCGTCAGCGACGCCTGGCGCGTGGTGCATAGCGAGGGTGACGACCTGTCCGGCCTGATCGTCGACCGCTACGCCGACATCCTGGTGATCGAATATTTCGCCGCCGGCATGTGGCGTTTCCGCGAGGCGATCCACGCCGCCCTGCTCGGTCACTTCCCCGGCGCGCAGCTGTACTGGTTCGCCGAATCGCACGTGCAGAAGCAGGAATCGTTCGACTGCCGCAGCCCCGACGTACCTGCCGCGTTCGAGGTACGCGAGCACGGCCTGCGCTTCCAGGCTGCACCGGGCTCCGGCCACAAGACCGGCTTCTTCGCCGACCAGCGCGACAACCGCAAGCGCTTCGCCGAACTGGCCAAGGGCCGCCGCGTGCTCGACCTGTGCTGCAACGCCGGTGGCTTCGCCGTGCATGCGATGGCTGCCGGCGCGCGCGAGGCGGTCGGCGTGGATCTGGATGTCGGCATCCTGGAAGTTGCCCGCGCCAATGCTTCGGCGAACGACGTCGCGGTCACGTTCGAGCAGGCCGATATCTTCGACTGGGTGCGTGCGGCGGTGGCGCGCGGCGAGCAGTACGACGCCGTCGTTCTGGACCCGCCCAAGCTCACCCGCGACCGCAGCAAGGTGATGGATGCGCTGAAGAAATACTTCGCGATGAACCGCATGGCGCTGGACATCATCCCGCCCGGCGGTCTGCTGCTGACCTGCTCGTGCACCGGCCTGGTCGGCGAAAGCGAATTTCTGGAGATGCTGCGCCGGGTCGCGCTCAACGCCGGCCGCGAGATCCAGGTGCTGGAAGTACGCGGCGCCGGTGCCGACCATCCGTTCCGCACCGATGTGCCGGAAGGTCGTTATCTGAAGGCGGTGTTCTGCCGGGTGGATTGACCTGCACGCGGCGTTGATCCGCGCGGCGCACAATCAGCGGCAATGAACAGCCCTGCCGCCGCACCTGATCCCGGCCTCCGGACGGAAGTGCGTGCCGTCGGCCTGGTCTATGTCAGCGATGGCCGGCCCGGCATTCGCCGGCTGCGCCACGGCCGGGGTTTCAGTTATCGCGATGCCGATGGCCGGCCCATTCGCGATCCCGCAGAAATGCAGCGCATACATGCGCTGGCGATACCGCCGGCCTACGTCGACGTGTGGATCTGCGCGAACCCGCGCGGCCACCTGCAGGCCACCGGGCGCGACGCGCGCGGACGCAAGCAGTATCGCTACCACCCGCGCTGGCGCGAGCTGCGCGATCACGGCAAGTTCGATCGCGTGCTGGCATTTGGCGCAGCGTTGCCGAAGCTGCGCCGTCGCGTGCGTCGCGATCTCGCTTTGCCCGGACTGCCGCGCGACAAGGTGCTGGCATTGATCGTGCGGCTGCTCGACGACACCCTGATCCGCATCGGCAACGAAGGCTACACCCGCGACAACGGCAGCTACGGTCTCACCACCTTGCGCTCGCGCCATGTGCGCGCCGAGCGCGGCCGATTGCGCTTCGCGTTCCGCGGCAAGAGCGGGCAGGAACGCGAGGTGGAACTGAGCGACCAGCGGCTCGCGCGCATCGTGCGTCATGTGCAGCAACTGCCCGGCCAGCGGCTATTCCAGTACCTCGACGACGATGGTCAGCGCCAGCCGCTCGACTCCGGCCAGGTCAACGACTATGTGCACGACGCCTGCGGCGAGGACTTCAGCGCCAAGGACTTCCGCACCTGGGGCGGCACCGTGCAGGCCGCCGGCGTGCTGGCGCGCACGCCGCGACCACACCACCGCGGCGACCGAGCACGGCGCGCCGCCGTGGCCC
>JBEPVP010000138.1:0-9885 GCA_041690935.1 Rhodanobacter sp.
GTTTACACGTACGCCTGATTTCGAGTTAGGTACATTCGACCACTCTGCCACCTCTCCGGTGCGTTGCATGGTGGCGCATGCGAGCCGGGAATAATACGCGAGCGAACTTGCCGTGACAACAACCGGGTCTTGCGGCATGCTGCGACGGCTCGCCCCAACTGAAAACCCATGATCGAATTCGGACACGGAACGCATGTCGGCCTGCGCCGCACGCGCAATGAGGACACCTACTACGCCGATGCGTCGCTCGGCCTGTTTCTGGTGGCCGATGGCATGGGCGGTCATCAGCACGGTGAGGTGGCATCGGCGCTGGTGCGCGATGCGGTAGTCGATCTGGTCACCCGCGGTCACAACCTGATCGAGGCGGTGCACGGCGCGGCGGAGCGACTGCTGGCGCACACCCGCCCCAGCTCCGACGTGCTGCCGATGGGCACCACGATCGCGGCATTGCGTACTACCGGCGGCAGCTACGAAGTGGCCTGGGTCGGCGACAGCCGGATCTACATGTGGAAGAAGGGTCTGCGGCAGATCAGTCACGACCATTCGCTGGTACAGGCGCTGGTCGAAGCCGGTCAGCTGGACCCGACGCTGGTGTCGCAGCATCCACAGCGCAATGTGCTTACCCAGGCGCTCGGCGTGACTGCCACGGAGCAACTGCACATCGGTATGGCGCGCGGCCAACTGGAGCCGGGGATCGGGTTTCTGTTGTGCAGTGACGGCCTGACCGAAGGCGTCACCGACGCGTCGATTGAGCGCACGGTTGCTCGCACGGATCTGGCCGCACAGGAGTGTGTCGATCAACTGCTGCTGAGCGCACTCGACAGCGGTGGCGATGACAACATTACCGTGATCATCGTACGTTCCTGCTGAGCCCTGCGTGCAGCGGCATGGCTCAACCCAGCCGCCGCCATACGCTCTGGCCGTCCGCACCCCTGTCGAGTACATCCAGACGCTGTTCGTGCTGCAACAGCTCGCCCGGCGATGCATGCAGCACGAAGGGACGTACCTGCAGGACCACGGGCACCGCCATCATGATGTCGCGTTGCTCCGAGGCGCCTTCGAAGCCCAGGTCGAACGCCACCTGCCCCGAGGTCATCGTCAGATAGACATCCGCCAGCAGCTGGGCGTCGATCAGGCCGCCATGCAGGTCGCGCCGTGAATTGTCCACGCCAAGTCGCTTGCACAATGCGTCAAGACTGTTGCGCTGGCCGGGGTAGCGCTCGCGCGCCATCGCCAGGGTATCGAGCACGCTGCAACGATCACCGATGCGGCCAGCGCCGCTGTCCAGGCGCGCCAGTTCGGCGTCGAGGAAGCCGATGTCGAAACTGGCGTTGTGGATGATCAGTTCCGCGCCTTCGATGAAGGCCAGAAACTCATCCACCACGTCGGCAAAATGCGGCTTGTCGAGCAGGAACTCGTCCTCGATGCCGGTGACCAGCCGGGCGCCTTCGTCGATCGCCCGATCCGGGTTGAGATAGGTCTGGTAGTGCCGACCGGTGAGCCGGCGCTCGACCATCTCGACGCAGGCAATTTCCACCAGGCGATGTCCCTGGCGCACTTCCAGACCCGTGGTCTCGGTATCGAGCACGATCTGTCTCATGCGCGGTGCCTGAGCAACTCGGCCTGCTCGCGCGCGGCCTGGTCGACCCGCTCGTTTTCGATGTGGCCGTTGTGACCACGCACCCATTGCCAGCGCACCTGATGGGTGCTCACGGCCTCCGACAGGCGCTGCCACAGATCCTGGTTCTTCACCGGTTTCTTGTCCGCGGTGCGCCAGCCATTGGCGCGCCACTTCGGGATCCATTGCTCGATGCCCTGCATCACATAGCGCGAGTCGGTGGTGAGGGTCACCTGACATGGGCGCTTCAATGCCTCCAGCGCACCGATGGCCGCCATCAGCTCCATCCGGTTGTTGGTGGTTGCCGGATCACCCCCGGCGACCATGCGTTCGCTGTCCTTGGCACGCAACAGGGCGGCCCAGCCACCCGGGCCCGGATTGCCCAGGCAGGCGCCATCGGTAAATGCTTCCACTTCGCTCATCGTTGCTCACGTGTTCCATTGAAAAGTCACACTACTGAACTGCGTCGCGTGCCCGGTGACAACTGGCTATTGGCCGGCACCCGCACCGGGGTCGACTTGATCCGCAGCGGCGTAGCCAGGCGCCGACGCTTGCGCGCGATCACGACATAGCCACCCCCGAGCGAGCTGGCAGGTGTCGCGCCAGCGTTCTCCCAGCCAGGCCACAAGCGCCCTACCCGCTGCATCCGCTCGATCTCCAGCCCTGCCTGTCGCAGGTCGTGACCAAGGCGCAGCGGCATCCGCAGTGTCGGTGATTTGCCACGCGTGCGCCAATAGAACCACGGCGCCCAGCCACTGAGCGGATGCACGCCGGTAAGCACCAGTACGCCACCGGGCGCCAGTACGCGGATGACCTCCTGAAGCAGGGTCGAGGCACTCGGCGCCACTTCCAGTACGTGTCGCAACATCGCCAGATCGAACGCATCATCGACGAACGGCAGCGGCTCCTCTGCCGCCGCCAGCAGGTCACCGCGATAGCTGCCGTGGTCCAGTTGCAGGCTGGTCCAGCATCCAAGCATCGGCAAAGCTGGCGGTATGTCATGGGCGGAGGTGCCCAGCAGCAGCGCATGCGCACCGAAACAACGCTGCAACTCTGGCGTCAGCGCTCGCGTCTGCGCATCCCGCAATCGGCGCAGCGGAGCACTGGCATAGATCTCGTCATCGCGTGGATGCATGCAGCGGGCCTGGTCTCCATCTCTGACCAGCATTGTAACGGTTGGCGAGAGCGGGCTGCGGATACAGGCAAGCCGGAACTGCCGCACGTCACTGAACGATGACCTGATCGGTTAACGCTCCGCTAACGAGTCGGCGGCGAAGCCACCCTATAGTCGAGCGCTTCACGCGCGCCCGGGACGGCTGCGTCTGTCGTTGTTCAAGGACCCAGCACCTGAGTCGTCAGGTGTTCCTGAAACACAGCGGAGCTCGCCTTGCATCTCATACCGTTACCGGCACTGGCCGACAACTACATCTGGCTGATGCACGACGACGATGGCAACGCCATCATCGTCGATCCGGGTGACGCCGTGGTCGTCGACCGAGCGCTTGAAGCACGGCGACTGCAACTGCACGCGATCCTGCTGACTCATCATCACCCTGACCATATCGGCGGCGTGGCGGCCCTGCGCATGCGGCATGCCGTTCCCGTGTATGCACCTGTGGATGAACGCATCGACGAGGCGACTGCACAGATACGCGACGGAGACAACATTGAGCTGGCGCTGCCGAAAATCCGCTTCGAGGTGATCGCGATTCCCGGCCATACGCTCAGCCATGTGGCCTTCGTTGGGGCCGGTCTGCTGTTTTGCGGCGATACCTTGTTCAGTCTAGGCTGCGGCCGATTGTTTGAGGGCACGCCGGCGCAGATGCTCGCTTCGCTGGACCGCTTGTCGATGCTGCCAGCAGAAACGTTGGTGTGTGCGGGGCATGAGTACACCGAAGCGAATGGTCGCTTTGCATGCACCGTCGAACCGGGCAATGCCGAGCTGCAGAAACGGTTGCACGAGGTCTCGGCATTGCGCGCCCGGCATGCGCCGACCCTGCCGGCGACATTGGGTCGGGAGCTGGCTGCCAATCCATTCCTGCGCATCGACAGCCCGACCGTCGCTGCCTGGTGCATGCGACAAGGCAGCGGCAGCGACCGCGTTGCCCGCTTTGCCGCCTTGCGCGAAGCCAAGAACGGGTTTCGCGGATGAGCAGACACCTCAAGCACGTCAAGCCCCTTCCCATCGCCCTGTCGATCCTGCTGTCGGCGTGTACCGGCGTACCGTCGCAGGCCCCGCACCGGCAACTGACCACGGTGGCTCCGACGGTGGCTGTTGCGCCCGCGGCCATGCCTCCCACCGACGAACCGGCCACACATTCGTCGGACAATATCTGGGATCAATTGCGCGACAGCTTTGCAATGGCCGACTGCGATGCCGATCCCTCGGTACTGGTCTGGGCCAAACGCTATACACGCAACCCCCAGCAATTCGAGAGTCAGCTGCAAGAAGTGTTGCCCCGCCTGGCCTATGTGCAGGCGGTCGCGGCGCAGTACGACGTTGCGGGTGAGTTTGTGCTGCTGCCCTGGGTGGAGAGCCGGTTTCAGCCGGTCGCAGCGCGCAGGCGCCAACCGGCCGGTATGTGGCAGATCATGCCGGTCACCGCCGGTGCCATGGGCTTGCGCGTCGATGGCCACTACGATGGGCGCCTCGATGTTCCGGCCGCCGCCCATGCGGTGATGAAACTGCTCAAGCAATATCACGATCAGTTTCATGACTGGCGGGTAGCTGACTACGCCTACAACGCCGGTGAATTCTCGATCCGCAAGATCGTCCAGAAACATGGTCTGCCGGCGCATGACCCGGTGATTCCCGATTGGCCGGTGCGCCAGGCTACCCGCGCACACCTGACCAAGTTGCTGGCCATGGCTTGTATCGTGCGGGAACCCGGCCGCTTCCATGTGAGCCTGCCGGCGCTGCCGGACGACCAGCATCTGGTGCAGGTAAAGATCAACCATTCGATGCCAACGGCGCGGGCCGCCGATCACGCCGGCATGTCGGTGGATGCATTGAAGGATCTCAATCCCGCGTTCCGCAGCGACATGATCGATGCCGGCGCCGCTTCGTACCTGCTGCTGCCGGCCAGTCACGTCAGACAATTCCGGAATGCGTTGCTGGTGCAGCCCCAAGTGGAGCTGGTCGACGACCGGCACTCCGTTGCGGCCACCACCGCAACCGCTGTCCCGTCAAAAGCAACGACACAACGGAAAACGTATACGGTCAGGCGCGGCGACAGCTTGTGGCAGATTGCCCGGGACTGTTCGGTGAACGTAGGTCAGCTGCAACACTGGAATCATCTCCACGGGCACGTGCTCAAGCTGGGCCAGGTGCTGCGGGTTAGCGAAGCGAACTGAACTGACGGCGATCTCGTTCAAACTGCAAACAGAAGGGCGGCCCATGGCCGCCCTTCTGTTTGTCCGCATACCCGTCTGCCACCCGTACGCAACAGCGTGGGCTACATCCGGGTCTTGTTGAATTTGATCTCGGCCTTTGCCTTGAGCAGACCTATCAGTTCCCGCGTTGTTTCGGAACCGTAGGCCTGGGCCATCTGCTGGCG
This sequence comes from Rhodanobacter sp., assembly GCA_041690935.1. Classification (GTDB taxonomy): domain Bacteria; phylum Pseudomonadota; class Gammaproteobacteria; order Xanthomonadales; family Rhodanobacteraceae; genus Rhodanobacter. The sequence continues at coordinate 5,176 of JBEPVP010000138.1, forward strand.
CAGCGATTCACGCTCTTCCGGCGTTACTTTCGAAAGGTCACCGCCCTGAACTTTGTCCACGGCGAGCAAGGCGAAGGTTCCATCCTGCATGTCCACCGCAGCAAACTGCGCCTTGTCCTTGGCGGGGTGCGGCAGCAGGAACGCCTGCGTCAGCAGCGGTGCTGGCACTTCCGAACGCCTGACAGCCTCGCTCACGCTGGTGATGGTGGCGCCCAGCGACGTCGCCACCACCGGCATCGCCCCGCCCTTGCGCAGACGAGCCAGCGCGTCATCCGCCTGCTTCTTCTCGACGGCGACGATGCGCTCGTCAAGAATCTTCTTCTGGATGTCAGCGCGCACTTCGGCCAGCGGCTTGGCCGCCGCCGGCACATGCTTGTCGACATGGATCACCACCGAATGGTTGTTGCCAAGATCTACCAGACCGGAGTTGTTGCCCTGTACCAGAACATCATCGCTGAACGCCGCGGCAATCAGCTTGGGGTTGGCAGTGAGGCCTGCTCCACCCGCGCGCGCGAACAGCGCCGTGGTCTTGATGGGCAGGCTCAATGCCACCGAGGCGGGCTCCAGCGAGGTCGGATTCTGGTACGTGTTGTCCGACATCTTGCCGGCAACCTCGTTGTACGTGCGGTCGCGTTCGGCGGCCGACGTTTCCTTGACCAGCTGGTCGCGCACTTCGTCAAACGGCTTGGATTCACCGCTGCGAACGTCCCGCAACCAGATGATGTGATAGCCATCCGACGACAGCACCGGCTTGGAAATATGGTTTTTCTGCAACGCGAACAACGCCGTGTCGAAGGCCGGATTGGTCACGCCTTTTTCCAGCCAGCCAAGGTCGCCACCCTGGCGCTTTGAACCGAGATCCTGCGAATCCTGTGCGGCAAGCTTGGCAAAATCCCCGGGATTGGCTCCTGCGGCAATCTTTTCGGCCTTCGCCAACGCCGCCTTCTGCTGCTCCGGCGTGGCATTGGTCGGCACGTTGATCAGGATATGCGAAACGAGCCGCTGTTCCGGCTGCACGAAACGCTGCTTTTCATCCGCATAGCGCTTCTTCAGATCGTCCTCGCTCGGCGCGGCTTGCAGCGGAAGGTCGGCGCCGTTGACTTCGATGTACTTCAACGAGACCTGTTCGGGATTCATGTAGTCGGCGAGATGCGCCTTGTACCAGGTTTGAATCTGCGCATCGCTAACCTTGTCGTCGGCGAGCGTCGGGCGTGGCAACAGGAAGTAGCGAAGGTCACGGCGCTGGGTAAGCAGGCTCAGGAACTGGTCGACCTGCGGGTCACTGACAATGGTGCTCTGGTTGATCGCATCGGGCAGCAGCTGGACCGCCAATGAGGCGCGTATGTCGCTCTCGAACATGTCCGGCGTCTTGCGCTGGCTGGCCAGCCATGCGCGATAGCTGACAGCGTCGAATTGTCCGTTGACCTGAAACGCCGGAATGTCGGCGATGTAGTCGCGTACGGACTGATCCGATACCCGCATGCCCCAATCGTCATTGGCCTGGAGCAGCAGTTGCTGATCCACCATGGCATTCAGGACCCGCTGCTTCATCTCGGGCTTTTCAAAAATGCTGGAATCGAAATGCTCGCCCTGTTCGGTGCTCGCCTGCTGACGCAGTTGGTTGATCCGGTCCTGGTAGGCATTCTGGCTGATCTCATGCGCGCCGACTTTCGCCACGAAAGTATCGTCGCGCGACGTGAAGTAGCTCTCCATGCCGAACAGCGACATCGCCAGAACGGCGAGGCCAAGAACAATGATGGATGGCCATCCATGCATCTTGTTACGCATTGCCTGCAGCATTGAAATCTTCCCGCAACGTGGTTGAAAACGCGTGATGCGTGATGGCACAAACCACATGTCTCGCGCTACGCGGACACGCGCTGCTCAAATGACAAGGGCGCCACGCGGGCGCCCTTGCGAACTGTGGCGGAGTGGACGGGACTCGAACCCGCGACCTCCGGCGTGACAGGCCAGCATTCTAACCAACTGAACTACCACTCCGCATTTTTCTGGTGGGTGCTGTAGGGATCGAACCTACGACCACCGCCTTGTAAGGGCGACGCTCTACCGCTGAGCTAAGCACCCGAAACCAAGCGTTAGCCGCTTAGTTTAGGGCATCCTTCAGGGTCTTGCCAGCCTTGAACGCAGGCACTTTCGAGGCCTTGATCTTGATCGCCTCGTTGGTACGCGGATTGCGACCGGTACGTGCTGCGCGCTTGCGCACGGTGAACGTACCGAAACCCACCACCGAAACATCCTCGCCATTCTCCAACGACTTCTGCACAGCCTCCAGATAGGCTTCGAGAGCGCGGCCCGCATCGGCCTTGGTCAACTCGGCTTTTTCGGCGATGGCATTGATCAAATCAGTTTTATTCATTGAAAAGCTCCCTTACTCGGATTTTCACCGGCGTGGCCAGTCCGTAAGACGAGACGACGCAGGCATGGATGGTTGGCTCTTGTTAAGCGCCGTAACGCAACCCCACATCACTGCGCTGACATGTAACGCCGGGACTGCGGTATCGCCTTTATACCAGTGCCTTGCCGGAATCCGCAACACAAGGCACAGCAACGTTTCCGCCAGATCGGCAGCGGTCGAAACCGCTTGCAAAACTGGCGCCAGAAGACTAAGTCGAAACTTCGTCGACCGACAGCGTGAAAACAGCAGCCGCCCTGCGGCGGTAGAGCACCTTGAGAAGCGACCGGAGGATGCTGGCCGATCAATGCGTAAGCGAGTGCACTTCCGCTGCCTCACCCGCCACTGCAGCAGGAGCCTCATTCTTGGTCGGATTTGGGCGTAGCGGACGTTCCAGCGCGATGTCCAGCACCTCGTCGATCCAGCGCACCGGATAGATCTCCAGCGATGAGGTGATGTTGGCGGGCATGTCGACAAGATCCTTCTTGTTGTCCTCCGGAATGATCACCGTGGTGATCCCGCCGCGCAGTGCCGCCAGCAGTTTCTCCTTGAGCCCACCGATCGGCAGGACCCGACCGCGCAAGGTGATCTCACCGGTCATCGCCACTTCGGAGCGCACCGGCACCTTGGTCAGCACGGAGACCAGTGCCGTGCACATGGCGATGCCTGCGCTGGGGCCATCCTTTGGCGTAGCGCCCTCCGGAACATGGATATGCACATCCAGCTTCTGGTGGAACTCCGGATCGATACCCAGCTGATCGGCACGCGCGCGCACCACCGACAACGCCGCCTGGATCGACTCTTTCATGACGTCGCCGAGCTGGCCGGTATGCACCAGCCTGCCCTTGCCCGCCACCACGGAACCTTCGATGCTCAGCAGTTCGCCACCGACCTGCGTCCACGCAAGCCCGGTCACCAGCCCTACTTCGTTCTGCAATTCCTTGCGACCGAAATCGAACCGGCGAACGCCCAGATAGTGATTCAGATTGGCCGAATCCACCTTGACCCGACCGACCTGCGGCTTGGCCTTGGCCTTGCCTGTTTTTGCTGGGGCGGCCTTCGCCCTGGCCTTCTTCACCTCGCCCAGGGTCAGCTCCTTCACCACCTTGCGGCAGATCTTGGAAATCTCGCGCTCCAGGTTGCGCACGCCCGACTCGCGCGTGTAGTAACGCACGATGTCGCGCAGCGCCTCCTCGTCGACACCAAGTTCCTCGGGCTTGAGGCCATTCGCCTTGAGCTGCTTGGCCAACAGGTACTTCTGCGCAATGCCGAGCTTCTCGTCCTCGGTGTAACCGGGGATGCGGATGACTTCCATGCGGTCGAGCAGCGGGCCGGGGATATTCAACGAATTCGCAGTAGCAATCCACATCACCTCGGACAGGTCGAAATCGACCTCGAGGTAGTGATCGTTGAACGCATGGTTCTGTTCCGGATCGAGCACTTCCAGCAACGCCGATGACGGATCGCCGCGAAAATCCATCGACATCTTGTCGATCTCATCGAGCACGAACAATGGATTCTTGGTGCCCACCTTGTTGATGTTCTGCACGATGCGGCCGGGCATCGAGCCGATGTAGGTGCGCCGATGCCCGCGGATCTCGGCCTCGTCGCGCACGCCACCAAGACTCATGCGCACGAATTTCCGGTTGGTCGCCTTGGCGATCGACTGTCCGAGCGAGGTCTTGCCCACGCCGGGCGGGCCGACCAGGCACAGGATCGGTCCCTTCATCACCGACACGCGTTGCTGCACGGCCAGGTATTCGAGGATGCGATCCTTGACCTTTTCCAGCCCGAAATGATCGGCGTCGAGTACCTGCTGCGCCATCTGCAGATCCTTGCGCACCTTGCTGCGCTTCTTCCACGGCACGCCGACCAGCCAGTCGAGGTAATTGCGCACCACGGTCGCTTCGGCCGACATCGGCGACATCTGCTTGAGCTTGCCGAATTCCTGGCGGGCCTTGCCCAGCACGGCCTTGGGCATGCCCGAAGTTTCGATCTTCTTCTGCAGCTCCTCGATCTCGTTGGGGCTCTCCTCGTTGTCGCCGAGCTCCTTCTGGATCGCCTTCATCTGCTCGTTGAGGTAGTACTCGCGCTGGCTCTTCTCCATCTGTGACTTGACCCGGCCGCGAATGCGCTTTTCGACCTGCTGCAGATCCATCTCGCCATCGACCAGACCGATCAGCAACTCCAGCCGCTGTCCGACGTCAGCGGTCTCCAGCACCTTTTGCTTGTCCGCCATGCGCACGGAAAGATGTGCGGCAATGGAATCGGCGACGCGCGACGGATCATCGATACCC
>JBEPVP010000139.1:0-9843 GCA_041690935.1 Rhodanobacter sp.
AAGTCCGACGCTTCCGCTGCAAACAGAAAACCCCGCTTCGGCGGGGTTTTCTTTGCGCGACGCGGCGGCAAGGACGCCGGCATTTCGTTCTGCAAAAACCCCGGGAGTTTCCTCCCGGGGCCGGGTCCTGCGGGTGCTAGCGAAACTCAGTGCCCGTGTGCGGCCGCCTTGGCGCGGACGTTGGCATCGGCGTCAACCGACTGGCCGCTGCTGGTCTGGTTGACCGCGTCGCCGGCCGAACCCGCCGCGCGGTCCGTGGTCTGCATCGCCGCGTGGGTCGTATCCCTGGCCTGATGGCCGATGCGCCGACCGGTCTGGTTGGCAGCGGCGCCGGCGTCCACGCCGGCAGCCACGCGTGCTCCGGTAGTGGCGGACGTATGGGTGTTGCCCGTGCCGGCGTCGATCGAATCGCCCGTCGCGACACCGGCGTTCGCATGGCCGTTGTGGTCGATCGCCGAACGCGTGCGGTCGGCCGTCGTGTGCGTCATGCGTTTCGTCTGGCGGTCAGCACGATGCAGGGTCTGCGCGGTCTGTGCGCGGGTCTGGTTGATCGGCTGCATCGCATGGGGCACGACCGCGCCGGTGGTTGCCCCGGCGCCTACCTGCGCGTCGCCCCCAAGGTTGACCTGGGCGAACGCCGGAACGCTGAGCGCGCTGGCACCAACGATGAGAGCAGCAAGCAGGGTCTTGTGCATGGAATGGACTCCTTGAGGATTCGGGTGCGTCGGAACGAAAGGGTTCCAAACGCCAAGTCGACGCTAGGCGGCGACGCCCTGCTGTCACCTGAACGCACCCGTCCGCAATTCAGCTGGAGGCCAGCTCGCTGAACCGCAACGCGGTGGCCCGGACGACAATCACGGCGCGGTCAGCAGCAAGGCGGAGGGAATCCGCCCCCGTTCATCGCGGCAGCACGCTGGCTGCCGGCGCATGCGCGGGTGGATTGTCCCGGTGGGCGATGTCACCGGTGGATGGCTGCGTGGGTTTGGGCAACAGCTTGTCCAGCTTGCCGCCGATGCGCAGCTGGTTGACCCCGGCCATTGCTTGGTCGAGCTTCTGCAGGTCGCTGCCTTCGGTGGGCGGCGGCGCGCCGGGCGCCTCGGTCAGCGCGGCCAGTTGCGGGCCGACCAGCTCGGTCAATGCGAAGTAGGCGTCGTCGTGGATACCGACCTGCGCCAGCAGCGTGCCGGGCAGCAGCCATGCCGCCGTGTCCATGTGCACCGGCTGTCCCGGATGCTGCGGATCGACCAGCAACCAAATGCCGGCCTGGCTCAACATGTCGCCGCCATCGACGAAGCCGGTGGTCTGATAACTGTTGCTCAGCGCCGGCAGGTGGTCGCCATAGAACAGCACCAGGCTGGGCCGCTGGCGCTGCGCCAGCAGTTCCACCAGCCGGCCGAGTTCGGCGTCGGCATGCTGCAGGTGATAGAGGTAAGTCTGCAGTTCCTGCTTGTCGCGGCCGCTGATGCCGTCGGGTACCGGGATGGCGTCGCGTTCGGCGACGTGGGCCGGCGGAACGTCGTACGGGCCGTGCGCCTCGATGCTGATGGTGAAGACGAACTGCGGTGGTCCGTTGTCCTTCAACTGCACCATGATTTCGTCGGTCATCGCACTGTCGGCCATGTACTTGCCGTCCATCGCCGCACCCGCCGGGAACGACGATTGCGACACGAAGCGATCGAAACCCAGCGCCTTGAACGCGGTGATGCGGTTCCAGAATGCCGGGTCGTTGCCGTGCAGCGCGGTCGTGGTGTAGCCGTGCGTTTTCAAGGTGCGCACCAGGCTCGGCAGGGCCTTGTGACTCATCTGCAGATAGGGGAACTGCAGGTTGTCGAAGTAGCGCAGCGACAGCCCGCTAAGCACCTCGAATTCGGTACGGATGGTGCCGCCGCCGAACGTGGGTACGTGCAGCTTGCCGCTGAGCCCGTGCGCGGCGAGCCGATGCAGATTCGGCGCGAAGTTGCTGTGCTCGTAGCCGCGCATGATGGCCGGATCGAAGAACGACTCGCTCTGCACCACCACGATGTCCGGCAATTCGCCGCCCGCGGTCGATGTCTGCATGATTTGCAGCAAGGCCGGTGTCGACTGCGCGATCAACTGCGCGGCAGCGGTGCGGTCCGGCTTGTGCTGACTGCGGCCGTACTGCAGGTGAAACAGCATCAGCGAACTGATCAGGCCGGAATGCGCGGCCGTGGAGGAGGCCGACCACGGCTCCAGCCACAGCACCTTCGCATTGTAGATTTTGCCCCAGGCGGTCAGGCCGGCCAGCATGCTGATCAGCGCCGCCCCCAGCACGCCGCCAGCCAGCAGCCGACGGCCGCCAGTGCGCCGCGCAAACAGCGGTGGCTCCAGGCGCCACGCCAGCACGACCAAAGCAACCGCGACGAGCAGGCCCAGATACGGCCACGGACTGTGCGGCAGGTAGCCGGCCAGCAGATGCATGCCGCCCTTGCGCAGCTGCCCGACCATGCGGAAATCGTCCGGCAACAGCGGCGTGCCGAGGTTGGCCGCCTTCAGGAAATTGACCGCATAGAGCAGTCCCTGCAGCAGGAACGCCAGCCCGAACGACAGCAGCGCGCGCCGGCTCAACGCCAGCAGGATGCCCGCCAGCAGCAGGCCCGGCCACGCATTGGCCAGCGGGTAGCGTGGCTGGTCGAGCAGACGCAGCGGGGTGACGCCGATGCCGCCATCGAGCAGTCCGGTCAGCAGCACGAACGCCAGCGCCAGCAGCAACAAAAGGGCGATGCGCGGCGCCCGCGTGCGCCAGCTGGCGGGCGGGTTGGTGGAATTCAGGGGCATGGCAGTCCTGCGCTCGCTGTCATGGTGCGGACACTCAAATGTAATGGGATGCAGATGAACACCGGGTAGGCGCCGAGCGGCGAGTTTCGGGCTTGTTGACGACCAGATCAAACGTGCGCGCCGCGTATCGGTGCACCCGCGGTGATCGCCTGCGCAAGCCCGGGTCGGCCCGCGGGTCCCGGCTGCGGCACAATGGCCCGATGCCTGCCCATGAATCCGCCGCGCTGCGTGCGCTGATCGATGATCGCTACGGCGATCTTGCCGCCCGCTGTCGCGCCGCCGGCGTGCCGTTGCACGACGATGCCGGTGTCGCCGAGCGGATCCGGCGCACCTTGCTGGCCAGCGACTTCGCGTTCGATGTGTGGCGCCGCCAGCCGCAGTTGCTGGCACCGGCCGGACTGGAGCGACTGCGCTCCGGCAGCGACGCCAGTGCCCGCATCGACGCGCTGAAACTGCCCGGCGACGAGGCCGCCTGCATGGTGGCGCTGCGCCGCTTCCGTCACGCCGAGGCGTTGCGGCTGGTGTTCCGCGACATCAACGGCCTCGACGAGTTGCCCGAGACGCTGTCCGCCACCAGCGTGCTGTACGAGGCCCTGCTCGGCGTGGCGCTGGCCTGGTCCGAACGTGCGCTGGCGGCGCGCTACGGCCACAGCCGCACATCCGACGGGGCCTTGCAGCGGCTGCTGGTGATCGGCTTCGGCAAACTCGGCGGCAGCGAGTTGAACTTCTCCTCCGACATCGATCTGGTGCTGGCGTATCCGCATGCCGGGCAGACCGATGGCGCCAAGCCGCTCGACAACAGCGAGTATTTCATCCGGCTCGGCCGTCAGCTGGTGCGGCTGCTGAACGAGCCGACCATGGACGGCATCTGCGCCCGCGTCGACCTGCGCCTGCGCCCGTTTGGCAACGCCGGCCGGCTGGCGCTGTCGTTTGCCGCGATGGAGCAGTACTACCAGAGCGAGGGCCGCGACTGGGAACGCTACGCCTGGATCAAGGCGCGCCCGGTCGCCGGTGATCGCGCCAGCGGCAAGCAACTGCAGGAACTGCTGCGGCCGTTCGTCTACCGCAAATACCTCGACTACACCGCGTTCGCCGGCCTGCGCGAAATGAAGGCGCTGATCGACGCGGAAGTCGCGCGCAAGGATCTGGCCGACAACCTCAAGCTCGGCCCTGGTGGCATCCGCGAGATCGAGTTCATCGTGCAGCTGACCCAGCTGATTCGCGGCGGTCGTGAACCGTCCCTGCGCGTGCGCGGGCTGCTGCCGGCGCTGACCGCGTGCGAGGCGCGCGGCCACATCGCCGCCGCGCGGGCGCGCATGCTGCGCGAGGCGTACGTGCTGCTGCGCCGGGTCGAAAACCGCGTGCAGATGCTGCGCGACGCGCAGACGCATGACATTCCCGACGACGCGCTGAGCCGCGAACGCATCGCGCTGAGTCTGGACTATCCCGACTGGGCTGCGCTGGACGCGGCGCTGGCGAAACACCGCGCCATCGTGAGCGAGGAATTCGCCGCCGTGCTGATGCCACAGGGCGGCCGCGCGGCGAGCGTGCCGGCGGCCGACATGGTGCTGTGGCAACGCGCCTGCGATGAATCGCTGGATGCCGCCACGCTGGAAGCGTCCGGTTTCGTGCCGGCGGCCGAACTGGCCGATGTCCTGCTGAAGTTGCCGCAGGCCGCGCCGGTGCGCGCGATGTCGGCACGCTCGCGCGAGCGGCTCGATCATCTGATGCCGCAGCTGTTCAGTGCCGCTCGCGCCACCGCCGCGCCGGTGCCGAGCCTGCTGCGGTTGTGCCGGCTGATGCAGGCAGTGGCGCGGCGCTCGTCGTATCTGGCCCTGCTGGAAGAACAACCGCCCGCGCGCAAGCGTCTCGTGCGGCTGTTCGCCGACAGCGCGTTTCTGGCCGAGCGCGTGATTGCGCAGCCGCTGCTGCTGGACGATGTGCTTGATCCGCGTATCGACCAATTGCCGTTCAAGCGCGCCGACATCGCCGCCGAGATCGCGCGCGTGCTGAGCACCCTGGACGAGCGCGAGGCCGAAGCGGAGCTTGAGCGGATCAACGAATTCAAGTCGTCCACCGCGTTCCGGCTCGGGCTCGCCTTCAACGATGGCCGTGCCGATGCCGTGGCGACGTCACGGCGACTGTCTGCGCTGGCCGAGTCGGTGGTCGGCGCCGTGCTGGCGCTGGCCGAGCGTGAACTGATCGCCCAGCACGGCCGGCTGCCCGGTGCGGGTTCGGGTTTCGCCGTGCTCGGCTACGGCAGCCTCGGTGGCGAGGAGCTCGGCTTCGCGTCGGATCTCGACCTGGTGTTCGTCTATGACGGCCGCCGCGCGCAGGCAATGAGCGACGGCGCGCGTCCGCTGGAAGGTGCGCGCTGGTATCAGCGCCTCGCGCAGCGGGTGATGAACTGGCTCACCGTGCTGACCCGCGCCGGACGCATGTACGAGGTCGACACGCGACTGCGTCCGGACGGCTCCAAAGGTCTGCTGGTCAGCAGCCTCGACGCGTTTGCCGCGTACCAGAAAGGCCGTGCCTGGACGTGGGAGCATCAGGCACTGCTGCGCGCACGCCCGGTCGCCGGCGATGCGTCACTCGCCCGCGAACTGGCCGACGTGCGCCGCGAGATCCTTGCCGTGCCACGCGATCTCGCCGCCGTGCTGGCCGAGGTCGGCAGCATGCGGCAGCGCTGGCGCGCCGAGCGCGATCGTTCCGACGAGCATCAGCTCGATCTGAAACAAGGTCACGGCGGCCTGCTCGACATCGAGTTCGCGCTGCAGGGGCTGGTGCTGGCGCATGCGGCGCAGCGCCCCGAGCTGCTTGGCGTCACCGCGAACGCGGGCCTGATCGGGGCATGTCGCAGCGCCGGGCTGCTGGATGCCGATCAGGCAGCAATCCTGACTGCCGCGCACGTCGACCTGCTGCAACGCGCACTGGCCTGCACGCTGGATCTGCGCTCGCGCATCGCGCCGCGCGATGCGGAGCTGGCGCAGTTGTGCGGCAGCGTACGTGCGGTCACCGCTGCACTGGGGTTCGCGTTCGGCTGAGCACGGTCTTTCCTCCGACGCTACGAGGCAGGCGCTTCAGTTCAAAGTCGGTTGCGATGGCATCCGCTCGATGCGGGCGCGCAGTTCGGCACCGATGCTGACGGTCTCGCGTAGCGGTGCGGGAGGGTTCGGCGCCGTGCCGTCGAGATCCTGCAGGCGTCCCGCCGCGCGCAGTGATTGATGGAAGCGCGCGAGCTTCGCCGGCAGCGGCGTGGTGATGAAGGTCTGCACCGCACAGCCGACCGCGCAGGCTTCGCTGAGCATGTTGACCGAGTCGGGGGTGACGACGAGGCGGTCGGCCCAGCCGAGCACGCCGGGGTAGGGATTGCGACCGCCGTCGTGGCCGGCCCAGACCAGGCCAGGTACACCTTTCAGTTCGCGACGGAAGAGTTCGATCAGCGCCGCCGGCGTGCGCCGCGAGGCCAGCACCAGCAGGCTGCCGCCTTCGCGCCGCTGGCGTTCGAGCAGACGCGCGGCCAGTTGGCGCGCGTAATCCGCATCCAGCGCGATGCCCTGGCGTGGACCGCCCAGCAGTACGCCCACGCGCGGCTGCGGCAGTTCGGCGAAGCTGGGGCAGGCGTCGCGGCCGTCGGCCAGCCATGCGTCGTCCACCGTGTTCAACGAGCCGAGCGGACGCAGCACGTTGGCGCCGTGGATGCGGTCGTGCTGCGGCGCGATCACGGTGTCCCAGTGCGCAGGATCGATACGCGGATCAAGGATCTGCACGGTGTGGCACCGGCCATCGGACAGTCCGCGCAGCAGGCGGGTGAACAAGGCGGCGGCACGCCCGCAGCCGATCGCGACGCGCGGCCACGGTGGCGCAAACAGCTCGCGCTGGATCGCCGGCAGGCCGAGCCGGGCGCCGAGGGTGAGGCGCGGCGCCAGCCACGACCACGGCGCGCGCGGCTCCAGCAGCAGGTGACGGATCGGCAGCTGCAGTTGCTCGGCCAGCGCCAAGGCCTGGCGCTGGTTGCCGGCGGCGGCATCGGTGATGACCCAGCATTCGCCCCGCAGCTTCAACATGAGCGCGGCCGGCGCGGCATTGTTTCCCTGATGAACACAGTACGTTCTCCGCAACCCCAGTCTGTTCCCGTGCGCCCACCTATACACTTGCAGGGCAGCGCCACCGTCGGCGCGTCTTTCAATAGAGGATACCCATGAGCGAGTTGCTTTCCGAGGCCACCCTGGACCAGTTGTTCCGCCGCGCCCGCACGCTCAATGCCTGGTTGCCGAAGGAAGTCAGCGACGAACAGTTGCAGCAGTTGTACGCGCTGGCCAAGTTTGGTCCGACCAGCGCGAATTCCTCGCCGATGCGCGTGGTCTTCGTGAAGTCGGCCGAGGCCAAGGCGACGCTGGCGCCGCTGATGTCCGATGGCAACCGGGCCAAGACCATGGAAGCGCCGGTGACGGCGATCATCGGCACCGACCACGAGTTCTACGAGCAGCTGCCCAGGCTGTTTCCGCACGCCGACGCGCGCAGCTGGTTTGCCGGCAACCAGCCGCTGATCGACACCACCGCGTTCCGCAACGCGACGTTGCAGGGCGCCTATGTGCTGATGGCCGCGCGCGCACTCGGGCTCGATTGCGGGCCGATGTCCGGCTTCGACAATGCCGGCGTGGATGCGGCTTTCTTCGCCGGCACCGCGATCAAGTCGAATTTCGTGATCAGCATCGGCTACGGCGATGCCGGTCGTGACCTGTTCCCGCGCAGTCCCCGGCTGACCTTCGACGAAGCCTGCAGGATTGCCTGAAACCTTCCCGCCACCACCCATTCCAAGGAGCCACTCCATGCGTGCATTGAAGTATCTCGTTCTCACCGGCCTGCTCGGCGCCGCCGTGTCGGTGCAGGCCGCACCGGTGACCTACCGGCTTGATCCGAACCACACCATGGTGCTGTTCAGCTGGAATCACTTCGGCTATTCCAACCCCACCGCGGATTTCGGCCTGGGCGAGGGCACGCTGGTGTTCGACGAGCAGCACCCGGGCCAGTCCAGCGTGGACGTGACCTTGCCGCTGGCGCAGCTCGATACGCATGTGCCGGCACTGGACAAGCATCTGAAGGAAGCCGATTTCTTCGATGCCGACAAGTACCCGACGGTGACGTTCAAGAGCACCAAGGTGCAGCCGCTGGGCGGGCACAAGTTCAAGGTGACCGGCGACCTGACCGTGCATGGCGTGACCAGGTCGGTGGTACTGGCCGCCACGCTGAACAAGGTCGGTCCGCATCCGATGAGCAAGGCGCAGGCGATCGGCTTCGACGCCACCGCCAGCATCAAGCGCTCGGACTTCGGCGTGGGTGCCTATGTGCCGAACGTCAGCGACGAGCTCAACATCCGTATCACTACCGAAGGCTCGGTACCGAAGGCCGACGCGACCAAATAAGCGCCGGTCGCACACAAAAAAATCGCGCCGGCGAGGGCGCGGTTTTTTTGTGGCCGAGTGCAGGGGCGATCAGTCGGACTTCACGCCGGCATCCTTCAGCGACTCCAGCTTGCGCAGGTCGATGCTGGTAACGGCCTGCTTCAACTGGTCGATGCTGTCGACGTTGCCGTTCGCCTTCACCGTGAAGCGCTTGCCGAGCACCACGCTGTACTCGCCGGACTTGGACTGCGTGTCCCACGCCTCGTGGACCATGTTGCCGTCGGCGGTGTAGGTCTTTTCGTAACCGTGGTCGGTTTCCTTCTCCTCTTCCGGTGCCATCGCGGCGGCCATCGCCATGAAGCCCTTGGCGCCGCCGGTATCGGTGAGTTCCAGCGTGATGCGCTGGCCGTTGTCGCCGGCGTAATCGGCGCTTGCTTCGGAAATCTGCATGCCCATCGCGTTGTTGCGCTGGGCCGAGGTGTTGGTGCGCTTGAGGTGGCCCAGGCTGTCGGGCAGGAATGCCTTGATCTGGTCGGGCGCGAGCGCCTCGACCGGGCCGTTGCTGCCGGATACCGCGCCGATCATCTTGCCCATCGCCGCCGACTGGGCGGTGCTGTCGCCGGATTTCTGCGCGGCGTCCATTTCCTTGCCTGCCTGCTCGGCCTGCTGGCCGATCGCGGCGAGTTTGCCCAGCGCGCTATCCCGATCGACAGTGACGTTGTCGCCGTCAGCGCCGGAGACATGCATGCCACCCATCGCCGCGCCGCCCATGACCGCGGTACCGATCACGCCGCCGATGATCAGGGCCACGATCCAGCTCAGCACGATCGCGACGATGATGCTGACGGCGGTGTAGCCACCGGCCTTTTCCGGCGGGCACTTCATCGTGTGCGGCAGGCCCAGGTACAGCAGGTAGATGCTGTAGATGGCGCCGGCGATGGCAATCAGCCAGCCCAGCCACGGCACGATCACCGCGATGCCGGCGATCCAGCTGGCGGTCCATGCGTAGGCGACGGTCTTGAGTGCCTGCACCATGTCTTTCTGGCCGCCGAAGGTGGGCGCCAGCGCATTGATGATCAGCGCCATCACGTAGACCAGCGCCAGGGTCAGCACGTACTGCAGCAGCATGCCGACGATGCCCATGCCGATGGGAGTGCGCACCGTGATGCCCAACATGCCGGTGCCGATCAGGCTGCCCTTGATGAAGCCGGCAATGATCGGCAGCGCGGCGACGATCGCGATGTAGCCGGCGTACAGGCTGCTGACCGTGGCGGGCTCGGCGGCGGCCACGGGCCATTCGGTCCTGGGTGAGGTCAGGATGGCCTTGACGCGTTCGATGATTTTTCCGGAATCCATGGTCTGCTCCTATGGCGGTTGCAGTTGGCCCGGCGCCAGGCACCGAGACGGTGATGATGTGCCCACTTCGTGACAAAACCTTCAGCAACCCATCGGCAGAACACCGCGGCCGATCACCCCGCTTCCCCGTTCTGCCCCCGGCAGAAGGCTGCAGCCTGCTACCATTTGCCGGCTGATGTCCAGTCTGGAGTTCATTGATGTCACCCCCCCTGTCCGCCGCGGTGCCGCTGGTGCCGGCAAATGCCGAAAATCGTTACGAAGTGACGCGCGCCGACCTGCCGCTGTC
>JBEPVP010000140.1:0-9774 GCA_041690935.1 Rhodanobacter sp.
CGGGTCGGGCACCTTGTACAACCACAGCATGCCAGCGGTGATCGCGCCCAGGCTGGCATTGATCAGCAATGCGGTGAGCAGGTAGCGCGACACCTCGGTCTGAATCCCGCGCACGATCGTCACCGCGTGTCGCTTGTAGGCGAAACTGGGCGTGATCTCGACCAGCCGTCGCAGCATCGTGTCGCCGTAGATCAGGAAGAAGAACACCAGCAACACCACGCTGAGCACCGCCGCGAGCACCTTGGGCGCGGTGGAGACCACGTCCCACGCACTGATCGACATCGGCGCGGGCTGGTTCGTCGACAGGTGCGTCGAACTTCCGGTGAGGGTCTGGGTCGCCCGGTTCGCCGCTTCCAGCGGCTTGGTGAGACTGCGCAGTTTCGGTACGAAGCTGCGGATCGCCGCCGGCGCGCCATGAAACCAGCCGACCGCCGGCTGCGCCAGCAAGGTGACGCCGGTGCCGATGCCGACGATCAGGCCGATCATCAGCACGCTGGCGGTGAGCCAGCGCGGCAGATGAAAGCGCGTGCCGACGGCGACCAGTGGATTCAGGGCCAGCCCCAGGAACGCGGCCAGCACCAGCGGAATCAGCAGCGCCTTGGTCAACGTGATGGTGTACATCAGGGCCAGGAACAGCATCGCGTTGAGCAGGACGCGCACCCCGCGCAGATGGCGCCGCATGCCGCGCGTGGTCTGCAGGCCGCGCGCCAGCTGGCGCGGCGGGTAGCCCGGGGCGACCTCATCCAGCAGGATCGGCGTGGCGGCGACGGACGTCGGTGCGTCGTCTTCCGCCGGCAGCAGCGATGCGCGCTCGCTCATGCCGGGTCGCCAGCAGCGCCAGCGGCAGCCTCGCCAGCTGCAGCATTGGCGGAGTGGTCATCCGCGCCGGCGCCGACGGCCGCGCCGGCCACCGCCAGTTCGGCGATCAGCCGGGTGCCGAAAGATACCGCCTCGGCCAGGCCACCACTGAGCAGCGGACCCACGCCAGGCACCCGCAGCGGATGCACATTGAGGTGGCCCAGCACGAACCCGGCACCGGCCGCGCCGCCCACCGTGGTCAACGGATAGGTGCGGCCACGCGCCAGCAGGGCCGACACCGGCGTCTTCAACTGCTGCCGCGCCGCGGCGCTGCGCCGTTGCGCCATGCGCACTTCAGCCAACTGCTCGAAAACACTCATGTCCGATCCTCCCGCCGATTGCCTTGCGCGGCGGTGGGCTCGACTCCGCTGCGGGAGCTGGCCTTGCGCGCGCTGTCACGCATCATCGCATTCCATTCACTGCGTGTGACGGGCAGGCTCATCCAGTGCATGCAGCGCCGGAACAACAGGATGGAGCCGCACAGGAACAACAGCTGCAGCAAAGCCAGCACCAGCAACGCCCATAGCCATGACCCAAACCATAGCGCCAGCAACAGGCCGAGCAGACCCAGCACGGTCAAGCCGAAGCCGACGCCGGCGACGGTAGCCGCCAGCCCTGCGGCCAGCATCCACGACACGGCGCTGCGGGCCAGCCCCAGTTCGGTCGCCAGCAGGTGCATCTGCGCGCCGAAAAGCTGTTTGACGGCGCGGCCGAGCTGACCGATTTCCGCCAGCAGCCCAGACGACAGCGGCGCCGGATCCGGCGCCGCTGCGTCGCGGGGAGATTCATCCTCGTCGTGCATTCCCTGCCCCCACGTCGGGTGGTTCAGCGCCGCAGAATGCGGCCGAGCAGCCAGCCGGCACCGAGTGCGATGGCGACGGACTGCACCGGTTTTTCGCGCACGTAGGCACGCGCCTGTTCGAGCCAGGCGTCGGCACGATCCATGGTTTCGTCGTAGACCTCGCGGCCGCGCTCGCCGATTTCGGCGGCCTTGTCGGTGGCGCGGTTGGCGGCATCGGCGGCCTTGTCGGTGGCGCGATGCAGGCCTTCCTCGACGTGGTCGGCGGCACGATCCACCGTCTCCTTGGTGCTGGTCACGGCGCTGGAGGTGGCCTGCTTGATCCGCTCGGCACGCTCGTCGATACGGTTGCCGGGGATCGGGTCGGGGTCTTGTATCTGATTGTTCATTGCATGCTCCAGAAGGGACTCACTATGACGCAAGGTTGACGCAATCTGCGCGCGTCACCGGGCGCGACGGAAGAACGCGATGATCGCCAGGATCAGGAAGATGACGAACAGGATCTTGGCGATACCGGCGGCCGCGCCAGCAATGCCGCCGAAGCCGAGCACCGCGGCAATGATGGCGATGACCAGAAAAACCAGGGCGTAATGAAGCATGGCTACATCCTCTTGATAGGGAACGACGGTAGCGGTCAGGGGTCCCGCGTACGTCCATTCACACATAGGCCATGCCATGCGGGTGTGAAGAGAGGCCGCCATGCACGCCGCGTCGACGTTTGTTCAGTCAGCGACCGCCGGATTGAGCGTGTAGGTGCCGACCAGCTCGGCCTCGGCCAGCACGTGTCCGCTCATCGCCGCCTGCAGCTCAGCCCGCGAGAAACCCCGGGGCAACGCCAGCGAGGCGGTGTCGAGCGCGTAAACCCGGTAGTGATAGTGATGCAGCAGCGCATCGTTCCAGGGCGGACATGGACCGTCGTAGCCGAGGTATTCGCCGGCCATGTCGGCGTCGCCGGCGAACCAGCCGGTGAAATCGTTCACGCCCTGCACACTGCCGGGTGGCCCGAACGGATCGCGCTTGCCGCGCGCGGTGACTTCATCGCTGCACGCGCCGGCGGCCAGCTCGGCGCATTCGGCCGGGATATTCGCCATCAGCCAGTGCACGAACTCGACCCGCAGCAAGTCGGCCGGCACCGTGCGGCCCACCGCGTTCACGTCGTCACCACGGCTGGGCACGTCGGTGTCGATGCAGGTGAGCACGAACGAGCGAGTAGCCGACGGGACATCCTTCCACGCCAGATGCGGGCTGTGGTTGTCCGATAGTGCAAACGGCTCGGCGCGCCGGCCGAACGCGAATTTCGCGGGGATCGGCTGGCCGTTGGCGAAATTATCACTGCGTAGTTGCATGGGGTTTCTCCATGAAGTGAAATCTTTCTTGGTTCGCCCCCTCGCTGCCAGAGGGACGGTTACGGTTTCCGGTAGGTCACCCGATACACCGCGCCGGCCAGATCGTCGCTGACCAGCAGGCTGCCATCGGGCAGCGGCTGCACGTCGGCGGGGCGGCCCCAGGTGCGTTCGTTCTGCTCGAAGCCGGTGATCAGCGGTTCGTACGACAGCACCTTGCTGCCGTTGAGGCGCACCGTCATCACCCGGTAGCCGGACTTCTTCGTGCGGTTCCACGAGCCGTGCTCGGCCACGATGATCGCGCCCTTGTAGCCGGCCGGAAACTGGCCACCCTCATAAAAGCGCATGCCCAGCGAGGCCACATGCGCGCCCAGCTTCAGCACCGGCGGTGCGTAGTCCTTGCAACTCTTGCCCTTGCCGAATTCCGGATCGAGCACGTCGCCCTGGTGGCAATACGGGAAGCCGAAGTGTTCGCCGATGCGGGTGATCTCGTTCAGTTCATCGCTGGGCACGTCGTCGCCGAGCAGGTCGCGGCCGTTGTCGGTGAACCACAGTTGCTTCGACCCCGGCTGCCAGTCGAAACCGACCGTGTTGCGGATGCCATGGGCCACGTCCTCGATGCCGGAGCCATCCGCGTTCATGCGGGTCAGCTTGCCGTGGTCGGGTGCCGGGTCGCAGATATTGCACGGCGCGCCGATCGGCACGTACAACTTGCCGTCCGGGCCGAACGCGATGAACTTGCCGCCGTGATGGGTTTCGCGGGTGAGCTTGTCGGTGATCAGCTCGGGCTTGGGCGGCGCGTCCAGGTGATGCTCGATGTCACGCAGCACCACGATCCGGCTGACCGCCGAGATGTACAGATCGCCATGGTGGAACGCCACGCCCATCGGCACCTGCAGGTCGCTGGCGACTACCCGGACCGTGTCGGCCGCGCCATCGCCATTGCTGTCGGTCAGTGCGTAGACCTTGCCGGCGTCGGTCGAGCCGACGAAGACGGTGCCATTCGTGCCCACGGCGATCTCTCGCGCATCCGGCACCTGGCCGGAATACAGCGCGATGTGGAAACCCTTCGGCAGGGTCAGCTTGTCCAGCTGCGGCGCGGCCAGCAGCGGCAGCGACAAAACCATCAGCAACAGCGACAGCAGCAGGCGCATGACTCGTGCTCCTCGACATGGAGCGCCCAGCGTATACCGGCGCGCGATCGAGTGCTTCGGCCACATGATGTGACGCTGCGCGGTGGCGCGTCGGGCACCGGCACGAGCCTGACCTCGCCATGCTTTCGGCGTAGTCTTGGCCACCCATCGTCAGGAGGCTTGAACCATGTTCCGCCACACCTGCAAGTTGCTGCTCCCGCTGCTCGTCGCCCTGCTGGCTCCCGCCGTCGCCAGCGCGGCTCCCGTCGTCGCACCGGCCGGCACCACCATGACCCTGCAGCAGGCGGTGAACGGCCACTGGCGCGCCGAGGCCAATCGGACGCGTGACCGCTACCGGCACCCGCTCAAGACCCTGCAGTTCTTCGGCATCAAGCCGGACATGACCGTGATCGAAATCGAACCGGGCAGCGGCTGGTATACCGAGATCCTCGCGCCCTTCCTGTATGCGCGCGGCCACCTGGTCGAAGCCACCGCGCCGTCGGTCAAGTTCAGCGCCAAGCTCAAGGCCGACCCGGCGGTATACGGGCATATCGCCGGGAGCGTTCCGTTCGCGCCGCCGTTCCAGGTGGCCCTGGGCGCCGACCATTCGGCCGACATGGTGCTCACCTTCCGCAACACCCATGACTGGCTCAACCACAGCCCGGCCACGCTCGACGCGGTGTTCCAGGCGGCCTTCAAGGTACTCAAGCCCGGCGGCGTGTTCGGCGTCACCGAGCATCGCGCCAAGCCCTTTGCCGATGCGGTGCAAAGCAGCCAGGCACTGCACCGCCTCCCCGAGGATTACCTGATCGCACTCGCCCTCAAGACCGGCTTCCGGCTGGACCGCGTGTCGCAGATCAATGCCAATCCCGATGACCCCGAAGACATCAACGTGCACCGCCTGCCGCCGAACCTGGCCGGCCCCGACAGCGAGCACGCAAAGATGCAGGCGATCGGCGAATCCGACCGGATGACGCTGCGGTTCGTGAAGCCGTGACGGAACCGGTTCGACACGTTGCCCGGGGAGCCTGTGCGCCCCCAGCGGGCGAGCAGACCACGCTGTTCCTGCTCGATCCCTGCGGCAACATGCTGGAGTTCAAGACCTTCGCCGGGCGCGCGCAGCTGTTCGCGACATAGCATGGACGCGCAGGATCTGCAGAAGCTGGTGCTGGTGCGCATGCCGTATGGCAAATACCAGGGTCGGTTGCTCGCCGACCTGCCCGGCGCCTATCTGGCGTGGTTCGCGCGCACGGGCTTTCCCGCCGGCGAGCTGGGACGGCTGCTGGCGCTGGCGCTGGAGATCGACCACAACGGGTTGTCGGCCCTGCTCGATCCGTTGCGCCAACACTGACATCAGACGTTAGAGCGTATGCTGCCGGCGCTGTCCGGCTTGCACCAACCATCCTTGTCTCTGTCGGGTCGCGGTGACCTGCACGGGATCGGCGACTTCGCTATCCCGTGCTGTCCAGGCGTCCGATGAACACCCGCTCCCACGCATTCACCACCGCGACGAGCGCACTCGCCGCCGACGGCTGGTGCGTGCTGCCGGACCTGCTCTCGCCCGCACAGACCCGTGCGCTGGCCAACGAATGCAAGGCGATGCATGACGCGAAGCTGCTGGTGCCGGCGCGCACGGGCGCCGGGCGCACCGCCTCGTCGCTGCGTGGCGACAGCACGCACTGGTTTCTCAGCGGCGCGATGAGCGCGCCGCAGCAGGCGTTCGCCGATCGCATGGATGTGCTGCGGGTGGCGCTCAGCCGCGAGCTGATGCTGGGTCTGGTCGACTGCGAATCGCATTACGCGGTGTATCGCCCCGGCGCCGGTTACGCGCGGCATCTCGACCGCCTGCGCCACAACGACGCGCGGGTGGTCTCGGCGGTGTTCTACCTCAACGATGGCTGGCAGGAGACCGACGGCGGCGCGCTGCGGTTGTATCTGGCCGATGGCACGTCGCGCGACATCCTGCCGCACGCCGGCAGCCTGCTGCTGTTCCTGTCGGCGCAGTTCGAGCATGAAGTCTTGCCGGCCACGCGCGACCGCATGAGCATTGCCTGCTGGATGCGCCAGCGCAGTCTCGGTGTTACCGGCTGATCCGGCTGCTCTGTAGGGCGGGCACTGCCCGCCCTGCGGTGCAACTCAGGGCGTGGATGACCGGCTGAGCAACTCGATCTCGGCCAGCGTGGTGACGGCACCTGCGTCGAAATGCAGCCGGTAGTACGCGTATTCGCCAGGCGTGCTCACGGCAAACGCGCGCGTCTGTCGCGGCCAGGCAAAGCGTTCGTGCCGGCGCGTGTCCAGCGTGTGCCAGTGCCGGCCATCGCGGGAAGCCTGCAGTTGCCAGCCCGCTGGCGCAGCAACGCTGGCGCCGGAGGTGAGCGTGAGCATCGCGACCGCATGCGGTTTTGCGAAGTGCCAGTCGATCGTTGGGGTGGCAGGTAGCGCGACTTCGGTGCTGCTGTCGTTGTCGGATAGCGCGGCCAGCCGCGTGACGAGCGGTGTGCTGCGGGAATCGCCGTGACCCTTGTCGGTGACATCGTGCAACGGTTGCGGCCGGCCTTGCGCGGTGAGTGAGGGCGGCAACGCGGCCGCATCGCTGGCCCATGCCGAGGGCTGCGGGCCCATCGTGAATTCCAGCGTGGCGCCCTGCGCCAGCAGTGCGTGCGGCAGGGTCAGCTTGTTCCATGGCTGGCCGTTGACGCGCAGGCTCTGCACGTAACGATTGGCGTCACTGACGGCGGGCGCGTCGATCACGAGGTGCTTGCCGTGCCCCAGCGCGATGTCCATGTGCGGGAAGTACGGCGCGCCGATCACATATTCGGGCGTGCCCATGCGCAGCGGGTAGAAGCCGGCGGCGCTGAACAGGTACCACGCGGACATCTCGCCGTTGTCCTCGTCGCCGGGATAGCCTTGGCCGATCTCGCTGCCGATGTACAGGCGCGACAACGCATCGCGCACCTTGTCCTGGGTTTTCCACGGCTGCCCGGCGACGTCGTACATGTAGATGATGTGGTGCGACGGCTGGTTGCTGTGGCCGTACTGGCCCATGCGCACGGCGCGCGCCTCCAGCATCTCGTGGATCGGTTCGCCGTAACTGCCGACGTGGAACGTGCCCGGCGTGGCGAAGAACGCGTCCAGCTGCGCTGTCAGGCCGGCGCGACCGCCATACAGCGCGGCGAGGCCGGCACCATCCTGTGGCGCGTGGAAGGCCATGTTCCACGCATCCGTCTCGGTATAGTCGCCGCCCCAGCGCAGCGGGTCGAAATCGATCGCGGCGTGGCGCCAGTGGCCCGCCGCATCGCGACCGACGAAGAAGCCGACGGCAGGATCGAACAGGTTAGCGTAACCGAGCGCGCGGCTGCGGAAGTACACCGCGTCGTCGGAGTAGTGCGCGGCGTACGGATCGTTCGCCGCGGGTTGCGCGGCCAGCGCAGTGGCCAAATTGCCGATCGCGAAGTCGTTGATATAGCCGTCCATCGAC
This sequence comes from Rhodanobacter sp., assembly GCA_041690935.1. Taxonomy (GTDB): domain Bacteria; phylum Pseudomonadota; class Gammaproteobacteria; order Xanthomonadales; family Rhodanobacteraceae; genus Rhodanobacter. Next base: position 7,612 of record JBEPVP010000140.1, read on the forward strand.
CACGACAGGCCTTCATCCACGCCGGTGTCGGTGTAGCCGTTGAAGATCGAGCGTTGCAGTCCCTTGCGACCGGTGCCGGCGAGCGGGCTGACCACGGTGGCGTCCTTCAGCGCGGATTGATAGAACGCGCGCACGTCGAACGCGCGCACGCCCTTCAGCCAGGCGTCGGCGAAGGCCACGTCGGCGCTGGTGCCGACCATCAGGTCGGCGTAGCCAGGCGACGACCAGCGCGCGATCCAGCCGCCGTCGCGGTACTGCTGCACGAAGCCGTCGATCATCTCGCCGGCTTTCGTCGGCGCCAGCAGAACGTAGGCCGGCCACGCGGTGCGGTAGGTGTCCCAGAAGCCGTTGTTGACGAACACCTTGCCGTCGACGAGGCGCGCACCGGTGTGCGTGGGCGTGTCGTTGCCGGTGGGCGCGGAGAACGGGCTGGCATAGCGGTAATGCGGTTGCGCGGCGCTGCCGGTATTCTCGTATGCCTCGTTCGGATACAGGAACAGCCGATACAGGTTGGAGTACAGCGTGGTCAGCTCATCACGGCTGGCGCCGCGCACGCTGACGATGCCGAGCTGCGCATCCCATTGCTGCTGCGCACGCTCGCGCACGTCGTCGAAGCTGTCGCCGGACGCAATCTCCAGCACCAGGTTGTGCTGGGCCTGCGCCACGCTGATCAGCGAGGTGGCGATGCGCAGGTTCACCACTTTCTGTTTCGTGGTGTCGAAGCCGACCCAGGCGGCGACATGGTCGCGACCTTCGCCGGTGAGCCGACCGCTTTCGCTGACCGGCTGGTCGACCGTGCCGTAGAAGAACAGGCGGGTGGCGCCGGCGGACAGCCGGCTTTTCACGTCCGACCAGCCGCTGAAACGGCGCATGGCCGGATCGAGCGTGATGCCGCCGTGGTCCTCGCGGTTGTCGAACACCAGCTGCGAGCGGTCGCCTCGGAAGGTGAAGCGGAACATCGCGGCGTGGTCGGTCGGCGCGAGCTCGGTGACGATGCCGTCGTCGAACGCCACACGGTAAGTGTGGGCGTGCGCGGTCTCGTTGGCATGGCTGAAGCTCATGGCCCGCGCCGCGCGATTCGCACTCGGCGCGCCACGGACGACGGCGGCCGGCATTAGCTGGAAGGTCTGGCGGTCACCCATCCACGGGCTCGGCTCGTGCGACAGCGCGAACGCTTCCAGCCGCGGACGGTTGTCCGCGCCATTGCGTTGCTGGTACTGGTAGACCCAGTCGGAGCCGGCGTCGGTCACCGGCGTCCAGAAGTTGAAGCCGTGCGGCAGCGCCGTCGCGGGGAAGTTGTTGCCGCGCGAGAAGCGGTCGTTGGAGTTGCTGCCGCGACGGGTGTCGACAAAGTCGCTGGGACGGCGGCGCGTGTCGATGGGGATGGCGCCGATGCGCAGGTCGTCCAGATAACCCTCGAAGCGGGCGGCCGGGCCGTCGTGGCGCAGCAGGATGCGCTTGATCGTGCGCCCGGCGGCGACCCGACCCACATCGACCGACAGATAATTCCACTGGTCCGGATACAGCGTGCGGCCCTCGCCCTGCGCGCGTGCCGCGGCCGCGATCCGGTGCTGGTCGACCGCGCCGCGGGTGGACAAGCGGCTGCCGTCGTCGAACAGCAGATCGACCGCCACGTAGTTGGCCGGATTGCGCAGATCGCCTGCGTTGGCGACGGGGAACAGCAGGTAGGACAGCTGCGTGTCTGCGCGCACCGGCAGGTTCACCGCGTACAACTGCGTCGTCTGCTGGCCACCCGCGCTGCCGCGATAGTGCAGCGAGTGCAGTCCGCTGAAGCCGACGCCGGGTCTGGCGGTGAGCGCCGCGGCCTGGTCGGGGCCGCCGGCCACCTCGATCGTGAATGAAGCGGCCGCGGGCGATGCCGGCGGCAAGGATTCGTTGGCTTCGAACGAGCGGTAGAAGGTGGCGTTCAGAGCGGCGGCGCTGGCCAGCGCGGGTATCAGCCAGGCGAGCCAGCAGCCGCGCCGCAACAGCGTGGCTGCACTCTGCCTCCTCCTCCGCGGTACTCCGGTCATGCCGCCGCCTCGCTCACGGTGATGGTGCGCGCTTCGTCCATGGCACCCGTGCTCCAGCTTCTCGGATTCGCTCAGGCGGCCGCAACCGCATTGAAGCGCGCGGCGATGTAGTCGTCGGTGAAACTGGTCA
>JBEPVP010000141.1:0-9752 GCA_041690935.1 Rhodanobacter sp.
CAACGATGCCGCGCTGGTGAAGTGGCTCACCCGCGAGGCGCCCGCGGCGATCGGCTGGCTGCAGGCGCAGGGCGTGCCGTTCGACCGCGCCGACGATGGCCGGCTGCGGCTGGGGCGCGAGGGCGGCCATCATGCGGCGCGGATCGTACACGCCGGCGGCGATGCCAGCGGCGCCGCGCTGATTCATGCTTTGCGCGCGAAAGCGCAGGCGGCGCCGCACATCCAGTGGCGCGGTGGCGTCGATGTCGACGCCTTGCTGCTGTGCGACGGGCGCGTGGCCGGTGTGCGCGCCATCGATGCGCGTGGACGCCACGAGCACATCGAGGCCGCCGCCGTGGTGCTGGCCACCGGCGGCATCGGCGCGCTGTTTGCGCGCAGCAGCAATCCGCCGGGCGCGGATGGGACCGGCCTCGCGCTGGGCCTGGCCGCCGGCGCGCAGCCGCGCGACATGGAATTTGTGCAGTTTCATCCGACCGCGCTGGATGTTGCCGGCCAGTGCCTGCCGCTGATCACCGAAGCGTTGCGTGGCGCCGGTGCGCATCTGCTCGACGCCGCTGGACGGCCGCTGATGGCGGGGCTGCATCCGCTCGGCGATCTGGCGCCGCGCGACGTGGTGGCGCGCCGGGTATGGCAGGCGCTACGTGACGATGGCCGCGTCTGGCTGGATGCAGCCGACGTCGAAGGCGACTGGTTGACGCGCTTCCCCACCGTGCTGGCGGCTTGCCGCGCGCACGGATTCGACCCGCGGCAGGCGCCGATCCCGGTGACGCCGGCCGCGCATTTCCACATGGGCGGTCTGGCCACCGATGCGGACGGCCGCACTGGCGTGTCCGGCTTGTATGCGGTAGGCGAGGTGGCCTGCAACGGCGTGCATGGCGCGAACCGGCTGGCCAGCAATTCGCTGCTGGAAGGCGTGCTGTGCGGACGCCGGCTCGGCGCCGTGCTGGCCGGCATCGAGCGGCGCGAGGGCAGTCGTGGCGCGTACCGCTGGGTCGAGCGCGGCGCCAGTCTGCCGGCCGCTCGGCTCGACGCCTTGCGCGAGCTGCTGTGGCGCGCCGCCGGTCCGGTGCGCGCGGCGGCGGCGCTGCATCACGCATGGCAGACCTGCGCCACGGCGGCGGCGCAAGGCTGGCAGACCCGGCTCGCCGAAACGCTGCTGCGCGCGGCGTTGCAGCGCGAGCGCAGTCTCGGTGCGCATCATCGCGGCGATGACCCGCTCGGCTGAGAGCCTCCGGTAGTTCATCCACCGGCGACCGCCGCCAAGCAACCGCTGCAAGCGGACGCGCGCTCGCGGCGACGCTGGCTCCATCACGGCGCCCAAGCGCGCCGACCGCCGCTAGCCGGGGTCAGCGCGCGGGCGTGCCAACGCTTTGACTACATCCATTTGACTCATATCAGGGCAGGCTTGCCCTGTTCCCGTACACTGCGGCTTCCCAAACTCAGCCTGATTTTCTTCATGACCCGACCTTCCTCGTTCGATCACGCCCAGCTGCTGGCCTGCGCCCGCGGCGAGATGTTCGGCCCCGACGGTGCCCGGCTGCCGATGCCGCCGATGTTGATGTTTGACCGCATCACCCAGATCGCTACCGAAGGTGGCGCGTACGGCAAGGGCGTGATCCACGCCGAAATGGATATTCATCCGGGGCTGTGGTTTTTCGGCTGTCATTTCGAGGGCGACCCGGTGATGCCCGGCTGCCTCGGGCTGGATGCGATGTGGCAACTCAGCGGGTTTTACCTGCCATGGCTCGGTGAGACCGGTCGCGGCCGCGCGCTGGGCGTCGGCGAAGTGAAGTTCTCCGGGCAGGTGCTGCCGAGCGCCAAGCTGCTCCGCTACGAGATCGACATCCGCCGCGTGATGCGCGGCAAATTGAGGTTGGTGATCGCCGACGGCAAGACGTTTGTCGACGACCGCCTGATCTACGTGGCCAGCGGCATGCGCGTGGGTCTGTTCCAGTCCACCGAGGGGTTCTGAGATGCGTCGTGTTGTGGTGACGGGAATGGGTGTGGTGTCGTGTCTGGGCAACCAGGCGGCGCCGGTGTCGGCCGCCTTGCGTGAGGGCCGCAGCGGTATCCGCGCGATGCCCGAATACGCCGAGCTGGGGCTGCGCACCCACGTGGCCGGCGTGCCGGAGATCGACCTGACTGCCGAGATCGACCGCAAGTTGAAGCGCTTCATGGGCGATGCCGCGGCGTATGCCTATGTCGCGATGCGTGACGCGATTGCCGATGCCGGCCTCAGCGCCGAGCAGGTGCGCAACCCGCGCACCGGCGTGATCGCCGGCTCCGGCGGGGGCTCACCGCAGTGGCAGATCGAGACCGCCGACCTGCTGCGCAACAAGGGCGTGCGCAAGATCGGTCCGTACATGGCGCCGCGCACGATGTGTTCCACCGTGTCCGCCAGCCTGGCCACCGCCTTCGGCATCCTCGGCTTGAGCTATTCGATTTCCGCGGCCTGCGCCACCTCGGCGCATTGCATCGGCGCGGCGGCGGACCTGATCCGCCACGGCGCGCAGGACGTGGTGTTTGCCGGTGGCGGCGAAGAAGTGCATTGGGGCATGACCGCGCAGTTCGACGCGATGGGCGCGCTGTCCCACAGTTTCAACGACACGCCGCAAAGCGCCTCGCGGCCGTATGACGTCGGCCGCGACGGCTTCGTCATTGCCGGCGGTGGCGGCATGCTGGTGCTGGAAGACTACGACCACGCCAAGGCGCGCGGCGCGCCCATCCTTGCCGAGCTGGTCGGCTACGGCGTGACCTCCGATGGTGCCGATATGGTGGCGCCGACCGGCGAAGGCGCGGTGCGTTGCATGCAGATGGCGCTCGCCAACGTGAAGGGCCCGATCGACTATCTCAACACCCACGGCACCGCCACTCCGGTGGGCGACATCGTCGAACTGAAGTCGGTGCGTGAGGTGTTTGGTGACGCCGTGCCGCCGCTGTCCTCGACCAAGGCGCTGACCGGCCATTCACTGGGGGCGGCGAGTGTGCACGAGGCGATCTACAGCCTGCTGATGCTCAACGGCGATTTCATGGCCGGCTCGGCCCACATCAGTGAACTCGATCCCCGCGCCGAAGGCTTCCCGATCCTGCGCGAGAGTCGTGCCGCCAAGCTCACCACGGTGATGTCGAACAGCTTCGGCTTCGGCGGCACCAACGGCAGCCTGGTGTTTGCGCGGGTCTGATGCCAGCGTGCCGGAAGGCACGCGCAGCACGGCATCCATCGATCCATTGTCCACCTGCAGCGAGCGACCATCCGGCATGGCATCCATATCCGTCAGTTCGATTTCGCGTGACTCCACCTTGGGCGAGGAAATCGCCAACAGCATCAGTCACGGCCTGGGCCTGTTGCTGGCCATCGTCGGGCTGCCGTTCCTGATCGTCGGTGCCATGCGCGGCGGCAGCACCACGGCGGTGGTGGCGTCGACGGTCTTCGGCGGCAGCGCGATCCTGCTGTATCTGGCCTCCACGCTGTATCACGCGGTGCCGCACGAGCGGATCAAGGCGCTGCTGCAGCGACTGGATTACGCGGCGATCTATCTGCTGATCGCCGGTACCTACACGCCGATCGCGCTGGGTGTGTTGCGCGGGCGCTGGGGCTGGACGCTGTTCGGGGTGATCTGGGGCCTGGCGCTGCTGGGCGCGGTGTTCAAGCTCACCGTGGGCGCACGCTTTCACCGGCTGTCCACAGCGCTGTACGTGGCGATGGGCTGGGCGGCGCTGATCGCGATCCGTCCGTTATGGCTGCACATGGCGCCGGGCGGACTGGCCTGGCTGCTCGCCGGCGGTCTGGCGTATTCGCTGGGCGTGGTGTTTTTCATGCTGCACGAGCGGCTGCGCTACAGCCACTTCATCTGGCACCTGTTCGTGCTCACCGGCACCGGTTGCCACTACTTCGCCGTGCTGCGCTACACATACTGAGCGCGGCAGCGACGCCGGCCGCCGCCGATATCGCTCGCTCAGGCCGACACGTCGGCCGGTCGCATGCCCGGCTCGCCGTGCCAGTAACCGTTGCGCGCACCGATCCGCGGCGGTGCGACCGGCGAGCGCCGGGCGAGGTGGAAATGGGCGACCAGCTCGGCCATGCCCTCGACCTGCGGATACAGGCGCAGGATGTCCACGCCCAGCTCGCGCAACATCGGCATTTCCGGGCCGAGATCGGTGATTTCCTCGCCCTGGATCTGGATGCCGTTGATGCGCAGGAACGGCCGGCCTTCGCGGGTGGCCAGCGGCATGCCGTCGGGGTATTCGATGCAGCGGAAATCGCACTGGTCCTTGGCCACGTCGAGCGCGCGCGCGGTGAAGCAGCGCGCCGAATACGCCAGCGGCAGCCGACCGAACGCGATCACCTCGAGTTCGGGCATGCCGCCGCCGGCGGCATGCATCGCCGCACGCAATTCGCGCAGCAGGACGTGGCCTTGCTCCACGCCGGGCACCCAGCGGCGCAGGCCGTCCTCCATCAGCATCGCCAGCGCGCGATGGTTGTAGACGTTGAGCGTGGGGCCGGCGACAAACGGCACCCCGCGCTCGCGGCACAGCTGTACCGCCGAGAGGTCGTTCGCCTCGATCCAGCAGCCGCCGTGGTCGACCAGTCGCTGCAACATGCCCAGCTCGGACTCGGCCTCGATCAGTGCCAGCGACGACAGCACGATCTGCTTGCCGCTGGCGGCCAGCTCCGCGGCCAGCGCGATCCAGTCGCGCGTGCCCAGTTCGCGCCGCTTGCTGCACACCGTCTCGCCCAGATAGATGATGTCGAGCGGCCATTCGGCGGCTTCCCGGTAGAACGCCAGCGTGCGCGCGCGCGGCCAGAAATACTGCAGCGGGCCGAGGCTCAATTTCATGGTGGTCATCGTGTCAATGCCAGGAGCGGTGATAAGGGCCGAGCGTGGTCTGGTGCCCCTCGGCATGTTTCGACAGCGACGACTGCCAGTCCGGTTGCAACTGCCATGACGCCGGCGCGGCGCGATAGCGATCCAGCGCGGCGCGCCAGGTGCGGGTGACCGAGCCGACGTAGGCCACGCCGCGCTGGCGACCCTCGATCTTCAGCGCCGCCACACCGGCCTGCGCCAGTCGCGGCAGCAGCTCCAGCGTGTTCAGGCTGGTCGGTTCCTCCAGCGCATGGAAGATCTCGCCACCGACATCGAAGCGACCCTTGCACACGGTCGGATAACCCGCCGGTTCGGCCGGCTCGAACTTGTCGATCAGCACCTTGTTCAGGCGCACACTGCGGCGACCGTCGGCGTGTTCCTCCCAGCGCACGAAGTTCGCCGGCGAGCACACGCCGTGGCGGTTCGGCGAGGCACCGGTGACATAGCTGGACAGCTGGCAGCGGCCCTCGACCATGATGCACAGGCTGCCGAACGCGAACACTTCGATCGGTACCGGCGAGCCCTCGCACAGGCGCTCGACCTGCTGGATCGACAGCACCCGCGGCAGCACCGCGCGACTGATGCCGAAGCGCTCGTGCGCATAGCGCAATGCGGGCGCGGTGGTGGCCGAACCCTGCACCGACAGGTGCCGATGCAACGCCGGATACGTGCGCGTGGCGTAATCGAGCACCGCCATCTCGGCGGCGATGATCGCGTCGCAGCCAAACTCGGCGGCCTTGTCCACGGCGGTAAACCACTGCTGCAGCCGCGCGCTGTCCGGGTAGGTGTTGAGCGCCAGATAGACCTGCCGGCCGCGTTGATGCGCATAGGCAATCCCGGCGCGCAACTCCGCATCGCTGAAGTTGAGTCCGGGGAAGGCGCGGGCGTTGGTCTGGTCACGGAAGCCCGCGTAAACCGCATCGGCGCCGGCATCGATCGCCGCTTGCAGCGCCGGCAGGTTGCCGGCGGGACAGATCAGTTGCATGGGCAGCTCGAAGCAGGGGGGCGAGGCGCAATCATGGCGGTTGCCCGGGGCGGCTGCTTTGACGTGGATCAGTCCGGATCGTGTCAGCCGGTGCGCGATGTGCGCCTGGCGGTTTTCGCAGTGCGTCGATGGACGTCCGTTGCGCAATAGATGCCGTAGAGCGTGGCGATGATGGCCTGCGCGGGCCCTTCGGGCAGGGCGTACCAGACGCTTTGCGCCTCGCGCCGGGTGCTCACCAGGCCCTCGTCGCGCAGCCGTGCCAGGTGCTGCGACAACGCTGACTGGCTGAGTTCGGGCAGTTGCTCGTTGATCTGGCCCACCGACATCTCGCCGTCCAGCAGCAGGCACAACACGCGCAGCCGTTGCGCGTTGCCCAGGGCCTTGAGCAGCCGCGAGGCCTCCTCCGCACGTGACTGCATGAGGTTCAGATCCGCATCGGTCGGCATGTTCATGGTGTGGGTTTTCTTCATGTGTGCAGAGCAGGCAGTTCGATGGCGTTGACTTTACCATGGATATCTAATTAAGATAAATCTAATTTAGAAATAAATGATCATGAGGCGGCGGCCGGGTACGCGCAGATGTCTTCACGATCCGTCCCATCCACTCGAGGAGTTCCACCATGAATGTCGATCGCATCGTCCTTGGCTTCGCCGGCACCGTTGTGCTGACAGGTATCGCGCTGGCGCATTTCGTGGCGCCGGGCTGGATCTGGCTGTCGGTATTCGTGGGCGTCAACCTGTTGCAATCCGCGTTCACCGGCTTCTGCCCGCTCGCCATGCTGCTGAAGAAGCTTGGCCTGAAGCCCGGGTGCACGTTTCCGTCCTGAGTCGCTGCATTGCGGCGTGATCGAGGTGAACCATGTACTACATCGTTGAAACAGCCAATTCGCCGGAGCAGGCGGCAGCCGACTTGACCGAAGCCGTCGCGCGCCATGGTTTCGGTTTGCTGCACGTGCACGACCTTGGCACGACCTTGCGCAGCAAGGGCATCGCGTTCGAGCGCCAGTGCCAGGTCTTCGAAGTGTGCAACCCGAAGCAGGCGGCGGGTGTGCTGGCGGTCGACATGCGAATGAACATGGCGTTGCCGTGCCGCGTTTCGGTCTACACCGACGGCGGCAAGACCTGGATCGGCATGATCCGGCCGCTGCCGATGCTGGGCATGCTGTCCAGCGATCCCGCCCTGGTGGCGATCGCGGGTGAGGTGGAGGAAACCCTCACACACATCATCGACGAGGCACGCTGACGGCACGCATGTGATCGCTCGTCTGTTTGTTTCGGCTTGTCGCCTGCCATCTGCGATCGATTTGATCAGGCTCAAGTCCACTTCGTTCCTGGCAGCCGATGCTGTCAGTACCACTCGCGCAGGAGTCTGCCATGAGCGACATCGTCATTATCGGTGCAGGTCTGGGCGGCATGAGTGCCGCGTATGAGATCAGGGCCGCGTTGGGCGGCGCGCACCGGGTCACCGTGGTCGGCGATGGCGCCCAGTTCTCCTTCACACCGTCCAATCCCTGGGTCGGCATCGGCTGGCGCAAGCCGGCCGAGGTGCAGATTGACGCCGCCTCGGCATTGGCTCGTCGCGACATCGGCTTCATCGATTCGCCTGCCAGTGCCGTGCATCCTTCGGAGAACCGCGTGCTGCTGCAGGATGGTAGCGAGCTGACCTACGACTATCTGGTCATCACCACCGGTCCGCGGCTGGCGTTTGACGAGATTCCGGGGCTGGGGCCGGTGGACGGTTACACGCAATCGGTGTGCACCACGCCACACGCGGCCAGCGCCTGGCAGGCGTATCAGGAGTTCCTGAAGGCACCGGGGCCGGTCGTGGTCGGCGCCGCGCAAGGTGCCAGCTGCTTTGGCCCGGCCTATGAGTTTGCGTTGATCCTCGACACCGACCTGCGTCGGCGCAAGCTGCGCGACAAGGTGCCGATGACCTTCGTGACACCGGAGCCGTACATCGGCCATATGGGCCTGGGCGGTGTGGGCGATTCGAAGGGCCTGCTGGAGAAGCAGCTGCGCCAGCGCCATATCAAGTGGATCACCAACGCCCGCATCGACAAGGTCGAGGCCGCACAGATGTTCGTCAGCGAGCACGACGCACATGGCCAGCCGCAGGAGCAGCACACGCTGCCGTTTGTGTATTCGATGGTGATACCGGGTTTCACCGGCGTGGCTGCGGTGCGCGGGGTGGACGGTCTGGTGAATCCGCGCGGCTTCGTGTTGATCGACAAGCACCAACGCAATCCTGCCTTCCCGAACATCTACTCCGCGGGTGTCTGTGTGGCGATTCCGCCGGTGGAAGTGACGCCGGTGCCCACCGGTGCGCCGAAGACCGGTTTCATGATCGAGTCGATGGTCACGGCGCTGACTGCCAACATCAGGTCCGCAATCGAAGGTCGGCCGGCAACCGCCGAGGCGACCTGGAACGCGGTGTGCCTGGCCGACATGGGCGACAGTGGCGCCGCGTTCGTGGCCATTCCGCAGATCCCGCCACGCAACGTGACCTGGGCGAAGGAGGGCAAGTGGGTGCATCTGGCCAAGGTCGCCTTCGAGAAATACTTCATGCACAAGATCCGTTCGGGAAAGAGCGATCCGATCTACGAAAAGTATGTGATGAAGGCGCTCGGTATCGAACGGCTCAAGCCGGGTACGCAGCCCGGGGGGGATGCCTGATGAGCAGGCGCCCATGCGCGAAGCTGCGTTCCGGAATCCTTTGTCAGCGAGAATCCCGATGAACTGGAAGAACACCACCGATCGCTACGGCTCGCTGTCGATCGGCATGCACTGGCTGATGCTCGCGTTGCTGATTGGCGTGTATGCGTGCATTGAGTTGCGCGGGTTCTATCCGAAGGGCAGCGACCTTCGCCAAGCGCTGAAGACGTGGCATTTCATGCTGGGACTGAGCGTGTTTGCGCTGGTCTTTCTGCGCCTGGCGATCCGCCTGGTCACGCCATCACCGCAGATGGCCCCGCAGACCGCCGCGTGGCAGCGTCATCTTGCAAGCCTGATGCACGGCCTGCTGTATGCCTTCCTGATCCTGATGCCGCTGCTTGGCTGGCTCGCCCTCAGTGCCGGCGACAAGGTGATCCCGCTCTTCGGGCTGGAATTGCCGGCCCTGGTCGGGCCGGACAAGGCACTCGCCAGCACGGTGAAGGAGATCCACGAGACGATCGGCACCGTCGGCTACTACCTGATTGGCCTGCACGCGGCGGCAGCGCTGTATCACCACTACTTCGTGCATGACGACACCCTGCGCCGGATGTTGCCGCAGCGCAGGAAAGGCTGAGCGCGCACGTTCATTGGCCTGTTTCCACCCGATCACTTTACGAGAGTTCGTTTCCATGAAATCTGTCCTGCGCCATGTTGTCATGTCGCTCGCTGTCGTTGCCCTGTCTGGCTGCGGCAAAGGCCATCCGCCTGCTGACCAGTCCAGTGCGCCGCCAGCACTGGCGAGCCTGGTCGTGCACGCACAGAGCGCGCACGACGAGCAGATCTGGGATGGCGTGGTGGAGGCGGTGAACCAGGCCACGATCACCGCGCAGACCAATGCGCGGGTGCTCGAGCTGCCGCACGACGTCAACGATGTGGTGGCAAAGGGTGATGTGCTGGTTCGCTTCACCGACGTCGAACAGAAGTCGTCGCGCAGCGCGGCCCAAGCCCAGGTCGCGGCGGCCGAGGCGACCTACAAGGAGGCCGCCGCGTCGTATGAGCGGATCAAGGCGGTCTACGCAAAAGGCTTTGTCTCCACCGCGCAAATGGACCAGCAGCGCGCCCAGCGCGATGCGGCACAGGCGGGGGGGGGCGCGGGCCCCCCCCCCCCCGCCCAGCGGGGGGGGGGGGGGGGGTTAAAGGGGGGGGGGGATTAAAAAAAAGAACAAGCCCCCAAAAGCAAGAGGGTTGTTT
>JBEPVP010000142.1:0-9725 GCA_041690935.1 Rhodanobacter sp.
CCGTGGTTGGAGACCACGATGGCGTCGACGCCGTGCTCGACGGCCAGGCGTGCATCCCTGGCATCCATGATGCCCTTGACGATCAGCTTGCCGGGCCACAGCGCGCGGATCCATTCCAGGTCATGCCAGCCCAGAGTCGGATCAAACTGGCTGGCGATCCACTGCGCCAGCGTGGTCAGGCTGTCGGCACCGCCGATGCGGCCATCCAGGTTGCCGAACGAACGGCTCGGTGCGCGCAGCATGTGCCACACCCACCGCGGCTTGCTGGCGATATCGAGGATATTGCGCAGGGTGACTTTCGGCGGTACCGCCAGGCCATTCTTGATTTCGCGATGGCGCTGGCCCTGCACCGTGAGGTCGGCGGTCAGCATCAGCGCCGAGCAGTCGGCAGCGCGCGCGCGCTGGATCAACTCACGGGTGAAGCCACGGTCGCGCATCACATAGACCTGGAACCAGAACGGCACACCGGTTGCCGCGCGGACCTGCTCGATCGAGCAGATCGACATGGTGCTCAGGCAGAACGGAATGCCGGCGCGCGCGGCGGCACGCGCGCCATGGATCTCGCCGCTGCCGTGCTGCAGGCCGGTCAGCCCGGTCGGTGCGATCGCCAACGGCATGCTGGCCGGCTGGCCGACGATCTCGGTTGCCAGCGAGCGATTGTCGACATCGATCATCACGCGCTGGCGCAGTCGCAGGCGCTCCAGCGCAGCACGGTTCTCGCGCAGGGTGGACTCGTCGTACGAGCCGCGGTCGGCGTACTCGAAGAACGCCCGCGGCACTCGGCGCTGCGCCAGCGCGCGCAGATCCATGATGTTGGTGATGGGTTCGGCCATGGTCGTCAGGCACGTTCGGCAAGGGCAGGGTCACGCCATACGATGCCGTCGGGGAAGCTGTGTTCGGTGATCGAGCGCGTATGCATTTCCGCCGAGAAGCCGGGACGGGTCGGCGCCAGGTAGCAGCCCTCGCGGATCGTCACCGGGTCGACGAAATGCTCGTGCAGGTGGTCGACGAATTCAATGGCACGGTCGTCCTTGCGGCCGCTGATGGCGATGAAGTCGGCCATCGCCAGGTGTTGCACCAGCTCGCACAGGCCCACGCCGCCGGCGTGCGGGAACACCCTTACGCCATATTTTGCCGCGAGCAGCAAAATCGCGAGGTTCTCGTTGACGCCGCCCACGCGCGCGGCATCGATCTGCACCAGATCGACCGCCTGCGCCTGGAACAGCTGCTTGAACATCACCCGATTGTGCGCGTGTTCGCCGGTGGACACCGGCGTCGGCGCCACACCGCGGCGGATCGCGGCGTGACCGAGGATATCGTCGGGGCTGGTCGGCTCCTCGATCCAGGCGAGGTCGAATTCGCGCAGCGGCCGCAGCCATTCGATGGCCTGCTGCACATCCCAGCGCTGGTTGGCATCGATCGCCACCGCGACCTCCGGGCCTACCGTGGCACGAACCAGGCGGCAGCGCCGGATGTCGTCCTCGAGATTGAGGCCGACCTTGAGCTTGATCGTGCGGAAACCCTCGTCGACCGCCTCGCGGGCGAGTCGCTGCAGCTTCTCGTCCGAGTAACCCAACCAGCCGGGCGAGGTCGTGTAGGCGGGATAACCTTCGGCAAGCAGGCGCTCTATACGCGCGGACTTGCCTGGTTCGGCGGTGCGCAGGATCTCCAGCGCCTGCTCCGGGGTGAGCGCGTCGGTGAGATAGCGGAAATCGACCTGCGCGACGATCTGCTCCGGCGTCATGTCGGCAATGAATCGCCAAAGCGGCTTGCCCGCATGGCGGGCGGCCATGTCCCAGGCGGCGTTGATCACCGCGCCGATGGCCATGTGCATAACGCCTTTCTCCGGGCCCAGCCAGCGCAGCTGCGAGTCGCCGGTGAGGCGGCGCGCGAAGCTACCCAGGTCCGCGACCACCTCGACGACGGACTGTCCGATCACCATCGGCGCCAGCGCCGCCAGCGCCGTGGTCTGGACGTCGTTGCCGCGGCCGATGGTGAACACCAGGCCATGACCGCACAGCCCGTCGGCGCTGTCGGTACGCAACACCACGTACGCGGCCGAGTAGTCCGGATCCGGGTTCATCGCATCCGATCCATCCAGCGCACGCGAGGTCGGAAAGCGCACGTCATGCGTTTCCAGCGCGGTAATTTTCACCATGGGCGTCCGGCCTCCATGCTGCCGGAAAGAATGACAGGGAAGGGAATCACGGTCGTGAGCTGCGATCGGCGGGATGGGCCAGCACCTGCTGGCGTTGCCGTCCCAGGCCGTCGATGCCCAGTTCGATGACGTCGCCGGCACGCAGGTAGGTCGGCGGGTGCTGGCCCAGACCCACGCCTGCCGGCGTGCCCGAGCTGATCACGTCGCCCGGCATCAGTGTCATGTAGCGACTGATGTAGCTCACCAGATGGGCAACCCCGAACACCATGGTCCGCGTGTTGCCGTTCTGGTAGCGGTGGCCGTTGACCTCAAGCCAGAGCGCCAGGTTCTGCGGATCGGGCACCTCGTCGGCGGTGACCAGCCACGGACCGATCGGGCCGAACGTATCGCAGCTCTTGCCCTTCACCCACTGGCCACCGCGTTCGAGCTGGAATTCGCGCTCGGAAAGATCATTGATGACGGCATAGCCGGCCACGTGCTCGAGCGCCGAGTCGATGGGTACGTCGCGCGCGACATCGCCGATGACGATGCCGAGCTCCACCTCCCAGTCGGTCTTCACCGAGCCGCGCGGAATGACCACGTCGTCGTTGGCGCCACCGATCGCACTGGTGGCTTTCATGAAGAGCACCGGTTCTTCCGGCACGGGCGCATTCGTTTCGGCGGCGTGTTCGGCGTAGTTCATGCCTACGCAGATCATCTTGCCGACGTGCGCGACTGGTGTGCCGTAACGCGGCGAGCCGGGCACGAGCGGAAGCGTGGCCGGATTGAGCGCCGCCAGCCGGGCCAGACCCTGGCGGGTCAGGATATCCGCGGTGAAGTCGGCGACCATCGCGGAGAGATCGCGCAATCGGCCATCGGCGTCGAGGATGCCGGGCTTTTCCTGGCCGGGGTTGCCGTAACGGGCGAGTTTCATGGAAGGGCTTCCGTCAGTTGGACCAGCCGCCATCCACGACATGGATGGTGCCGGTGGTGAACGAGGATTCGTCCGAGGCGAGGTACAGCGCGAGTGCGGCGATTTCCTCCGGCCGACCGAGCCGGCCCATCGGCTGGCGGTCGGTGAAGCTGCGCCACGCGGCCTCCTGGTCGCCGCCGAGCGCGCGTACGCGCTGCTCCAGCGAAGGGCTTTTCACCGTACCCGGGCAGATCGCATTGCAGCGCACGCCGCGGGCGACGAAATCGCTGGCGATCGACCGGGTGAGGCCGATCACGGCGGCCTTGGTGGCGCCATAGGCGAAGCGGTTGGGCACGCCCTTGATGCTCGACGCCACCGAAGCCATGTTGACGATGCTGCCCCTGCCGCGTTCGAGCATGCCCGGCAGCACCGCCTTGCACAGCCGGAACATGCTGTCGACGTTGATCGAGAACGAGCGCCGCCAGCTGTCCTCATCGGTGTCCAGAATCGTGCCTGCGTGCACGTAGCCGGCGCAGTTGAACAGCACATCGACCGGGCCGGCGCTGCCGACCAGCGAGGTGATGGCGCCGACGTCGGTGACATCGAGTACCCGGGTGGCGATCGACGGATGTTCGTTCGCCAGGCTGGCGAGTGCGTCGGCGTCGATGTCGGTGGCGATGACGCGGGCGCCGGCCTGGACAAATGCCAGAGCAGTGGCGCGGCCGATGCCGGCGCCTGCGGCGGTGAGCAGGGCGTGCTTGCCGGACAGTCGCCCGTTCATGCCAAGCCACCGGTGGTCGTGGGGAAAGGGTGGGTGGAGTGAGCGTTCATCGAGTGGGTTCTCCGGTCATCACGAAAGGGCGGTGGCGATGTCCAACGCGTAGAAACGCGCGGCATTGGCGCTGAAAACGTCGACCTGCCGGCCTGGTGCATGGCGTTCGGTCAGGGTCTGGGCCAGCTGCAGCCAATGACCGTAATCGGCGTGTGTGGTGAGCACCGGCCAATCGCTTCCCCACATCAGGCGCTTCGCGCCGAAACACTCGAAGAGGTCTGCCACATAGGGTTCGATGGCCTGCTCATGCATCCCCGGATCGAGCAGGGTGAGCAGCCCGGACAGCTTGCAATGAAGCTGCGGTCGCTGCGCCAGTTCGTCGATCCAGCCGGTCCACTGGCCGCTGTCGCCGTGCGCAATCGGCGGTTTGCCTGCGTGGTCGAGCACGGCGCGAAGTTGCGGGTGCCGGTGCAGGCGTCGACACAGTGCCGGCAGCTGCACCGTCGCGACCAGGGCGTCGAAGGTCAGGCCATGATCGAGCATGCAGTCGAAAGCACGATCGAGCACCGGCCGCGCCAGCCAGTCCGGATCGGCGATGTCCTGTGCCATCGGCCGCAGTCCGCGCAGCAGGCCGTCGCCATCGCGCACCAGGGACTGGATGCGCGCGCAGGCGTCCTCTGCTGCCAGGTCGACCCAGCCGATCACGCCGAGGATCGCAGCATCGCACCGTGCCAGCTCGAACAGGTAACGGGTTTCGTCCTCGTTGGGCGCTGCCTGCACCAGTACGCTGAATTGCACGCCGGCCGCCTGGCGCTGGCTGCGCAGATCAGCCGGAAGGAACGGGCGCTGCAGCATGGCCGGCGCCTGCGACAACCATGCGTAATCGCCGCGTTCCGGCTGCCAGTAGTGCTGGTGAGCATCGACGATGGTCATGGTGTCGGCACGTTCTCCAACAGCAGACCGGCGCTGCGCAGCTCGCTCCAGGTCGTGGCCGGAATGGCGGTTCGCAGCCGCTCCGCGGCGCTGTCGACCTCAAGCGGCGAGCGCAGACCGCAAACCACGCTCGCCACCGCCGGGTGCGCCAGCGGAAACTGCAAGGCGGCCGCGCCGACGTCGGTATCGGTGCGCGCGCAGATCGCGTAGAAGCGGCGTGCCCTTTCCAGGGTGGCTTCGTCGGCCGTGGCGTAATTGTAGAAACGTCCCGGTTCGGCTGCTGCGCCGAGCAGGCCGGAGTTGTACGGCCCTGCCGCCAGAATGGCGACATCATGCAGCAGCGCTTGAGCCATCACCTGCTCGCTATGCTGCTGCTCGAACAGCGTGTAGCGCCCGGCAAGCATGATCGCGTCCAGCGGAAAGCGCGGCATCACTTCCAGGCAGATCGCTTCCTCGTTGACGCCGATGCCGATGGCATCGCATACCCCTTGCGAGCGCAGCTCGGCCATCGCCGGCAACGCCTCCTCCAGCGCCTGCCGCAGGACGGCAAGATGGTTTGAGCCGTGAGTCAGCGGGCCGATGTCGTGTAGCAGCAGGAGTTCGACGTGGTCAGTGCGCAGGCGCCTGAGGCTGGTGTCGAGCGAACGCATGACGCCGTCGCGGCTGTAGTCGAAACAGGCACGCTGGTTGTCGACGATAAAGCCATCGGCGTGATCGGAGCGGCCGAGATCGTCTTCGAGGCGTCGGCCGACCTTGGTCGACAGCGTGTAGCTGCTGCGCTCCAGATCTTGCAGCGTGGCGCCGAGGCGACTCTCGCTGAGCCCGTAGCCGTAGTAGGGCGCGGTGTCGAAATGCCGGATGCCCTGGTCCCAGGCGCGCATCACGGTGGCTGCGGCCGTCTCGTCGTCGACGGACTCGTAGAGGTTGCCGATCGGCGCGCCGCCAAAAGACAGGCGCGAAAGCCGCCGGCCGCGGAGATCGGTCGGGACTCTGCTCGGAGCCTGTTGTGGTGCGGATGCCGTCATTGAGCACTCCCGCGGCCTATTGAGCGCTTCCGTCGAGGGCCTGTCAGCCCCGGCGCACTGCCACGTGTCCCGGTGATGTTCGCGCAATTACCTTATTGTGTACAGATAAAAATAGAGTTCATATGTGATTTTATCGATATCGCGCCGCCAAATCTATGCTGCAGTGCAGCTTGTCACGATCTAAACTATATATGAATCTTCGTTTCGCCAGTGAACAACTTGGGCCGGATCAAGACATCGTCCGGAAGATGGCCAGGCCAGCAAGAAGCATTCGTGGTGCGAGCACATGCAATTCCCGATGCGTCAGAAGAGTGGTGTCTGCGGTACGAACCGGTGCCTTTCATGTCAGGGGTGCCGGGTATGACGGCGGTTTCGTCCATGGCGGTCCGTTCCCCCCGGAAGCCGGATAGCGGAGCGGTTGCCGGTGCGGGCACGTTTGTTCACGAAGGCATCGGCACGCGGCTGTTCCTTGTGGCTGACGTCGGTGGCACCCACGCGCGGCTCGGACTTGTCTCACCACGGTCAGAGCATGGCGTGCCGAAGCTGTTGGCCTACCGAGCATACCGATGCGGCGATCATCCCCACCTGGAAGACATTGTCCGCTGCTTCTGTGCCGAGTTCGAAGTACAACCTCGCGAACTGGTACTGGCCTGCGCCGGTTACCTGCATGCAGGAGTCGTGATCAACACGAATCTGGCCTGGCCTGTCGTGCCTGCGACGATGGGCAAGACGCTGGGGCTCGATCACGTGCGGTTTCTCAACGATTTCGAGGCGCTGGCGTACGCCACGACGCACATCGGTGCGGACAACCCGACAACGCTCAAGGCGCCGCAGGTGGCTGGGCCCGAAGCTGGCCCCATCATCGTCATCGGTCCCGGCACGGGCCTGGGCGCCGCGGTCTGGTTTCCGGGCAGCCCACCGCGCGTGATGGCAACCGAGGCCGGGCAGATCCAGTTGGCGGCACGTGCCGGCCTGGAGCAGCAAGTGCTTGCTCAGCTGGCGCCCGCCGACAGCCATACGCCGTATGAGGCCGTGCTTTCCGGCCCGGGCCTGCGCCGGCTCTACATTGCGATCTGCGCGGTGCGTGATCGCTATCCGGCGCTCGACGAACCGGCAGCCATCACGGCAGCCGCGCTCGCCGGCAACGACGAGATGGCGAGCGAAACACTCACCCTGTTCTGCGGTTGGCTCGGATCCTTTGCGAGTGATCTGGCCTTGCTCTACGGAGCGACGGGTGGCGTCTATCTCGCCGGTGGCTTTCTTTCGCGAATCACCGATTTCATGCGGCGCAGCCCCCTTGTCGAGCGATTCCTCGACAAGGGGGTCATGCGCCCGTTCCTGCAAAAGGTCCCCATTCGCGTGGTGGATCACGGCCAGCTCGGCGTGATGGGTGCCGCGAGCTGGTATCTGGATGTTCACGCTGAGGGGGCGCCGAACGCAGGGCCTGCATCCGTGTCGACGGTGCAGTTTCATCAACACGTTACCGAGAGTGACTTGCGCGAGCCGCCCGAACGGAGCGGCTCGCGATAACCAACGAAATTGGATCGGGGAGAGTCGAATGAAGATCAGCAAGACGTTCTTGTGCGTGAGCATCCTCTGGGGACTTGGCCTGGGTGCCGTCGCGCGTGCACAAGATGCCGCCGCCTCGCCGCAGGAGGCCACGCCAGATGCCGGCGTGGCGGCAAAGGCCAAGACACCGCAGCAGCGCGCCCAGGACAAACAGGTGCAGAACCTGCAGGCGGTAACGGTGACTGGCTACCGCCAGAGTCTCGAGAAGGCCCTCGTCATCAAGCGCAATGCCAATGCGGTGGTTGATGCGATCAGTGCCGAGGACATCGGCAAGTTTCCCGACACCAATGCCGCGGAGTCACTGTCCCATCTGCCTGGCATCTCGGTGGATCGCCAGTTCGGAGAGGGCGAGAAGGTCAGCATCAACGGTACCGATCCCGCATTGAATCGCGTGCTGATCAACGGCCAGACCATCGCATCCGGGGACTGGGGTGGCAACCCCACGGATACTAGCGGTCGGACGTTCAACTACACCCTGCTGTCGCCCGAGATCATCGGCAACATGGAAGTCTACAAGTCGCCCGAGTCCCGCATCGACGAGGGCAGCATCGGCGGTACGGTAATCATCCACACGCGCAAGCCGCTCGACCTTCCCGCCAATACCCTGCGCGGCTCGCTTGGCTACAACTACAACGATCGTTCGCAGAAAGGCAATCCGCGTGCCTCGGTCCTGTGGAGCTGGAAGAACAAGGACAGCACGTTCGGTTTCCTGACCGCGCTGACCCACGACAAGGAAAACCTGTCCCGCGCCGGCATCGAGTTCTTCGGCTATGGCACGGCCGGCACCGGCACCCCGTCGACCGCCACCCAGACGGGCAGCGGCGACGTGACCACCGCCAAGTACCCGGTAGGCATCAACAGCGCCTATTTTCAGCAGGAACGTCGCCGCGACGGCATCCAGTCCGCCCTCGAGTGGCGGCCGGATGACAAGAACGATTTCAACCTGACCGGCATCTACGTCAAGGGCAGGTACAACAACTTCAGCGAGTCGCGCTACGTATGCCCGGGTTGCGGTGACCTCAACAAGATCACCGACTACACGGTCAACAACGGCTACATCACCCAGGCCACGGTGTCCGGCGACACGGCGAACGGCCAGCCCTACGCCCAGCTGGATGCCAACTATCGCAAGTCGATGGTTACCACCAAGAGCCTCAACTTCCGCCATGACTACAACGGCGACAAGTGGGTGCTCACCAGCCAGGTCGGCTACACCGCGGCGCGTGGCGGCAAGGATCCCGAATACCTCATGAAGTATCTGCTGCAGTCCGGCGGCTACAACTTCGCGTACGACGGCAAGAACACCGCGGTCAACTACGACGACGGCTCCGCCGGCAATTGGGGACTGCTTGCCGCGCCCGCGGGTTCCGCGCCGGGTACGTCAACCATCGGCGGCCAGTACCAGGCCGGCGGCATCTACTACGAGACCACCGAGGATCGCGAGCGCTATGCGCAGTTCGACGCCAGTCGCGATCTCGAGTGGGGTCCGATCAATCAGGTGCAGATGGGCTTCAAGTACATCAACCACGACAACAGCCAGTTCTCGCGCGGCAACCGCATCAACACCACGGGTGCCATTTCGCTGTCGGATTTCAACCCGGGCACCACGCCCAGCGGCCTGTATGACGGCCTGAATGCCAGCGGCGACCTGACCGACTGGCCCACCGCGAACCTCGGTACGGTCCAGTCCTATCTCAATGCCCAGCCGCAGGGCCCGTACAACATCAACTATCCGTCCATCTTCGACGTAAAGGAGATGACGCGCGATCTCTACGTGCAGTTCAACTATGCCTCCGACATCGGCCTGCGCGGCAACTTCGGCGTCCGCTACGTGGACACGACCGACAAGTCGAACTACTACCAGTCTTCCGACGGAAGCGCCTATTACATGGTGCAGAACAAGAACCGCTACTACAAGCCTTTGCCGAGCTTCAACCTGGCCTACGATCTCGATGATGACAAGGTGCTGCGGCTGGGTGTGTCCAAGGTCATTGCGCGGCCACGTTATGGCGATCTGGCCGGCTCCGTGTCGCTCAACGGCACGGGCGGCAACTTTACCGGCAGCGCGGGCAACCCCAATCTGAAACCCTATTCGTCGACCAACTTCGACCTGGCAGGCGAGTGGTATTTCGCCCCGTCCAGCCTGCTGGCGACGGAATTGTTCTACCGCAAGATCGGCAATTACATCGTCACCACCACGGACGATCGCACGTTCTTCGATCCGACCACTGGCCAGACCAACATTTACAGCGTCAGCTCGCCTGTGAATGTTTCCAATGCGAAGGTCCGCGGCATGTCGGTGATGTACCAGCAGGACCTCGGCTACGGCTTTGGTCTGCAGACCAACTACACCTACGCCCACGCCGACGCCAGCAC
>JBEPVP010000143.1:0-9684 GCA_041690935.1 Rhodanobacter sp.
GTTTATAAGAGACTGAGATCTGCCTGGGCGGGAGGGCCCCGCGGCGACGGCGCGGGGCACTCGGCGGGGCGCGTTCGATCGCAAGCTCGGTTCACCCTCACCAATCCGCCGGCTTGTAGTCCTTCAAAAACTGCCCCCACACGTGCTCACCGGTGTTGATGCCGCTGATGATCGGGTCGACGATGCGGGCGGCGCCGTCGACGATGTCCAGTGGCGGGTGGAAGCGTTCCTCCAGCACTTTCTTGGCGGCCAGCTCGGCCGGATCCTCGTCGGTCACCCAGCCGGTGTCGACGCTGTTCATGTGGATGCCGTCGTTGTGGTAATCGGTCGCCGCGGTGCGCGTCATCATGTTCAACGCGGCCTTGGCCATGTTGGTATGCGGGTGGCGGGTGGTCTTGAAGCTGCGGTAGAACTGGCCTTCCATCGCCGACACGTTGACGATGTGTTTGTCGCGTTCGGATGTGCGCAGCATCAGCGGCTTCAGTCGCGCGTTGATGATGAACGGCGCGATCGCGTTGACCAATTGCACTTCCAGCAATTCCACCGATGGCACCTCGGCCATCAGCAATCGCCATGAATTGCGCTGGCGCAGGTCGATCTGTTGCAGGTCCTGATCCAGTCGGCCTTCGGGAAACAGATGGCTTTGCGCCAGCAGCTCCTCCGGCAGCAGCGGCAGCTGCGACAGTTCGGCGGCACGGGTCAGGCCGGGCAGGTCCATCGCCGAAACGCCGGCTTCCGGCAGGATGTTCGAGCCGCGCAAACCTTCGTAGTGACCGACCAGCTGGCGCACGTGCGCGGGCATGTCGTGCAGCGCGGCGGTCTCGCCTTCCATCATGTGCGCGTAGAAATCCGGTGGGCGGCGCACGGTCTGGCAGGCGTTGTTGATGATGAAGTCCAGCCGCGGGCGGGTCGCCACCAGCTCCTGGCAGAACGCTTCCACACTCGGCGTATGGCGCAGGTCGAGGCCGTAGACCTGCAGGCGATGGCCCCACTCGGCGAAGTCCGGTTCTTCGGCGTAGCGCGCGGCGGAGTCGCGGGGAAAGCGCGTGGTGACGATCAGCTCCGCGCCCGCGCGCAACAACTTCAGACCGGCCTGATAGCCGATCTTCACGCGTCCGCCGGTGAGCAGCGCCACTCGACCGCGCAGGTCGACCAGCTCGGTGCGCTTGGCGTAGTTGAACGCGGCGCAAGCCGGGCACAACTGGTCGTAGAAGAAATGGATGGCCGAATACTTCTGCTTGCACACGTAGCAATGCTTCGGCTCGACCGACTCGCGCGGCTGCGCGGCGTCGGCGTGCGGGTTGATGTCGTGCGACAGAAAGCCTTCCGGCGCAAACACATTCGGCGTAGTGAACACCGGCCTGCGCCGCAACGCGCGAATGCCGGTCTGATTGAGCACGTTGTCCTCGGCCTGCACCTTCGACGCATGCCGCGCCTTCTCGGCCGCCTTCAGCTTGATCCGGCGCGCGCCCGGGTCGGGGTGATACATCTGCGCTACGGCCTGATGCAGGCGCTGACGATCGTCCGCCGGCAGCGCGTCCAGCAGTTGGCGGTCGGCCGCGACCGACTCCAGCAGTTCCGCCGCGGCGCGCAGGCGCTCCAGCAGGGCGGTGTCCGCGTCATCCGTTGAGGGCGTGGTGATCGTCAAGAGCGTGCATCCGTGGTCGAGTAGGGTAGGCGACGGCGGTGGTCGCGCGTCGGCAACCGCGCATTTTGCCTGTTTTGACCGTGCTCCGCGGCATTCATCGCAGAGGGCAATGAGACGACGGGCGTGCGCCACGAAATCCCGGCGGCGGGAATGGGCGCTGGCACACACTTCCGGCGCCCCGGCGATGCGATGGTGAGGCCGAGGTTGTCCAGGCTGGATGGCGAGAGACTCAGTGCGGACGCGGTGCCCGGAGTTGGCGCCCCGACCCAGCAACAAAGGCCGTTTTGTGATCATGCGCAATGCAGCAGCTGCAGGTATGCCAGAGGCCATCGTGGCCACGTCTGTTGCTGTTTCAGCCCCCACCATCGAAGCCATGCTGGGCGATCTGCCCACCGCGCACCCCGCGTTGCCGATCGGGCGACGGATCGCCGGACAGGGCTGCCATGGTGCGAGGCCAATGGCCGCGCCTGCCGGCGCCGGACTCTCCGCCGTAACTCCGCATGCCGCACGCATCCGCTTCGTCTATTTTCCGTCAAGCGATGACGGCGACCGCCGCATGGCTTGCCATCAATATCTGGTTCACGCCGAGGTGCTGCTGGGCCGCGTGCTGGCCGCTCGTGCTGCGGGCTTGCGTCCGATGGCTCCCGCACTCGATCAAGCCGCCGAGGCGCGCGCGCTGGTGCGACCGCCGCGCGGTTTGTTCCATGCCGCCACGCTCGAACACCGGCGCTGGTTCGACGCCGACGGCAGCGCACGCGCGCAACCGCTGAGCCAGGAATCACTGGCAGCACAGCTGGCGCTTGCCGACGGTCTGCCGATGGAGGAAGCGCGACACCGCGCGGCGCATCGCTCGCATGCGTTGCCGGCGGCTGACCAGGCGTGGCTGATCGATCGTCGCAACACGCCGCTGCCGCAACGTCCGCTCGATCAGGCCGAGTTTCAGGCGCTGGCCAGCGCCATCGACGGCGTTTGGCAAGCGTGCGCCGGCTCATCGCATGGCGAACGCGCCAATCGCCAGATCGCGTTGCGCGTCGCGGCCATGCTGGGCAGTCTGCTGGACGAATACATCGCTGCGCCGTTCGAGGTCGAGGCGCTGGCCCAGGCCTTCACCGAACGTCACCTCATCCAGCTGCGCCAGACCATCGAAAGTTCGCGGCAGGCGGAGTCCAGCTCGGGCGTCCTGCTGACCGGCCCCACGGCGTGGTTCGCCGCCAAGGCGGCACGGATGCGTGCCGAGCACCAGATCGGCCTGGCGATGTCGCCGTCGGCATTCCCGGCGTTGCGACTGTCCACGCGCCCGGTGATCGCC
This sequence comes from Rhodanobacter sp., assembly GCA_041690935.1. GTDB lineage: Bacteria > Pseudomonadota > Gammaproteobacteria > Xanthomonadales > Rhodanobacteraceae > Rhodanobacter. The sequence continues at coordinate 2,958 of JBEPVP010000143.1, forward strand.
GTGGTCGGTGGTCGTCTGCGCACGTTCGTGCATGGCTGGCACCGCGGCACCGCTCGCGCCGAAGTCACCGCGGCGGCGTTCACCGCGTTTGTCTGAACGCTACGGCGCTCACCGCAACGGTCGCGCGAGCGCGGCGGATACCCTTGGATGGCGCATCTGACCGCGTGATGCGGGTGTACAGATTGCGTGAACCAACATTGCCCGGCCACCGCGCAGCGATGCCAGCGAACTGATCCGCCACACGTCGTCCGCCCGGTGCCGCCATGCGCACTGGCGCGTTGCCGCAGGCGTACCATGCGGGCGTTGAAGTTCCGCACGCGCATGGAGGTATTTCGTCATGTCCGGTATACGACAGGCGCCGACCGATCATTCGACGGAAGCACTGTTTGTGATGGTCTATGCGCGCCTCAAGGCGATGGCCGCGCGGCAATTGGCCAGCCGCCGCAATGCGACCCTGGATACCACCGAGCTGGTGCACGAGTTGTATTTGCGCATAGGGCAGCGGCAGGCGTTGCAGTTCGAGCATCCGGCGCAGTTCTTCAGTTACGCCGCGCGCGCCATGCGCCATCTGCTGATCAATCGCGCGCGTGATCGCCTGCGCCTTCGCGCCGGCGGCCAATGGCTGCAGATCACCCTCGATGATCGCCATTTGAAACTCGCGCTGGATACCGCCGAACAGGCGCTGGCGCTGGATGCCGCGCTGGATGCGCTGGAGCAGACCGATGCGCGCGCTGCCCGGGTGGTGGAACTGCGTTTTTTCGCCGGGCTCAGCCTGGAGCAGGTCGGGGAAACGCTGGGGCTGGCACGCCGCACCATCGACCGCGACTGGCGTTTTGCGCGCGCGTTCATCAAGGCCCGCATGGACTAGCAGGCTGGATCTTGTGCGGGGGCCGGGTCGCAGTTGGGCTGCATCCGGGGTTTATCGCAGGCAGGGCATCGTCGGGGAGAATCTGTCGTGGCATCCACACCGTCATTGCGCGAGCTGTTCGAGGCAGCACTTGCCCTGCCTGCCGACGCGCGGGCGCGCCTGCTGGCCGAGCGCTGCCCGGATCCACTGCGGCGCGCCGAGGTCGAGCGCATGCTGGTCGCCGACGACAGCGACGGCGAGTTGCTGTCCACCGGCGATGCCGCCCGCGCCGCGCGTGCGATCGGCGATGCCAGCGTTGCCGAGGCGCTGCCTGCCGGCAGCCGGATCGGCCCGTTCGAACTGGTCGAGGTGCTCGGCGAGGGCGGTTCGTCTACGGTGTTCCGCGCGGTTCGCGAAACCGAAGGCGTGCGCCAGGAGGTCGCCATCAAGTTGCTGGCGCGTGGCTTGTACACCGCCGATGCGCAGCGCCAGTTCCGTCGCGAACGAGAGGCTCTGACACGCCTGCGGCATCCGGGCATCGCGCGCCTGATCGAGGGCGGCGTCACCGACCAAGGCCTGGCCTACATCGCGCTGGAGCTGGTCGATGGCCTGCCGATCACGCGCTATGCATGCGATCACGGCATGCTGCTGCGCCAGCGGCTGGCGCTGTTCCTGCAGATCTGCCACGCCGTCGAGGCGGCGCATCGTGCGCTCATCGTGCATCGTGACCTCAAGCCATCCAATGTGCTGGTTACCGCCGATGGCGACGTCAAGCTGCTCGACTTCGGCATCGCCAAGCTGCTCGACGACGAGGCGATCGAGGCGCTGCGCACCCAGCATCGCGCACTGACACCGGCCTATGCGGCGCCGGAACAATTCGCCCAGGAGTCGATCACCACCGCCACCGACGTGTATGCGCTCGGCGTCCTGTTCGACGAACTGCTCACCGGGCGCCAGCGTGCCGCCGGCGATACCGCCACGCCGTCGTCGCTCATCACGTCCGCGTCGTTCGCCACCGCCTACGGTGGGGCACTGCCCGCAGCTTGCGCCGCGCTGCCGCTGATGCGGCGCAAGCTGCGCGGTGATCTGGACAACATCGTGCTGAAAGCCACCGCGATCGAGCCGGAACGTCGCTACGCCTCGGCCGGTGCGCTGGCCGATGACATCGAGCGCCATCTGGCGCACCAGCCGGTGCGGGCACACCCGCCCTCGCGCTGGTATCGCGCAAGCAAGTTCGCTGCCCGTTACCGTGGTGGCGTTGCCACCACGGCGGGGTTTCTGCTCGCTGTTCTCGTTGCACTCGGCGCTGCCCTGTGGCAAGCGGGCGTGGCTCGGGAGCAAGCCGTACGCGCCAACACGGTGCGTGATTTCCTGGTGTCAGTATTCCAGTCAGCGGGCGCCGACCTGCCCAGAGACCAGCGACCCACGCCAGAGGATCTCGTTAAGCAGGCGGCTGCACGCCTGCTGGCCCAGAACACCGTGCCCGACGCACAGCGCGCCGATCTGATGCTCGCACTGGCCAAGGTCGCACGCAGTGTCGGTTCATACGATCAGGCACAGGTCCTGCTCGATCACAGCGATCCGATCATCGGCCACCTATACGGGCCGGGCGATACACGCTGGTGGGATGCCCGCGTCCTGCACGCCGCCGTGCTCGAAGATCAGGCGCATGACGCCGAAGTCATCCGCTTGCTGCAGCCCATGCGTGCCGGGTTGTTCGCACGCCATGACACGATCGGCATCGAAGGCCTGCGGGTCTTGGGCAATGCGCTGCTGCACAGTGGCCGCATCGATGAAGGCCTGTCGCTGCTGGCCGGTGCACGAGAGATCGCCGCGCAGGCGAAGCTGCCCGATGCGCAACTGTCGGCGTCGATTGACGAGGCCACCGCGCTGCTGGATGCCGAGCATTTCCGCGCGGGCCTGGCACGCGCCGAGGCGGCGCTCGCGCTGTGGCAATCCGGTGGTGGCCGCGCCAACCCGCGCATCCTCGACCTGTATGGAAGCATCGCACTGGGTGCCGAGGCCGCCGGTGACATCGTGCGTGCCGGGAACGCGTACCGCCAGGCCATCACGCTGGGCGATCGCTTCTTCGACAAACCCAATCCCGCGCAGGCGTGGAACGTGGGCATGTATGGTTCGTTCCTGATCGCCCAGGGGCGCATCGTCGAGGCCGAGCCCTACGCCGTACGCGGACTCGAGCTGCGCCGCAGCGTGTTCGGCAACGATGATCCGCGCACGCTGTACGCGGTCGCTGCCATGGGCAAGCTGCGTTATGGCCAGGGGCGCTACCTGGAAGCTGCCGACTGGTACGCCCAGGGTATCGACACCTGCAAACGCGCCATGCTGAAAAAGCTGGTTTGCCCCCGTCTGCTTGGCTTGCGCGGTCTTGCCTGGAGCATGGCGGGGCAGTTCGACAAAGCCGCAAAGGATATTCACGCCGCGCTCGACGCGCAGCGTGCCTTCGACGGCGACAGCAACCCGAACTACGCCTACGTACTCGAACAACTCGCCAACCTGCAGCTGCGCCAGCATCACTACGTCGAGGCGATCGCGACGACCGATCGCGTGCTGACCATCTACCGCACGGTCAAGGGCGGCATGGTCCAGCGCGAGCTGGGTACGCGGCTGGTACGGGCGCAGGCGCTGTTCGCGCTCGAACGCAACGACGAGGCATTGCGCGAACTGCTCGATATCGAGCCGAAATACGCCTTGATGTTTCCGACCGGAAACGCACGCTTCACCATCGCCGCCCTCGAGGCCCGTACGCTGGCGCGTGCGCACCGCAATGGCGAGGCGGCGGTGGCTGCACGCAACGCGCTCGCCATCAAGGGAGCGCCGACGGCGCCGGACCCCCAGATCGTTGCTGAACTCGCGCACCTGGCGTCAGCGAAGTAGAACGCGCCATCGGCGTCCTCCAGCAGGAAACCCCGGTCCAGCCAGAGATTTCGCCGGGACGACCGCAACAGGCGGCCGTTGCATCAGTTGTACAGCCGCGCACCCGGCGTATGTCGCACTTTTCTCCCAAGCGGTGTTTTCCGCCATGCCACGACCGCAACGGCCGAGGCGGCAGGGGCCGTGCAATCACACACCGAGCCGAGGGGCGCAAACCGTCATGTACCACCATCACAGCATCAATCGATCCGCCTTCCGCCAGCGGCTGATCGCCGCTGCCGTGGCCCTCCTGCTGGCCGGCGCCGGCGTCACGCATGCCCAGGATGTTGCTCAGCAGTCACATCGGTCTTCGCCGTTGATCACCGCTGACCCGACCGGCTGGCTGCAGACCAACACGCCCAGCGGCAGCATCGACGAGCGCAACCCGTTCTTCCAGAGCTTCGGTCCCAACGGGCGCTCGTGCAATTCCTGCCACCGTCAGGCGCAGGGCTGGACCGTCTCCTCCGACGAACTGCGCCAGCGTTTTGCCAGAAGCAACGGCAACGACCCGGTCTTCGCCCTAGTCGATGGCGCGGTCTCGCCGCTGGCCGATGTGTCCAGCGTGTACGCGCGTCGCGCCGCCTACGGCATGCTGCTCAGTCGCGGCGTGTTCCGCATTGGGCTACCCATGCCGGCGCATGCCGAATTCCGCCTGACCGCGGTCGCGGATCCCTACGGCTACGCCAGCGCCCGCGAGCTGTCGTTGTTCCGCCGTCCGTTGCCGTCCAGCAACCTGATCTGGCTCACCGCGGTGATGTGGGATGGCCGCGAGACGTTCAGTCCGTTCAAGCCGCCGATGGATGCGGGCATCGATCTTGAAAACCTCCGGGTCAGCCTCGCTGCACAGGCGCGCGATGCCATCCGTGGCCATGAACAGGCCGCGGCTGCGCCCGACGACGCCACCATCGAACAGATCGTCGAGTTCGAAACGCACCTGTTCACCGCACAGTTCGTCGACCATTCGGCCGGCCAGTTGAACAACGACAACGGCATGGGCGGCGCCAACATCCTCGCCCAGCAGCGCTTCTGGGTCGGCATCAACGACACCCTCGGCAACGATCCCACCGGCGAGCCGTTCGACGAGAAGGCCATGCGCCTGTTCGATGGCTGGGACGACCCCAATGCGCGCTTCAGCCTCGACCCGCGTGGCCGCGCGCGTGCCGCCGTGGCGCGCGGCGAGCAATTGTTCAACAGCATGCCGATCGCGATCAGCGGCGTGGGCGGGCTCAACGACGCGACCGGCCTGCCGGTGATCCACGGCAGCTGCAGCACCTGCCACAACTCGCCCAACATCGGCAACCATTCGGTCGCGCTTCCGATCAACATCGGCATCAGCGACGCCAGCCGGCGCACCCCGGACATGCCGCTGTACACGCTGACCAACGAGGCCACCGGCGCGATCGCGCAAACCACCGATCCGGGCCTGGCGATGCTCACCGGCAAATGGGCCGACATCGGCAAGTTCAAGGGCCCGATCCTGCGCGGCGTGGCGGCACGCGCTCCGTACTTCCACAATGGCTCGGCCGCCACCCTGCGCGACGTGATCGATTTCTACGACACTCGTTTCAGCATCCACATGAACCCGCAGCAGAAACGCGACATGGTGGCGTTCCTGTCGGCGCTGTGAGGTTTTCCCGGCGTGAGCAACCAAAAAACTGCTCGCCCGGGCCCTCCAAACCAGGTTCGCTCCGAGCCCAGCCGACGCGACATTCGCCCCAAGGCCGGGATGGCGGCACGACTGGATCGTACTGCTGGCGGAAACTTCGTGACTTGCGCGCAATGCAAGAACTCCCACCCGCAAGGCATCGTTGACGCCATGCGACTGGCGCAGCGCTAGCCTGGCGAAACCCGTAACAGGCCCGGAGCGACCTGAAAACGAGAACGGCGTCGTATCGCTACGGCGCCGTTCCTCTTTCCAGCCTTGCTCGAACTGATCAGCGCGCCCCGTAGTTCCCGCGCGCCATCGACCCGACGCTTGCCTAGTGCTTCATCTCCACGAGGATCACATGGGAATCCGTCAGGCTCTCGGTGGCGTGCGCGACTGCCGGATTGATCACCGCATCTCCGGCGTTCATATCGACTACCTTCGAGCTTCCGTCCGGCATGGTGAACTTCGTCTTGCCGCCCATGAGCACATAGATGACATGCGCCGGATGCGTATGCATGCCGACTTTGTCACCGGCTTTCGCGGTGTAGTCGATGACGCGAACGTTGGCGTCTTCCTTCAGGATCTTGCAGTGCGTGGGTCCGACGGCACAAAGGTCGCCGGCATAGGCGTTGGGAATGACCAGCGCCCCCAGTGTCAAAACCAAAGCTAAAGAGGACGTTTTCATGTTACCTCCCACTTGGTAGCGCAGCGGCCTCCGGATGTGCGACTGCGCCTGATTGACGGGCTGTTCTTTCCGGAGCGTATTCATTGGCGGACGCCACCCTCGGCCGTGCCCGTGCCCGCCGCGACGGTTGCGGTGCACGGCTTGAGGTACGCCCCACAGCGATGCCGTGGACGGGCAGCGTACGCCTGATCCGCGCGGGGTGGTGTTTCGGTGCGACGGGCGAGCGGTGTGAACCGGAAATGCCCATGACGCTTTCACCCGGCTCAGGGTATGGTGCACATCCCGCGGCGCTCGCCGTTCGACCAAAGCTCCTGATCCGGCATGACTGAAACGACCGGGCCGGACAACCTTTCCTTCCTCACCGATCGCTCCGAAGTCGCCGACCTGATCCGCGCCTTCGACTGGCGCAAGACTGCGATGGGAGAACTTTGCCAGTGGCCCGAACCCCTGCGCACGGTCGTCGCGATGATGCTGCGTTCGGCGGTACCGATGACGTTGCAGTGGGGCCGCGAGGGCTGGCTGATTTACAACGATGCCTATGCCGCGATTGCCGGTTCGCGGCATCCGGATCTGCTGGGCAGGACCATTCGCGACAGCTGGCCGGAGCTGGCGGAGT
>JBEPVP010000144.1:0-9534 GCA_041690935.1 Rhodanobacter sp.
TCTCCTTGGGGAAAGTCTCCACTTTTCGGTGGTATCACTCTAGGGGGTAAGGACCGGTAAGGACCGAAGCAGCAGGAAGTGGCTGCATGTCTCTTATGACACCGGAAGTGGAGGTATATCTGTTGATCTCGGTAGCAATGACTTCTGGCGGATGAAGCGCGGTCGCGGCGATGCCTATGCTGCAAGCCCCGCGGGGCGGCTAGCGCTTCTGCCAGTTGAGGATGTTTCTCCATGCGCAAACTTCCCCTCGCCGCGGCGCTCGCCGCGCTGCTGCTCAGCTCGATCGCGATCGCGAGCCCGGACAAGAAGGACGCCAAGACCAAGCCTGAAGCGAAGCCCGACGCCGCGCTGCTGCAGCCGCAGTCGTCGAGCAGCGAGGGTTCGGTGTCGATCGAGGGCCATCGCATCGACTACAAGGCGGTGGCCGGCACGCTGATCCTGCACGGCAGCGGCGACAAGGAGGACGAGCCGCAGGTGAGCATGTTCTACGTCGCCTATCTCAAGAAGGGAGTGGATGCGGCGAAGCGGCCGGTTACCTTCATCTACAACGGTGGTCCCGGCTCGGCCACGGTGTGGCTGCACATGGGCGCGTTCGGGCCGAAGCGCGTGGTCACCAGCGACGACTCGCACACGCCGGCCGCGCCGTACGGCCTGGTCAACAACGACTACAGCCTGCTGGATGCGTCCGATGTGGTGTTCATCGATGCGCCCGGCGCGGGCTTCAGCCGGCTGATCGCGGATGACGCTGACAAGAGCAAGCGCGACGAGCAGATGAAGGAGCGCAAGAAGACGATCTATGGCGTCGACGGCGACGGTCACGCCTTCGCGCAGTTCATCACGCGCTTCCTGTCCAAGTACGGCCGCTGGAATTCGCCGAAATACCTGTTCGGCGAAAGCTACGGCACCACCCGTTCGGCGGTGCTGGCGAACATCCTGGAGAACGAGGACAGCGTCGACCTCAACGGCGTGATCCTGCTCTCGCAGATCCTCAGTTTCGACACCAGCATCGACGGGCCGGAGTTCAACCCGGGCATCGACCTGCCCTACGAACTGGCGCTGCCGACGTTCGCGGCCACCGCGTTCTACCACCACAAGCTGCCGCAGCCGCCGGCGGCATTGGAGCCGTTTCTGAAGGAAGTGGAGCAGTACGCGCTGGGCGATTACGCGCAGGCGCTGCTGCTCGGCTCACGCCTGGGCGACGCGCAAAAGCAGGTCGTGGCGGAAAAGCTGCACGGCTATACCGGCCTGCCGGTGGCCTACCTGCTGAAGGCCAACCTGCGCGTGACCGGCGGCATGTTCGAACACGAACTGCAGGCCGATGGCGACATCACCACCGGCCGGCTGGACAGCCGCTTCTCCGGCCCGGCGATCGACCCGCTGGGCAAGGCTTCGGACTACGACCCGCAGTCCGCCGCGATCAGCTCGGCGTATGTCGCCGCGTTCAACGACTACGTGCGGCGCGAGCTGAAGTTCGGCGAAGGCCGGCAGTATCGGCTGTTCGCCGACATCGACCACTGGGATTTCTCGCACAAAGCGCCGGGCGTGCAGGGCGAGGCGCTGCAGTCGTCCACCAACGTGATGCCGGATCTGGCCACGGCGATGAAGACCAACCCGAACCTCAAGGTGAATCTCAACGGCGGCTACTACGATCTGGCCACGCCGTACTTCGCCGCCGACTACGAGATGCACCACCTGCCGATTCCGGCCAGCCTCGATGGCAACATCACGTATGCGTGGTATCCGTCCGGCCACATGGTGTACGCGCACGCGGCGTCGCTGAAGCTGCTGCACGACAACGTGGCCCGCTTCATCGAGCAGACCGACAACGTCAAACACTAGCCAGGTTTCGCCGCCGGCAGACTCAGCGTTTCGGCGGCGCGCTGTGGCGCGGCGCGGTCGAGCCGCGCACCACCAGTTCGGGGCTGAAGCCTTCGTTGGCGCTGCTCACCGGCTCGCCGTTGGCCGCGCGCTGCAGGTCGTCGATCAGCCGCTGCGCGGCGTGCCGCGCGATCTCCTCGGTGGCCTGGCGCGCGGTGGTCAGCGCCGGCCACGACTGCTTGGAGAACGGACTGTCCTCGAAGCCGGCGATCGACAATTCGTACGGCACGTTGATGCCATCCGAATGCGCCGCCGCCAGCACGCCGGCGGCGATCTCGTCGTTCGAACCGAAGATCGCGCTGGGCCGATCCTTCAGCGCCAGCAACTTGCGCGCGCCGCGGAAGCCGTCGTCGAAGGTGTAGTCGCCCGGCACGATCAGCTTGCGGTCGAGCGCGATGCCGTAATCCTTCAGCGCATCCTCATAGCCCTGGTAGCGCTCAGGGCTGGAGCGATGCTGGCGCCCGCCCCACAGGAATCCGATGCGCTGGTGGCCGAGCTGGATCAGGTGTTCGGTGATCGCATAGGCGGCGTCGCGGTCGTCGACGTAGACGCACGGCGAGCCGTCCTGCGGATCCTGGCGCGCCGAGATGATGCGAATGAGCGGGATCTTCGCCTCGCTCAAGGCGTTGATCAGTGCCACCTGCTCGGACATCGGCGGCGCCAGCACCAGTCCGGCCAGGCGCGAGCGGCGCACCAGTTCGCGCAACTCGTCCGCCAGCTTTGGCGAGGACGCGTCGCAGGGATGGATCTGCAGGCCGAAGCCGCTGCTGCGGCACACCGACAGCACGCCGCGCTGCAGGTTGATGATGTAGTGCGCGTTGGGGTTGTCGTAGACCAGCCCGATCGCATACGCGCGGGTGCTGCGCAGGCTGCGTGCGGAGGGGTCGGGCTGGTAGCCGAGCGCATCGATCTCGCGCTGCACCTTTTCGCGGGTGCGCGCATGCACCGAGGGCTCGTTGTTGATCACGCGCGAGACGGTCTTCAGCGAAACGCCGGCCCGTTCGGCAACATCCTTGATGGTGGTGCTGCGCAACCGCTGAACCTCGTGCATGGAAAGTGCAGAATCCCGTCGCGCCATCGGGTTGACGTCGCCTTGCGGTGATGTGGGCGCCTTGCGCATCCTAGCCGATGGGTCGGTGCGGAGCGAATGCGCTACTCATTCGACACCACGCTGACCGACCCGATGACCGGCCAGTCCGTAGTACAGGATGTACAGGTAGCACGGCACCATCAGCAGCAGGAACGCGAGCTGGAAATCGATGTGCTGCTTCAGGTGCACGAACAGCTGCGGGATCACCGCGCCGCCGGCGATCGCCATGATCAGCAGCGCCGAGCCGCGCTCGGTGAGGCGGCCCAGGCCCCTGATCGCGAGCGGGAAGATCGCCGGCCACATCATCGCGTTGGCGAAGCCGAGCGCGGCGACGAAACCGACCGAGACATAGCCGTGGCTGAGGAACGCGCCGATCGAGAACAGCACGCCGAGCACCGCCGAGACCGCCAGGTAGCGCTGTTGCGAAATGAAGCGCGGGATCAGCAGCAGGCCGGCGACGTAGCCGAGCAGCATGCCGCTCAGGGTGAACGCGGTGAAGAACTTGGTGCGATCCAGCGGCAGGTGGAAACCGGCGCCATAGGTACCGATCGCGTCGCCGGCCATCACCTCGACGCCGACATACAGGAACAGGCACAGCACACCCAGCCACAGGTGCGGCACGTGCAGAATGCTGGTCGGTGCGGCGGCGCCGTCGCGTGATGGCGTGCAGTTGGCGGTGCCCGCCTCGATGTCCGGCAGCGACGAGCGCGCGATCCAGATCGCCAGCAACGCTAGGATGCCGGCCATCACCAAGTAGGGCGCGTGGATCTTCGCGGCGAATTCGTTGAGCAGCAGCTCGCGGGTGGCCGGGTCGGCCGCCTTCACCCTCGCGTCGAGATCGCCGATGCCGTTCAGCACCAGGGTGCCGATCAGCAGCGGCGCCAGAATCCCGGCAACCTTGTTGCAGATGCCCATGAACGCGATGCGCTGCGCGGCGCTGTCGATCGGACCGAGGATGCTGATGTACGGGTTCGACGCGGTCTGCAGCAGCGACAGCCCGGCGCCGATCACGAACAACCCGCTCAGTGCGCCGGCAAACACGCGCCAGCTGACGAACTGGCCGAACAACACCGCGCCGATCGCCATCACGAACAGGCCCAGCGCCATGCCCAGTTTCATGCCGGTGCGGCGCAACAGCATTGCCGCCGGCAATGAAAACACCAGGTACGAAATGTAGAACGCGAACGGCACCAGGAACGCATAGGCGTCCTCGACCTGGAACGCCAGCTTGACGAAGGTGATCAGCGGGCCGTTGAGCCAGGTGACGAAACCGAAGATGAAGAACAGCGTGCCGATGATCAGCATCGGGCCAAGGTTGGTGCGTTCGGACGGTGCCGCCGCCAGCGTGGTTGCCATGCTCTTGTTCTCCCCGGAGTCCGGCCGTGCCGTACCGGTCGAATGACCGGGACAGACAGCATTGCCCCTTTATTCCCCGGAAAGTGCAACGTTGTCAATGCGCCGCGCGCCACGGCGGGCGGATGCGGGCCCCGATGCGGCCGTCCAGCCGGCCGCAGCGGGATGCCCATGCGGCAGCGCGACATGCCGGATCCGCGCCGCAAGCCTCATCCATCTCACCACGCACAGCCCCATTTCACGGGCTTGACAGGACGATCTCCTGGTGTGCCATGACAGCTATGCTGCGGCGCCGTATCGAAACTCTTGGAAATCGCCACGAAGCCAGTTGACAACGTTGTCATTTCGACAGCAGACTCCGCCCGAATCAGGCCCCCAACCAGTCCGCGGCAGTGCAGCGCGTCAGGTCCAGGGCGGTGCCGATCACGGGAGAACGCAGTGGGGGAAGTCGCCAACCAGCGTCATGCAGCGGAGCCGTCGGCGCCGGCGCCGAGTGCGTCGATGTCGACCGCGTCCGGGTCGCTGCGCAGTGAGCCCTTCCTGGCCGCCGACATTGGCGGCACACATGCGCGCATCGCCCTGGTCATGCGCAACGCCGCCGGCAAGCGTCCGGTCAGCGTGCTGCACTATCACCGCTACAGCTGCGCCGACTGGGCCGGCCTCACCGCGATGCTGCAGGATTTCGTCGAGCAACTGGCCGGCACGCCGCATGCATCGCTGCAGGGCCGCCTGCGCGAGTGCGTGGTGGCCTGCGCCGGTTACGTGCTGGACGACGCGATCATCAACGAGAACCTGCCGTGGCCGGTGTCGATCCGCGACATCCGCGACGGCCTTGGCCTCCAGCGGCTGGCCGTGATCAACGATTTCGAGGCGGTGGCCTATGCCACCCAGTTCATCGAAGCGGGCGAGACCCGCGCGATCGTCGACGCGATTCCGCCGACATCGCCGGGGCCGACATCGCCGGGGCCGGTACTGGTGATGGGGCCGGGTACCGGGCTGGGCTCGGCGGTGCTGCTGCCGGGTCAACCGCGGGCGCAGGTGCTGGCCACCGAGGCCGGGCAGATTTCGCTGGCGCCGGGCAACGAGCGCGAGATCGAGATCCTGCGGCTGTTCCGCCGCGAGCGCGCGCACGTGTCGTTCGAGGATGCGTTGTCCGGTCCCGGCCTGCTCAAGCTGTATGTCGCGCTGTGCGAATTGCGCGGCAGCCCCGCGCGATTGCTGACCCCGGCGGAAATCACCGGCGCCGCGCTGGCCGGCAACGAGGCCGCCGCGGTGGAGGCGCTGGGCGTGTTCTGCGGCCTGCTCGGCAGCTTCGTCGGCGACCTGGTGCTGCTGTACGGCGCCCGCGGCGGGGTCTATCTGGCCGGCGGCATCCTGCCGCAGATCCAGTCGTTCCTGCTGGCCAGCACGTTCACCGAACGCTACTTCAACAAGGGCGTGATGCGCGCCTATCTGCAACAGATTCCGGTACGACTGATCGAGCACGGCCAGCTTGGTGTCATTGGCGCCGCAGGCTGGTTTCTGGACGAGCGGCAGGGAGCGTGAGATGACCGCCATCCAGTGACACGGCGCCAGGCCAGACCGCACAAGAGTTCGTTACACCAACCCGCGACCGTCGCCATGACGATCCTGATTCGAACCAGCCTCTGAGGGGAGGACATCATGAATTACCGCAAGACTCTGTTAGCCACCAGCATCGTCGCCAGCCTGTGCCTGTCGGGCGCGCTGTATGCGCAGGACAACACGCAGACGAACACGGCCAGCACGGCCAGCCAGCCGTCGAAGAAGGACATCAAGAACCTCGGCGCCGTGATGGTCACCGGCATCCGCGACAGCGAGGCCGAATCGCTGGCGTTGAAGAAGGATGCCGCCTCGCATGTCGAGATCGTCACCGCCGAGGACATCGGCAAGCTGCCGGCCAAGAACGTGGCCGACACCTTGCAGCGCCTGCCCGGCGTCAACATCAGCTCGGCCAGCGCCAGCGAGGGCGGCTTCGACGAAAGCGACCGGGTCAGCCTGCGCGGCACCAATCCCAGCATGACCCAGACCCTGGTGAACGGGCATACCGTCGGCACCGGCGACTGGTTCGTGCTGAGCCAGGTCACCACCGTCGGCCGCAGCGTCAGCTACAGCCTGCTGCCGGCGGAAATCGTCAGCGAAGTGGTGGTGCACAAGACCTCCGAAGCCCGGATTCAGGAAGGCGGCGCGGCCGGTTCGGTCGACATCATCACGCGCAAGCCGCTGGAGTTTGCCAAGAACGTCACCGCCGAGGCGTCGGTCGGCGGCGTGTACGCGGACCTGCCCGGCAACACCAAGCCGCAGTTCAGCGGCCTGTTCAACTGGAAGAACGACACCAACACGTTCGGCGTGATGGTGCAGGCGTTCTACGAGAAGCGCAGCCTGCAGCGCAATGGACAGGAGCTGGTGGGTGGCTACAACCAGATTGGCGCGACCGACGCGGTCGCGGTGGCGCATCCCGATCTGGCTGGCGTCTACTATCCGCAGGAAATTGGCGCCACGCTGTTCACCCAGACGCGCACGCGCAAGGGCGGCTCGATCGACGTGGAGTTCAAGCCCACCGACAACCTGACCCTGAACCTCGACGCGTTCTACACCAAGCTCAAGGCCGACAACTACAACCGCAACTACATGTTGTGGACCAGCCAGTTCATCAACCAAGGCGGCCTGCAGCCGGGCTACACCGTGCGCAACAACGTGCTCACCAATGCGTCGTTCGGCCAGGTGGCCGGCAACACCAACCCGTCCATCGTCTACGATCAGATCTCGCGTCCGGGCGCCGCCTCCAGCTCGGGCTACGTCTCCCTCGATGCCGACTGGCGCGCCACCGATCGGCTCAGCTTCAGGGGCCAGATCGGCACCACCGAAGGCAAGGGCTCCAGCCCGACGCAGAACGTGCTCGAACTGGGTGCCAATGCCGGTGCTCCGGCCAGCTGGAACATCAACGGCACCGGCTCGCCCACTGACTGGAGCGTCGGCGGATCCAACAGCACGCCGGCGGGGATTCTTCCGTCATTCGGCTGGATTTTCGGCGGCCAGGGCATCAAGACCAAGGACAAGGAACGCTGGGGCCAGCTCGACGGCGAGCTGGACTTCGACGACAGTGCGTTGTCGTCGCTGGAGTTCGGTGTGCGCTACGCCGACCACACCCGCGAGAACCCGTTCGAGATCGCCCAGGGACCGGCCGGCGACTGGACCAACCTGGCCAATTATCCGTCGACGGTTGCGAACTATCCGGGTGACTTCGGCAGCAGTCTGGGCGGCACGTTCCCGAGCAACATCTGGTACTACACGCCGGCCCAGCTGGCGGCGTTCGACGCGAAGTTCACCAATCGCGATCCGGTGAGCCGCTTCTATTTCAACGACGTCTACAAGGTCAACGAGAAGGACAGCGCCGCCTACGTGCAGTGGAATTTCGCTGGCCAAGGCTGGGGCGGCAACTTCGGCGTGCGCTACGTCAAGACCAAGCAGAACATCGGCTACACCAGCACCAACCCCGACCCGGGCGCGACCACGTCGACCGGCCCGATCGTCGGCTCGGCGTTCGGCAACTACTACTGGAACACCTACAAGAACAGCTACAGCAAGCTGCTGCCCAGCGCCAACCTCAAGTTCGACATCACCGACGAGCTGGTGGCGCGCATCGCGGCCTCGCAGACCATGACCCGGCCGGACTATTCCGCGCTGGCCGGCTTCGTGTCGCTCAACGACCTGACCCTCGCCGGCAGCGGCGGCAACCCGAAACTCAAGCCGCTGATCTCGACCAACTTCGACGCCGCGCTGGAATGGTATTTCGCGCCGCGCGGCCTGCTGTCCGCCGGCGTGTACAAGATGAACCTGAAGGACTATGTCACCTTCAGCAACGAGTTCCAGACCTACAAGAACATCCAGGCCAGCACCAACGCCGGAACGGATGTGTTCAGCACCTACACGGTGAGCGTGCCGTCCAACACCAATGGCCAGGTGAAGGGAGTCGAGCTCAACTACATCCAGCCGATCGGCAAGAATTTCGGCGTATCCGCGAACTACACCTACGCCAGTGGCAGCGCCACCGGCGACAAGCCGCTGCAGGGCACCTCGAAGACGACCGGCAACGTGTCCGCCTTCTTCGAGAACGATCGCTTCAACGCCCGCGTGAGCTACACCTACCGCTCGTCGTTCTTTGCCGGCGTGGCGCGTGCGGACACCTTCTACCAGGCAGGCGTGGGCAACCTGGCGGCATCGCTCGGCTACACCATCAACGACTGGATGTCGGTGTCGTTCGACGCCATGAACCTCAACAATCCGAAGCTGAAGTACTACACAAAGACCGACGCGATCGGCAAGCAGCCGTACTACTTCTACGACAACGGCCGCCAGTACTACGTCAACCTGCGCTTCAAGTTCTGATTCCCGCAATACCGCTGCGAGCCATGGATGGCTCAAACCTCCCCTTCCGGGCCCGAGCCACTGTTTTCGGGCCCGTTTTTTTTTAAGCGTCACCGGGTGCCGCGCATGGCATCCTGTCGCCTGGTGCCGGAGATGGTGGATGACACGCTTGTCGCGCAAACTTTCACGCCGCTGGTGGTTGACCTGGGCGGCCATGTGCCTGTCGATCGTATCCGCCGCGCAGGCGGCGAGCGTGCCGGCGGTTTCGCTGCTGCCGCTGCCGGCGCAGCTGGACGTGGGCAGCGGCAGTTTTGTCGTCGACGCCCGCACCGTGATCCGGGTAGCCAACGATGACAGGGCCGCCGGGCAGACCGCCCGCTATCTTGCCGACCTGATCGCGCACACGCGCGGGCTGCAGCTGCGCGTGGCCCACGGTGCTGCAACGACGCACGCCATCGTGCTCGAGCTCGACCCGCACGCCCCGGCGGCGAACCGCGAAGGCTACGCGCTGGATGTCACGCCCGCCGGCATCCGCGTCAGCGCACGCGATGAAGCCGGCCTGTTTTACGGCGCGGTGACGCTGTGGCAATTGCTGACCCCGGATGCGCAACACGGAGCGGTGCGGGTGCCGGCCGTGCACATCCGCGACCAGCCGCGCTTCACCTGGCGTGGGCTGATGCTCGATTCCGCGCGGCACTTCCAGTCGGTGATCGAGATCGAGCAGTTGCTCGACCAGATGGCCGAACACAAGCTCAACGTGTTCCATTGGCATCTCACCGACGACCAGGGCTGGCGCATTGAAATCAAGCGCTATCCCGAACTCACCC
>JBEPVP010000145.1:0-9515 GCA_041690935.1 Rhodanobacter sp.
TGACAACGCCGCGCTGGCGATCGAGCGCGGCGTGGCGCTGTTCCACGACGCCAAGACGAGCGGCGGTTCGCTGATATTGATCACCGACCAGGCTGATGTCGCGGCCGACACGGCCGCACGCAGGGCGAACGCCGCCGGCGTGCATGTATCGGTGCTCGGTGTCGGCACGCTGCAGGGCGGACCGGTGCCGCTGTCCGACGGTGGTTTTCTGCGTGATGCGCAAGGTGAGGTCACCCTGGCGCGTCGCGACGATGCCGCGCTTGCTGCGCTGGCCGCCGCTGGCGGTGGTCGCTATGTGGCGATGACGGCGGATCACCAGGATATCGATACGCTGCATGCGCAGCTGCGCAACGCGCCCGCCAGTGTCGCCGGCGGACAGGTGGGCGACGAATGGCAGGATCGCGGTCCGTGGCTGCTGCTGCCCTTGCTGCTGATCGTGGCGCTGGCGTTTCGCCGGGGCTGGCTGTTGCTGCTGCCGTTGATCGTGCTGCCGCTATTGCCGACCCCGGCGCAGGCGACGACGTGGCACGACCTGTGGCAGCGTCCCGATCAGCAGGCTGCGCACGCGCTGCGGCAGGGTCATGCCCGGCAGGCGCAACAGCTTGCACACGACCCGGCCTGGCGCGGTGCGGCGGCCTATCGCGCGGGCGACTACGCCAGCGCGGCGCAGGCACTGCAGCGTGCGCCCGGCGGCGACGCGGCGTACAACCTCGGCAACACGCTGGCGCGGCAGGCTCAGTATCAGCAAGCGATCGCGGCCTACGATCACGCCCTGAAACTCGATTCGGGCAACGCCGATGCCAAGGCCAATCGCAAGGCGGTCGAGGACTGGCTGCGCCAGCAGCAACAGAAGCAGCGATCGGATCAAGAGCAGCACGAGGGCCACAACGGCGGCAAGGGACAATCCTCGGCGGGCGATCAGGGCAAGAACGGCAAGTCGGACGCACAGGATCAGAAGTCCGCGCAGGATGGTGCCAAGCCGTCCGGCCAGCCGGGCCAGGATGGCAAACCGCAGAAGCAGGATCCGTCCGATCAGAGCCAGTCGGGCCAGGATCGTTCCGGCAAGGAGCAGGGCGGCGATCAACCCACGCCGCAGACCGCGCAACAACAGGCCGAACAGAAAGCCAAGGCGGAACAGGCACGACAGGCGCTGAAGCAGCAGATGGATCAGGCGTTGGCCAAGCCGCTGGAGCAGACGCCGACGCATCAGCTTGGCGCACTGGCCAAGGACGACCCCAATGCCCGGCTGCCGGCGGATCTGCAGCACGCCCTGCAGCGCGTGCCGGACGATCCGGGTGCGCTGTTGCGACGCAAGTTCGAGCTGGAATACCAACAGCGCCACGGCGGCGCGCCGAGCGAGGATGAACAGCCGTGACGATTCGACGACTCCTCATCGCCTGCTGGCTGAGCTTGCTGCTTGTGCCGGCACTGGCGCAGGCCACCGAGGTGCAGGCGACGCTCGATCGCAGCAGCGTGCAGCTGGGTGAAACCGTCACCCTCAACCTGCGCGTGCAGAACGCGAGCGGTGGCATGGACATGCCGGACCTGCACGCATTGGACCAGGATTTCAGCATCCTCGGCACCTCGCAGAACAGCAGCCTCAGCGTCGTCAACGGTGCGGCCACCTCGACCCTGACCTTCGGCGTGGCGTTGCGTCCCCGGCATGTGGGCACGTTGCAGATCCCCGCGCTGAACGTGGCCGCCAGTCAGACCGCGCCCTTGCAACTGCAGGTGACCGCACCCGACCCGACTGCGGCGGCGGCAGGCCGCAACGTGTTCATGGAAGCGCAGGTCGAGCCGGAGCGCGGCTACGTCGGCGAGCAGCTGAGTTACGTGGTGCGGCTGTACTACGCCACCAACCTCAGCAGCGGCGCACTGAATGCACCGCAGCTCGATGGCGTGGAAGTGAGCCGGGTCGGCGACGATCTCAACTACGACGCCGAGCGCGGCGGACGCAACTATCACGTGCTGGAGCGACGCTATGCGCTGATCCCGCAGCATGCCGGGCGCATCGACATTCCCGCCGCGGATTTCCAGGGCGAGGCGATTGATCCGAACGACCCCAACAGTTTCTTCGGTTCCAGCACGCCGGTGTCGGCCAGCGCGCCGGCCGTGTCGGTCGACGTGCGGCCGGCACCGGCCGATTGGGGCAAGAGTGCGTGGCTGCCGGCGCGGCAGCTGAGCCTGAGCATGGACGGCTGGCCGAGCGCGCAGGATCGGGTGCGGGTGGGGCAGCCGCTGAACCTCACCATGACCGTGCAGGCGACGGGACTCGCGTTCGAGTCCCTGCCCGCGCTGAGCCTGCCGCCGCTGGACGGCGCCAAGGCGTATCCGGACAAGCCGGTTACCGGCACGCGCCAGGACGGGCCATGGCTGGTGGGCCGGCGCCAGCAGACGTTTGCCATCGTGCCCGAACGCGCCGGCACATTGACCCTCCCGGCGACCACCGTGAAGTGGTGGAACGTGCTGACGGATCGCGTGGAGGTGGCGAAGATCCCCGCGCACGATGTGACCGTGATGCCAGCCGTCGGCACGACGGCCGTCCAGACGTCCAATCCGAATGCGGCATCCACCAGCGTTGCCGCCGCGCTGGCAGGCATCGCGACGACGAAGACGCACGCCGTGCCGTGGCGCTGGATCGCGCTGGGCAGCGCCGGCCTGTGGCTGCTCAGCCTGCTGGCGTGGTTGCTGTGGCGCCGCCATCGACCGCCGTCGCCGAACATGGCGCTCGTGATCAGGCCTGCGTCGGTGCGGCAGCAGCAACAAGCCTTTCTTGCCGCGGCGCGCGGCGGTGACAGCGCGGCGCAGGTGCACAGCTTGCTGGCATGGGCGCGTGCCGAGCGGCCGGCGATCCAGCATCTGGGCGAACTGACCGCGGCGCTGGGTGACGAGCGGCAACGCGCCGCGATCGCGACCTTGCAGCAGCGCCGGTACGCGGGCGCGCCGCTGCCGCAAAACGGCGTCGAGCTGGCCGAGGTGTTCAAGCGCGGCTTCGTCTGGCGCCGTGCGGATGCGGGTGACGACGACGGCAGTCTCCCGCCGCTGTACCCGTTCAAACTGCACTGATCAGTGCCGAACTCAGCTAGCCGAGAGAATTTCAGTTCATCCCGGGAGCTTGTAAACAGTCCCTTCCGAGTATCTCCAACTCGCCGACACACAGTGAGTGGTGGACCTCGCAAGAGACGAGTCACCGGCTTTGCTCCCTCCCCTGCGCAGCAGGGGAGGGTTGGGGAGGGGTAGCTCTTGGTCAGGTCAAAACCAAGTCAAGAGCTTTACCCCCTCACCTGAAGGACTCTCTTCGGTCGCCAACCTCCCCTGCAGCAGCAAGGGGAGGAACAAAGCCGCGGGAATATCTCAATTAATTCACAGCCTCTCAGGGCGAACGGAGTGGGGGAGCCGAACTTCGACGCTAGTCAGAAGCTGCATTGAACGCGCGCTGAAAAATCACGCGCATGCTTTCATCGAAACAGCAAAGCTGCACGTCGATGGATGCGTCCTCGGCGAGCTCCTCGCGCAGCGTGCCGACTGCCACCGCAGCCGCCAGCGCGGCCGGGTAACCGTACACGCCGCAGCTGATCGCCGGAAACGCGATCGTGCGCAAGCGGTGTCCGCGCAGCAATCGCAGCGCATTGCGATAGCAGCATGCCAGCAGCTCCGCTTCGCCATGCTTGCCGCCGTGCCAGACCGGTCCCACCGTGTGAATCACATGATGTGCGGGCAGCGCGAAGCCGGGCGTGAGGCGGGCCTCGCCGGTCGGGCAGCGCACGCCGGGCGCGGATTCGGGTAGTGCCCGGCACGCTTCCAGCAAAGCCGGTCCCGCCGCGTGATGGATCGCGCCATCCACGCCGCCGCCGCCAAGCAGACTCGGGTTGGCCGCGTTGACGATCGCGTCCACGCGCAAGGTGGTGATGTCGGCGACGATGATCGTCAGGGGCATGTGATCTTCAGGGGCATGGCTTCGCGGAGAGGGGCGGCTTATGCTTCGGACAGGCATCCAGGTGCGATGAGGTGGCAACCGGTCATGGCGAAAACGGAAGACATTTCCTTCGGCTATCTGCTCAGCGATGTGACCTTGCTGTTCCGCAAGCACTTCGACCGGCGTGCGGTGAAATTCGGGTTGACCCGCGCACAATGGCGCGCGACCAAGGTGTTGTACCACCGCGAAGGTCTGCGGCAAACCGAGCTGGCCGAGTTCCTGGAAATGGAGCCGATCGCGGTGGGCCGGGTGATCGACCGGTTGCAGGCGGCCGGCTTTGTGGAGCGCCGGCCCGACCCGAAGGATCGCCGCGCATGGCGCCTGCATACGACCGAGCAGGCGCGCGTGATCGTGGGCGACATGGAGCTGATCGCGCGCGACCTGCGCAAGGACGCCACCCGCGGCATCGACCCCGATGAGCTGCAGCAGGCGCTGGCGGTGATCAACCGGATCAAGGACAACCTGCTGGCGCTGGAGCAGGGCGACAACGGTGCGTCCTGAATGGCGCAGGCACGGCACTGACCAGTGCCATTGGCGGGGGTCATTCGGGCTAGCATTCGCGGCATGGTGGCGATCCGGCCGGCCGTCATGTCAACCTGAGTCCGATCGCTGCGTTGTAGTCTGCTTGATGCATTGGCATCGGTTTGGCGGTTCCCCGGCCGCGCAGCATCCCACCGGGCGCTACCATGCGTGGCGCGAAGATCGAGAATTCCCCACGCATGTCCTGGAAAAAAATCGCCCTCGTCGTGGCCGCCCTGCTGGCGGTTGCGCTGGTCATGCACTTCGCGCGGCGTGCCGGTGACGACAACAAGGGCGCCGTCAAGACGTCCGCACCGGTACCGGTCGAAGTCGCCGCCGCCACGCAGGGCGACCTCGAGCTTTCGCTGAAGCTGGTCGGCCGAGTCGAGGCGTGGTCGACGGTGACGTTGCGCGCGCGCGTATCCGGCCAGCTCGAATCGTTGTCGTTCAAGCCGGGCGCGCTGGTGCGCAAGGGCAGCGTGCTGGCGCAGATCGACCCGCGACTGCTGAAGGCGCAGCTGGATCAGGCGCGCGGCAGCGTGGCGCGCGACCGCGCACAGTTGCAGAAGGCGCAAGCCGACCAGCATCGCTATGCCGACATGCTCTTGAAAGGTTTCGTCTCCAAGGCGGACTACGATCTGTACAAGGCCAATCTGGCCGTGGCCAAAGCCGCCTTGCAGAGCGATCAGGCCGGCCAGGAGCTGGCGCAGACCCAGCTCGACTATGCGCAGATCGTCGCGCCGTTCGACGGTGTCACCGGCGCGCCGCTGGTGTATCCGGGTGCGCAGATCAGCGCCGACAGCACCGACATCGTGGTGCTCAACCAGGTCGAGCCGGTGCGTGTCGCGTTCAACATCCCCGAGGACAGCCTGCCGGCCGTGCGCACCGCGCAGCAGCAAGGCGCGCTCGACGTGCAGGTTACGATCTCCGGCGATCATGCCGCGCCGGTGTCCGGCGCGCTGGAGTTCATCGACAACGCGGTCGATGCCAGCACCGGCACCATCGTGTTGAAGGCGCGCTTCGACAATGCCGATCACCGGCTCACCCCGGGCCAGTTCGTGCAAGTGATGTTGCCGACCACGCGGCTCGCCAACGTGGTGAGCGTGCCGGTGCGTGCGCTGCAGAGCTCGACCAATGGCAGCTTCGTGTTCGTGCTGGGTGCCGACGGCAAGGTACAGCAGCGCGCCGTCACCACCGGCCCGACCAGCGCCGGGCGCACGGTGATCGACCAGGGCGTGAAGGCCGGCGAGAAAGTGGTGACCGAGGGTCAGATGCTGCTGGTCGACGGCAGCGCCGCCGCCGCCCGGCCGGGTTGAGCCGATGAATATCCCGCAGCTGTGCATCCGCCGGCCGGTGATGACCACGTTGCTGATGACGGCGCTGCTGGTGTTCGGCATCGTCGCGTATCCGCAATTGCCGGTGAACGAACTGCCGAACGTCGACTTCCCCACCATCAGCATCAGCGCCAGCCTGCCCGGTGCGTCGCCGGAAACGATGGCCTCGGCAGTGGCCACGCCGCTGGAGGGCAAACTGTCGACGATCGCCGGGATCAGCTCGATGAGCTCGACCAGCGCGCTCGGTGCCACCTCGATCACGCTGACCTTCGAGCTCGATCGCAGCATCGACGCGGCGGCGCAGGACGTGCAGTCGGCGATTTCCTCGGCGCTGCGCCAGCTGCCGAAAGAAATGACCACGCCACCGACCTTCCGCAAGGTCAACCCGGCCGATTCGGCGATCCTGTACCTGGCGATGAGTTCGTCGACGATGCCGTTGACCCAGGTCGACGAATACGCCGAGACCGAGCTGGCGCAGCAGCTGTCGATGGTCGACGGCGTGGCGCAGGTGAGCGTGTACGGCTCGCAGAAATATGCGGTGCGGATCAGTGTGGATCCGGACAGGCTCGCCGCCAGCGGCATCGGCATCGACCAGGTGCAGAGCGCGATCGCCGACGCCAACGTCAACCAGCCCACCGGCTCGCTGTACGGCCAGCGCCAGCAGCTGCCGATCCGCAGCGACGGCCAGCTGCTGCGCGCGGCGGCGTACAACGACGTGGTAGTGGCGTACCGCAACGGCGCGCCGGTGCATGTCGGCGATGTCGGCGTGGCGCGGGACAGCGTGCAGGACGACCAGAAATCCAGCTCCTACAACGGCAAGCGCGCGATCGTGCTGGCGATCCAGCGCCAGCCCGGCGCGAATACGGTCGCCACGGTGGACCGGATCAAGGCGGTGCTGCCGGGTTTCCGCGCCGGGCTGCCGCCGTCGATGAAGCTGGAGATGCTGTACGACCGCTCGCAATCGATCCGCGCCTCGGTCGACGACGTGCAGTTCACCCTGCTGCTCGCCGGTGCGCTGGTGGTGTTCGTGATCTACCTGTTCCTCGGCAGCCTGTCCGCCACGCTGATTCCGGCGGTGGCCTTGCCGATCTCGGTGCTGGGCACGTTCGGCGTGATGTACGCGCTCGGCTACAGCCTCGACAATCTCTCGTTGCTGGCGTTGACGCTGGCGGTCGGCTTCGTGGTCGATGACGCGATCGTGATGCTGGAAAACATCGTGCGCCACATGGAAGCCGGCGTGCCACCGTACGAGGCGGCGTTGCAGGGCGCCAGCGAAATCGGCTTCACCATCTTCTCGATGACGCTGTCGCTGATCGCGGTGTTCATCCCGGTGATGTTCATGGGTGGCATCGTCGGCCGCCTGTTCCACGAGTTCGCGATCGTCATCAGCGTGGCGATCCTGATCTCCGGCATCGTGGCGATCACGCTGACCCCGATGTTGTGCAGCCGCTTCGTCAAGGCGCATGGCGACGAAAAGGAGAATTGGCTGGTCGGCGGCTTTGACCGCGGCTTCAGTGCCGTGCAACGCAGCTACGCGAGCAGCCTGCGCTGGTGCATGGATCGGCCGCGACTGGTGTTGGCGGCGTTTGGCCTGAGTCTGCTGGCGACTGCGCTGCTGTTCTACGTGGCGCCGAAGGATTTCATTCCCGCCGGCGACAACGGCACGTTGCATGTCAACACGGAAGGCGCGGAGGATATCTCGTTCGACGGCATGCTGGCACGTCAGCAGCAGCTGGTCGACATCATCGCGAAGGACCCGAACATCGCCGGCTACATGTCCACCGTGGGTGCTGGCGGCGCGCGCAGCACGGTCAACAACGGTTCGATCCTGCTGCTGCTGCAGCCGGCCAGTCAACGCCGGCTCGATCCAGAAGGAGTCATCCAGGAGCTGCGGCCGAAGCTGGCCAGGGTGGCGGGCATTCGTACATACATCCAGAACACGCCGGCGATCCAGATCGGCGGGCGCCAGTCCAAGGCGCAATACCAGTACACGTTGCAATCGATCGATCTGGCCGGGTTGTACGACTGGAGCGGCAAGGTCACCCGCGCGTTCGCCGCGTTGCCGGGCTTCGAGGACGTCACCAACGATCTCGATCTCAACAGCCCCTCGATCGTGGTCAAGGTCGATCGCGCCAAGCTGGCGCCGCTGGGGCTGACCATGGCCCAGGTGCAGACCGCGCTGGGCATCGGCTTCGGCGAAAACCAGATCTCCACCATCTATGGTTCGTCGACCCAGTACTGGGTGATCCTGCAGGTGGAGCGCAAGCTGCAGAACGATCCGGCGGTGCTGTCGCAGCTGTACGTCACCTCGGGCAGTGGCGCGCTGGTGCCGCTCAGTGCGGTGGCCAGCTTCAGCCGCGAGCCACAGGCGCTGACCGTGAACCACCAGGGCCAGCTGCCGGCGGTGACGGTGTCGTTCAACCTCGCGCCGGGGGTCAGCCTCAGCGATGCGGTCGGCAGCATCGATGGCGCCATGCAGAAGATGGGCTTGCCGGCAACCATCAGCGGCAGCGTGCAGGGCACCGCGCAGGCGTTCCAGCAATCCTTGCAGGGCATGGGCATGCTGTTGTTGCTGGCGGTGTTCGTGATCTATCTGGTGCTGGGCATCCTGTACGAGAGTTTCATCCACCCGCTGACGATCCTGTCCGGCCTGCCGGCGGCGGCGGTTGGCGCACTGCTGACCCTGGTGATCTTCCACGCCTCGCTGGACCTGTTCGCCTTCGTCGGCATCGTGATGCTGATCGGCATCGTCAAGAAGAACGCGATCATGCTCATCGACTTCGCGTTGGAGCGGCAGCGCGAGGAAGGCATGCCGCCGGCGCAGGCGATTTTCGAGGCCTGCCGCGTGCGCTTCCGTCCGATCATGATGACCAGCATGGCGGCGATGGCCGGCACCTTGCCGATCGCGCTGAGCATCGGCGCCGGCGCGGAAGTGCGCCGTTCGCTCGGCCTGGCGGTGGTCGGCGGGCTGATCTTCTCGCAGGTGCTCACGCTGTACCTGACGCCGGTGATCTACATCTACATGGATCAACTGCAGCAGCGTTTCCATCGCGCCGGCAAGCCGGTGAAAGCACAGTAAGTTGCGGCATTCAGCGTGCGCCGGCTAGGCTGCTTGTCTGTCCAGTGAGGAAGCGAACATGCGTCGCCTGACATTGATCATGACCGTACTCGTCGCTGCCGCCGGCATGGCCATCGGCGCCACCGCCTGCGCCACCGCGCCGTCGCAGATGGACGCGGCTGTACTGCAGGCGTATGCGAACAAGCCGTGGGACAAGGCCGCGCGGATGGGCACCACGGTCGAACTGGGGCTTTACCGCGACGTGCCGGTGGTGGCCGAGTTCCCCTGCTCGGACGTCTGCCCGCAGTACACCGTGCGCATCATCCATTACCGGCTGCCGCCGGAGGCCTCCTGCGCCAGCGTCGGCGGCGTCGAGAAAGACGTGCTGGTGCCGATCGCGATCACCGTGCGCTCGAAGACGTTCTGCATTCCGGAGCCGCTGGTGGGGTCGGGGCAGTACTACGCGAAGTGAGAAATGAGTAGAGAGGAGTGAGAAACGAGTAGGAGCAGAGCGGCGGGGGGGGGGCCCCCCCCCCCCCCCCCCCCGCGGGGGGGGGGGCCGGCCCCCCCCCCCGGGGGGGGGCCCGGGGGGCGGCGGGGGGGGGGGGGGGGGGGTTTAAAAAAAACC
>JBEPVP010000146.1:0-9464 GCA_041690935.1 Rhodanobacter sp.
GCCCTGGCTGCGGCCGTCGTCAACCGGCGCAGGCACGGCCGCCATCACCCGCTGAGCGCGTGGTTCGGCCACACTCCACGCGGCGCACATCCGACGCGCGATGGCGTCCCGCATGGCGTGCAGTGCCCACCCTGCGCGACCCAGCCGGATCGCTGTTGCATCGCGCTGTGTGCATCGGCGCGTATTCGTTATGATCGCCGCTTGCTTCCACGGGGTCATGCGATGAGTTTCTTCAGCAAGCTGGTGCGGCACAAGACGGTCGAACAGCTGCAGGCGGAGGTCGGCACGCGTGGCGATTTCCGCCGCGTGCTGGGGCTGTGGCAACTCACCGCGATCGGCATCGGCGGCATCATCGGTGTGGGCATCTTCGTGCTGGCCGGGCAGCAGGCGGCAGCCAACGCCGGCCCGGCGGTGGCGCTCAGCTTCATCATCGCCGGCATGGGCAGCGCCTGCGCCGCGCTGTGCTACGCCGAGTTCGCCGGGCTGATCCCGGTCACCGGCAGCGCGTATACCTATGGCTACGCAGTGCTCGGCGAGTTCGTCGCCTGGATCATCGGCTGGGATCTGCTGCTGGAATACGCGCTGGTGGTCGCAGTGGTGGCGATCGGCTGGTCCGGCTACGTGCAGGTGCTGCTCAACTCCGCCGGCGTGCATCTGCCTGCGTGGGCGCAGCAGAGCATGAGCGCGCAAACCATGCAGTATTACCTGCAGCAAGTTTTCGGTACGCACGGCGCCGGTGCGATCGTCGGGCCCAGCGACGGGCACCGCTTCAACGTGATCGCCGCGGCCGTGTCGGTCGGTGTGGCGGTGCTGCTGACCGTGCGCACCGAGTGGGGCGCGCGCTTCAACACGGTGGTGGTGGCGATCAAGGTGATCGGCGTGCTGCTGGTGGTCGGCGTGGGCGTGTTCTACATCGATACGGCGAACTGGCATCCGTTCATCCCCGCGCGCATCGTTGACGCCAGCACCGGCATCGGTCACTTCGGTTGGCAGGGCGTGCTGACCGGCGCCAGCGTGGTGTTCTTCGCGGTGTTCGGTTACGACACGCTGACCACGGCGGCGGAGGAATCGAAGCATCCGCAGCGCGACCTGCCGCGTGCAGTGCTGCTGTCGCTGGCGATCGCGATGGTGCTGTACATCGCGGTGTCGCTGGTGCTGACCGGCATTACCCCGTACAGCAACCTGAGCGGCGAAGCGTCGGTGTCCGATGCGTTCGAGTCGATCGGCCTGCACTGGATCAGCATCGCGATCGCGGTGGCGGCGGTGATCGGCGTCACCAGCGTGCTGTTCGCGTTCATGCTGGGCGCAGCGCGGATCTGGTTTGCGCTGGCACGCGACGGCCTGCTGCCGGCGTGGTTCGCGAAAGTCAGCCCGCGCTTCGGCACGCCGGCGCGGCCAACCATGATTCTCGGATTGTTCACCGCGCTGGTGGCCGGCCTGCTGCCGATCGGCGAGGTGGCCGAGCTGGTCAATATCGGCACGCTCAGCGCGTTCATCATCATCTGCGGCTCGATCATGTTGTTGCGTGTGCGCCGGCCGGACCTGCAGCGCAATTTCCGCACGCCGGCGGTATGGTTCACCGCGCCGCTCGGCATCGTGTTCTCCGCCGTGCTGATTTATGGACTGCCGTGGATCACCTACGAGCGCTTCGTGATCTGGATGGCGATCGGCTGCGTGATCTATTTCGCCTACGGCATCCGGCACAGCAAGATGGCGCTGGCGGACGGGACGTGAAATTCCTCGCCATCGATCAGCGAACACGCTGACGATGCGATCGCGGCGACCGAATGGAAGCAGTCGCCGCGCACAGTCGTGACCTTCGGCATGGGTTAAGCGCGGTGCTACCGGTCTAGCATCGGCTGTCTGGATTCATGTCGTGGCCATATTCGGCTGCATGGATTCCCGGAGTCCGTCTGAGTTTGTCCGTGTCGCACCGTGGGTTTTCGGTTCGTGCGGGGATGCCTTGCGGCCTCCCACCCGCCCAACCGGAGAACGCATTGAAAGTCACCCGTCTCGCTTCCGCCCTCGCCGTCGCCGCCCTCGGGCTGGCCAGTTTCACCGCGCTTGCCGACGTCCCGGCACCGCAGAATGTGCCGTATCCGGGCACCCTCAAGATCAACGTGGACGCCACCGACGTGGCGCATCGCATCTTCCGCGTGCAGGAAACCCTGCCGGTGGCCGGCGGCCCGTTGACGCTGTTGTATCCGCAGTGGATTCCCGGCAACCACTCGCCGACCGGTCCGATCGACAAGATGGCTGGACTGGTGGTGAAGGCGAACGGCCAGGTGCTGCCGTGGACGCGTGACCCGCTCAACGTGTATGCGTTCCACGTCGACGTGCCGCAGGGCGTGACCAGCGTGGAGCTGACGTTCCAGTTCCTGTCGTCGCAGGACAAGAGTCAGGGCCGCGTGGTGATGACGCCGGAAATGCTCAACCTGCAGTGGAACACGGTCAGCGTGTATCCGGCCGGCTATTACGCACGGCAGATCAACACCGAAGCCAGCGTGAAGCTGCCCGCCGGCTGGCAGGCCGGCACCGCGCTGGAGGTGGCCTCGAAGGAGGGCGACACGCTCCACTTCAAGCCGATCGGCTACAACGACCTGGTCGATTCACCGATCTATGCGGGCAAGTATTTCAAGCGCGTCGACCTGGATCCGGGCGCCAAGGCGCCGGTGCACATGGACTTCGTCGCCGACGACATGAAGTACCTGGAAATGAAGCCGGAGCAGATCAAGCTGTTCCAGAACCTGGTGCAGCAGATGTACAAGATGTACGGCGCGCATCATTACGACCACTACGATTTCCTGGTCTCGCTCAGCGACAAGATGAGCGGCAACGGCCTGGAACATCATCGCTCCAGCGAGGACGGCACCTCGGCCGACTTCTTCACCGAATGGAAGAAGAACGCGCTGGCGCGCGACCTGTTCTCGCACGAGTTCAACCATTCCTGGGACGGCAAATACCGCCGCGGCGAAGACCTGACCACGCCCAATTTCAACGTGCCGATGAGCGACACCCTGCTGTGGGTGTACGAAGGCCAGACCCAGTTCTGGGGTCAGGTGATGGCCGCGCGCTCGGGCCTGTGGGATGCCGAGCAGGCGCACGACATGTGGGCCTACACCGCCGCCACTTACGACAAGGGCCGCCCCGGCCTGACCAGCTTCCGCAACGTGCAGGACACCACCAACGATCCGGTCATCGCGCAGCGCGCGCCGCTGCCGTATCGCAACTACCAGGCCAGCGAGGACTACTACTCGGCCGGCCAGATGATCTGGCTCGACGCCGACGGCAAGCTGCGTGAGCTGAGCGACGGCAAGAAGAGCATCGACGATTTCGGCAAGGCGTTCTTCGGCATGGAGAACGGCAAGTGGGACGTCAACACCTACACCTTCGAGGACGTGGTCAAGACGCTCAACGAGATCGCCCCGTACGACTGGAACAAATACCTGCGCACGCGGCTCGACGGCCACGGTCCGCTGACCGGCGGCATCGAGTCGCACGGCTGGAAGCTGGTCTACACCGACAAGCCGTCCGAGGCGGTGAAGGCGATCGAGTCGCGCCGCCATACCGCCGATCTCACCTACTCGCTCGGCGTTTCCATCGGCAAGGACGGCGCCATCGGCGACGTGCTGTGGGACGGCCCGGCGTTCAAGGCCGGCATCTCGCCGGGCATGACCGTGGTCGCGGTAAACAGCCGGGATTACGACGCCGATGCGATGAAGGAGGCCGTCACCGCGGCGGCGAAAGACAAGAGCCAGCCGGTCGAATTGCTGGTGAAGAACTTCAACGAGTACAAGACCGTGCGCATCGACTACCACGACGGCCTGAAGTACCCGCACCTGGTCCGCGACAGCAGCAAGCCGGACACGCTGGCCAAGTTGCTCAAGGCTCGCTGAGGTAAACCCCAAAGCACCAGAAAATCTGTAGAGGCGACTTCAGTCGCGATGCTCCTGATCCTGATGGCAACCACCAGGGAGCATCGCGGCTGAAGCCACCCCCACATCGCCGATCACGCCCCGCGGCAACTCGGCTATACTGCGCTCCCCGCGGTGCCGGTCCGTCGCCAGCACCCCGCGCGGCCATCAATGCGCCCGTAGCTCAGCTGGATAGAGTACCGCCCTCCGAAGGCGGTGGTCGTGGGTTCGAATCCCGCCGGGCGCACCATCTTCCTGTGACACCGGCATCTGCGCCAACCAACGCAGCGGACGGGTTTTGCCCGTCGCAGCAAACGGGCCGTGTCGTGAACCTGATTCCGGCTTGCGGTGGCTGGCGCATTTGATGACATCGCCTATGCTTCGGTCTCGCCTTGTCTGCGGGGACCGCCATGCCGGCTGACATCATTGCTATCGAAAAGTCGCTGGCCGCCAGTGTGCAGGTGATCGCTCATCGCGGCGCCAGTGCATGGCGGCCGGAGCACACGCTGGCCGCGTATGCCCGGGCGATCGCGGACGGCGCCGACTTCATCGAACCGGACCTGGTGATGACGAAGGACGGCGTGATGGTGGCGCGGCACGAGAACGAGATCGGCGGCACCACCGATGTGGCCGATCATCCGGAATTCGCGGCGCGCCGCACCGGCAAGATGATCGACGGCGAGGAAGTCGGCGGCTGGTTCAGCGAGGACTTCACGCTGGCCGAGCTGAAGACGCTGCGCGCCCGCGAGCGGCTGCCGCAGCTGCGCGGCACGCGGGACGACGGCCAGTTTCCGATTGCCACGCTGGACGAGATCATCGCGCTCGTGGCGGCCGAAGCGACCGCGTGCGGCCGGGTCATCGGGATCATTCCGGAGATCAAGCACGGCACGTATTTCCGCAAGATCGGCTTGCCGCTGGAGGATCCGCTGCTGGCCACGCTGGCCGCGCACGACTACACGCGCGGCGCGCCGGTGGAGATCCAGTCGTTCGAGATCGGCAACCTGAAATATCTGCGCCGCATGCTTGCTGGCGATGCGCACAAGCACATCCGTCTGCTGCAATTGCTGGGTGATGGCGGGGAGCAGCCGTATGACGTGACGGCGGCGGGTGGCAAGCTCGGCTATGTGCAGATGATGACGCCGGCCGGTCTGCGCGAGATCGCCACGTATGCCGATGCGATCGGCCCGAGCGTGCGCGCGATCATCCCGCTCCAGCCCGATGGCACGCTCGCTACACCCACGGCGCTGGTGCGCGATGCGCATGCGGCCGGCCTCGAAGTGCACCCGTACACGTTCCGGCCGGAGAATCAGTTTCAGCCCAGGAACCTGTGGCTGGGCAGCGATCCCCGCACGCGCAACGAAGCCGGTTCCATCGCCGAGATCCGCCGCTATCTCGACGCCGGCATCGATGCATTCTTCACCGACGATCCGGCGTTGGGTCGCCGGGCATTGGACGGGCGCTGAAAGCAGGTCAACAAAAAGCGCCCCGCAGGGCGCCTGTTGCTGTCGACGCAGCGGGACGATCAGCTCTTCTTGATCTCGAAATCCTGCTTGGCGACCGACTTGCCGTTGAGCGAGATCTCGACCTTGTACTTGCCTTCGGGCCACAGGTCGGGGTTCTGCACCTTGAACGTGGTGATCGCCGGGCCGTCGGTGGCGATCGACTGGCTGATGCTGCTGACCAGCTGGCCCTGGCCTTCCAGATAGCTCCATTTCGCGTTCAACGTGGCGCCACCGGAGGTGCCGGCGGTGGCGACGCTGGCGTAGATCAGCTTGTCGGTGGGCGCAAAGCTGCTGCTGGCGCGGGTCACCTGGTGATCGCTGTTCACGGCGCTGCCGAGAGTCAGCTTGGCCACCGTCAGTGGGGCAGCCGGGGCGGCTGCCGAAGCGGCGGTTGCCAAGCTGGCGGTGCTGGCCGCGCTGGCGGGTGGCAGGACGGCGGCGGCAGTGCTGGCGGGCGCGGGCATGGCTGCACCGGCGGCCGTGCTGGGCGCTGCCGGCGCAGTGGCCGGTGTGGCCGGCTCGCTTTTGCCGCAGGCGCTGAGCAACAGGGCGGCAAGGGTGGCGCTCAACAACGCGGTGGAATGAATGGAACGTGTCATGGGGAACTCCAGGCTCGCTGACGTGGCGGCGACCGATCCATGGCGACGGCCGCAGCGCCGTTCGGTGGGTGGGTCAGAATGTCAAGGCTAGCGCCGCCGATATGAAGCGCCGATTACCGGGCGGAAAGGCCGATACTGAACTTTCACGCGGCGACGACGCGTGAGCGGGCGCTGCGCTTGCGCGCAGCAGCGGCTTCAGCCGCTCCCACAAGCTGCTTCGCCGCTATTGCCGCACCGTGCGCGGATTGCCTGGCGTGGCCGGCGTGCTGCTGCGGAACGGATTGATGTCCAGCCCGCCGCGGCGGGTGTAGCGCGCGTACACGCTGAGCTGCTGCGGCGCGCAGCGCTGCAGCAGGTCGACGAAGATGCGTTCCACGCATTGTTCGTGGAATTCGTTGTGGGTGCGAAACGAGACCAGATAACGCAGCAATCCGGCGTGGTCGATCGGCGCGCCGCGATAGGCGATCTGCACGCTGCCCCAGTCCGGCTGGCCGGTCACCGGACAATTGGAGCGCAGCAGATGCGACACCAGCGTTTCGGCGACCGGGTTGGCGCTGCTGTCGGCCTGCAGGAAGTCGGCATCGGGCGGACCGTAGTGGCCGATGTCGAGCTCCTGGTTGTCCAGCAGATAGCCGTCCAGATCGGTCACCGCAAACGTCGCGGCGCGGGGGTCGCCGAGCTGCACGCTGACCACCGCGCCGGCGGCGGCGGACAGATCGTGCATCAGCGTGGTGGTGAGCGTGGCGGCGTCGGCGATGCGTTCCTGCGCGAACCCGTTCAGATACAGCTTGAACGACTTCGACTCGATGATGTTCGGCGACGCGGCCGGCACGCGGAATTCGGCCAGCGCCACGACGGGCTTGCCGCGCAGGTCGAGCCACGACAGTTCGTAGGCATTCCAGATGTCCACGCCGTGGAACGGCAGCGGTTCGGCCACGCCGATCTCGGCACGTTTGTCGGCGCGCGGGATCGGGAACAGCAGGCGCGGAGCGTAACGGTCGGCGTAGGCGGTGTCCTTGCCGAGCGGGGAGTGTTCGGGGGTGCTCATGCGGTGGAGTTTAGCTGCTTCGCCAAAGGGCTCCTGCAACTGGGCCCTCGTGCACCGGGTGACCAGGTGTTGGAAGATTTCTCAAGTCGCCCAAGATGACGGCAAAAAGCGCTCAATTAAGGCTCGCGTGGTTTACACGTTGACCATGTGCATCATCGAGCTGGCGTAGCGGTCACCGGCGGCGGCATCCGGCGGAAACACCGCGTCGATCGCCTTGAGTTCGACCGGGCTGAGCTGCACGTCGAGGGCGCCCAGGTTCTCGTCCAGCCGCGAGCGTTTCCTGGTGCCGGGGATCGCCACCACGTCGTCGCCCTGCGCCAGCACCCAGGCCAGCGCCAGTTGCGCGGGCGAGCAGCCCTTGGCGGCGGCAAGTGACTGCACCTGTTCGACCAGCTGCAGGTTGCGGGTGAAGTTGTCGCCCATGAAGCGCGGGCTGCTGCGGCGGTAATCGTCGGCGTCAAAATCGTCCGGCGTGCGGATCGCGCCGGTGAGGAAGCCGCGGCCCAGTGGCGAGTACGCGACCAGGCTGACGCCGAGCTTGCGGCAGGCGGCGAGCATGCCGTTGCTTTGCGGGTCGCGCGTCCACAGCGAGAACTCACTCTGCAGCGCGGTGATCGGATGCACCTTGCAGGCGCGCTCCAGGGTGGCGCCGGACGCCTCGCTGAGGCCGAGATGGCGCACCTTGCCGGCGGCGACCAGTTCGGCCATCGCGCCGACGGTGTCCTCGATCGGCACGGTCGGATCGACGCGGTGCTGGTAGTACAGGTCGATGGTGTCGATGCCGAGCCGCTGCAGGCTGGCATCGCAGGACGAACGCACGTAGTCGGGATGCCCGTTGACGCCGCGCGCGGTCGGATTGGCGGGATCGCGCACAATGCCGAACTTGGTGGCGACGAAGGCCTGCTCGCGGCGGCCCCTGATCGCCTTGCCGACAAGTACCTCGTTGGTGTGCGGGCCATACATGTCCGCGGTGTCGAGCAGGTTCAGGCCGCGATCCAGCGCGTGCTGGATGGTGGCGATCGACTCGGTGTCGTCGTGCTGGCCGTAGAACGCGCTCATGCCCATGCAGCCGAGGCCGAGGGCGGAGACTTGCGGACCGGGCTTTCCGTGGACATCTTTGCCGAGGGTGCGGGTCTGCATGACTTGCTCCGATGGGTGGGGAAGGAAACATGGTGCGCCGTGGCGGCCATCGAATAAATACCGGGCCGGCAGGCCGGCAAGAGCGGACCCCACCCCAACCCTCCCCTGCTTGCAGGGGAGGGAGCACAGCGAGTCAGGACGCGCGCGGCGGGCCGGGGCGCGGCGTGCTGGTGCCGAGGGTGTCGCTGGTCAGCGGCGCGCCGGCGGTGATCAGTGCCGCCCGCTGCTCGGCCAGCGGCAGGCGCAGCATGCAGTCTTCGAAGCGGGCCAGTTTCTGGAACGCGGGCAGCGCCTGCACCTGCGCCACCAGGGCGGCCATCCGCGGCCAGCGTTCGGCGTCGATGGTGTAGCGCACGAACGAGGCGGTGCGGAAGAAGCTGGCGATGCTGATGTCGGCGATCGACAGTGCGCCGAACGCGAAGCCGTCCTCCGGCAACTGGCGCTCCAGATAATCCAGCGCGGCGGGAATCTCGACCTCGCGCGCATGCTGCACCACCGCCTCGTTGGCCGGTTCGTTGAAGATGCGGCGCTTGATCGCCAGCTGCTGGAACAGCCGCCAGATCAGCCCGTCGGCCAGCCGCGTATCGGCGTATTCCTCCAGCCAGCGGGCCCTGGCGCGGTCGGCGATATCGCGCGGATAGATCGCCGGGGTGGGGTGCCGGTCTTCCAGGTACTGGCAGATCACCGAGGAGTCGCTCAGCACCAGCTCGCCGTCGACCAGCAGCGGGATGCGCCGCAGCGGGCTGAGTCGGGAGAACTCCTCGTTGCCGACGAATGGCGCGATCGGGTCGATCTCGTAGTCCAGCCCTTTCAGCTCCAGGCAAACCAGCACCTTGCGCACGTAAGGCGAGATGTAGTTGCCGATGATTCTGAGGCGCTGCGGCATGACGGCGGCTCCGGGGGGACAGAAGCTGCAGCGTGCGATGGGGGCCGCACGCCAGTCAAGCCACGACCGGCTGGTCGGTTGGCGGCGGCGCCATGGCCTTTGGCACAGGGAGGCTGGCGTCCGATCGCGCTAGCATCGGAAGGTTGGGCGTCAGCGCGGCCGTCGGCGGTCGCTCCACCCCGTTCCTGCGGAGAGAGAAGCATGCATTTGATGATCGGCAAGTCGCGCCTGTTCGGCGCCGTGATACTGGGGCTGCTGTCCGGCGGCGTTGCCGCGCAGGGCAGGACGCTGAGCGCGAACGACTACGCGCAGGCCGAGCGCTTCATGGCCTACAACACCGCGCCGCTGGTCGATCACGCGGTGCAGAAGGTGGAC